>PWGX01000049.1 GCA_003554615.1 Syntrophomonadaceae bacterium
GATTCCTTTCCTTTGGCTTTAAAAGAGCGTGTGTGTGGTTGGGCATGAGACACAAGGCATAATAATCAAGACTGAACTTTTCCGAGCTTTCCTTGAAGAGCCCCAACATAGTCAGATAATCCCGGTCATCCAGAAACAAAGGCTCTTTCCCGGCAGCCCGCTGGGTAATGTGTGACACGAGACCAGGTGTATCAATCTTATACCTGGCCCGAAACACACGCTGTTCGTTACCTGCTGGCATCGTATCCATATCAAACTGCCGTTCTAAGTTCACACTCCGTGCTTGCCCAATGAAATTCCTGCCCATTTCATCGGGGCCGGACCCATTCTGTAAACTTAAATCCTCTTTCCTCTAATCTTCCCAACTTCTCACCCTCTAAATCGAGGGCCTTGAGCCCGAAATGCTTCTTCCGGATCACCCATTGCTGATTTATCTGCAGCCAGGCGGCAAAGAGTATCACCAGAGGAAGCAGCCAGATATAGGAGCTGACCTCCTGGACCTGGAGAAGGTTTACTATTTGATTTCCGAATACCAGAAGCACCAGAGCGGTCAGTGCGGCGACAGCCAGGGCTATGTAGGCGGAAAGCCTGGCTATACCCCTGGCATCGCTCTCCTCCTTGGGCAGGACTATGGCTATGGGATAGGACAGGGCGGCAATGGGCGTAATTACGGCCACAATAGCCATGAACGTACCCAGGATGCCGAAAGCCTCCGGCCCGTACAGCCTGGTAATAATGGGCGAAAAGGCGATGACAATGGCCTGCGCCCCGGCAGTACCCGACGCCACCACAGCCACATTCCGCACAAACCTGCTCTTCCAGGTGCGGCTAATAAAGCTCTGGATGCCGTTAAGGGAATAGGGTTTGGCTGTAGATATTGGGTCTGACATTGACTGTATAGTTATCTGTTATCATTTATCGGCTAGAGCGGAAACCCTCGACAAACCCGGCTCCCCCGGTCACCAGAACTTTTTGCATTGTCCAAGCCTTCTTTTCGGGATTGTATAATATAATGAACTGTTTGCTTCAACCCACTAAAGAGGTAGGTTATTGGATGTAGGTTATATAGGTTGTAAGTTGTAAGTTGTAGGTTAAGATAAAGACTTAATGAGCCCATTCAATAACTTACTGACCTGTTGGCAATTATCTTCAAGTTCCAGGTGGTTATCTTTATTTATAAAATCCAGATCTCTGGACAGTAATAGAAAGTACCGGAGCTCCTCGAGGGAACCACGGGCAATATATAAAAATCTCAGGAAGTCCTTTTGTGAATTACGAGAGTGTCCTTTTCCCATTCAAACTGGGCATCGGTCTGATCCTGAGTTTTTAACCACTTATTGTATATGCTTTTTTACCGTGTCAAAAACATACTGTGCAAACTCAAAAAATTCCCTTGAATCATCTTTTGTAGGTTTTCCATGGGGTAACAATCCAAGGTCACCTGGATATCTGGACTCTATGTATAAATCATCAAGATCCGTCAACATGTCGATTTCAAAGTCTGCGGGCAATTCATTTTTCACCAAGCCATAGAGCTTTAAGGTGGAGTGCTCTTTAGGTACTCTTTGGCCGGCGTACTCAAGCATGGCCTTGAAACACTTCTCAACACACTGCTGGGCATGGAAAGCGACCATATGGGTCAAAAAATCATCGTCCTTGATATACTCAATGCTTTTCAGGTCAGCCAGTGCTGACTCCAGCCATGCCCGGGCAGATTCCTTGCTCATAGCACTCTGATTCCTCTTTCTTGCAAGTCCCTGGCAAAGGAGCTGTTTAAGGAGTAAAATTTTTTATGCATAGCATAAGTATGCACCACTAAATCCATACTTATTGTCTGACGCAATTCATTCAAAGGCCTGGATACACGTCGCACCAGCTCTCGCTTTTCACTATAACTCTGAGGAATAAATTTGTCTTTTGTGACCACGTACAGATCAATGTCACTGTCTGGTCCTGGCCGGCCATGAGCATAACTGCCAAAAAGCACAACCTGCTCAGGATCAATGCTCCGAAGCCTTTCTAAAATTTCTTGTTTTATTCCTTCAATATCATACATGGCTTTACGTTCCTATTTCTTCTGGCATCGGGGACTGTCCCCATGCTGTTTCTATAAGCATCCAGTATCATTATTTTATTGGTTATTGGTTGTAGGTTGTAAGTTGTAGGTTAAGATAAAGATTTAATGAGCCCATTCAATAACTTACTGACCTGTTGGCAATTTTCTTCAAGTTCCAAGTGCTTATCTTTATTAATAAAATCCAGATCTCTGGACAGTAATAGAAAGTACCGGAGCTCCTCGAGCGAACCACGGGCAATATATAAAAATCTCAGGAAGTCCTTTTGTGAATTACGAGAGTGTCCTTTTTAACCTGATAAGATTTGAGCCTACGATGAAGAAATCTTTTACCATTGTAAGATGTAAAGCAAAGAGTTTTTTGACCCCAGTGTATTGGAAGAAAATACACGGGGCAGGCACGATTTACCACGCCAAAAACGCGTGGCAGGCTTAGATTAAGAGTCTGGTTAAGCATGAACATTTTTGTCCTGGCCCCGGTTGAATGCCCTGCGGGCTAGCTCTTGGAGCTATTCAACAGGACAAGCCGGAAGCCAGGCCAAAAGGTAATCACTCGCCCTTGGCGATGGTATCTGCGTGTGCTGGCTTCCGGCCAGCATGCGCTTATCCAGTACATCCTGCCTGCCCGGTTAAATTTCTTTTCATTTAATCTGGGTTAATCCTGTCTAAATTTCTTCATGTCTTAAAGAGAAAGATTTTTTTAACGCTGATTGCGCAGATCTCCGCTGATCAAGAAGTTTCTTTTGCATTTACCTGCGTCAGTCTGCCGCACTGCATATTATTTTTGATAAATTTCCCTGCGGTGACCAATATCAATGACCAAAACCAGCAAGCTATCATCCTGCACTTCATATATAACGCGACAAGATCCAACTCGAATTCGCCAAGCTGGTCTACCGGAAAGTTTTTTACAACCAGGAGGCCGGGGATTCTCTGCCAAGTTTCGGATTGCTTCAATGATACGCGACTGCTCCTTGCGCTCAATCTTTGAAAGTTTTTTCTGGGCGGAGCGCAGGATCTCAATCGTATAGGTCATTCTTGGTCATCCCCCTGGATCTGCCGTACTGCCTCTTCAAACAGTACCGTTTCCTGGGATCCTGCCCTGGCTGCATCGTAAGCCCGGATATCTTCAAGTTCCTCAAGTGCTTCTAAAACCTGACTCCACTCTTCTATACTCAACATGACGGCCTTGGTGCTCTGTTCGTTATCTACCACATATTGCGGATTTAAGATGATGCCCATGGTTTTTTCCTCCACCATAGAATCCGTTAAGATGTAATAAAAAATAAGATGTAAGTGTTTTTTATTTCTTCCATCTGCGTAGATCTGCGAGATCAGCTTGCCCCGTGAGATCTCTTCCTATTTCACTGGGGCGGCCAAAACTCTTCTGCCTTGATTCTTTATTTTTCAAGAATCAGGCAAAGAGAAAGAGTTTTTTGACCCCAGTGTATTGGAAGAAAATACACGGGGCAGGCACGATTTACCATGCCAAAAACGCGTGGCAGGCATAGATTAAGAGTCTGATAAGAGTAAATATTTTTGTCCTGGCCCCGGTTGAATGCCCTGCGGGCTAGCTCTTGGAGCTATTCAACAGGACAAGCCGGAAGCCAGGCCAAAAGGTAATCACTCGCCTCTGGCGATGGCATCTGCGTGTGCTGGCTTCTGGCCAGCATACGCTTATCCTGACCATCCTGTTAATCCTGTCTAATCCTCTTCAATTTCTTTTTTTCTGTATTTCCTCTTCACATCAACATTTCTGGGGCCAAAATTGAGCAGTAAACCGATATCAAGCTTTATCCCGTTCAAGTAATTTACAAGCTGTAATTCATGGCCTATGGCGAACTGCTGAACTGATTTCAATTCAACTATGACTTCATCCTCCACCAGGATGTCCGCTGAAAAGTCACCGACAATATGCTCATCATAATGAACTTTTAGGGGCTTTTCTTCTTCAGCTTTCAGCCCCATTCTGGCCAGTTCAATCATCATCGCCCGCCTGTATACGTTCTCGAGGAAACCAAAGCCAAGCTTGTTATGTACATTGTATGCGCAGGCAATGATTTTGCGGGTTAGATCCTCATGTTTCATTTTAAAATCGTAAAGTTTAAGACCTTTTTTGACAGGATTTACGGGATTAAGAGTCTGATAAGCATGAACATTTTTGACCTGGCTCCCAGTTTAATGCCTTTCAGGCTTGCTCTGCGAGCAATTAAACGGGACAGGCGGAAGCCAGGCCAAAAGGTAATCACTCGCCTTTGGCGATGGTAAATTCAGTCAGCGGCTTCCGGCCGATGGCTGATTATCCTGACCATCCTGTTAATCCTGTCTAAATTTCTTCATTCTTCAAAGCAAAGAGCTTTTTTGACAGGATTTACAGGATTTAATGGATTTATTGAGTCCAGCCCTGAAGTCTGGCCTCAAGGTAATCAGCTGCTTCGCAGCAACAAGAAATTGTTACTTCGCCGACAGGCGATGGCATCTGCGTGTGCTGGCTTCTGGCCAGCATGCGCTTATCCAGTACATCCTGTTAATCCTGTCTAAAGATTCTTAATGCTTTAAAGCAAAGAGTTTTTGACAGGATTTACAGGATTAAGAGACTGATTAAGAGAGAATGCACTTTATCCCGCCCGGAAGGCGGGCTAAAAGATCTTCACTCGCCCTTGGCGATGGAAATCTTCAGTCAGCGGCTTCCGGCCGGTGGCTGATTATCCTATCCATCCTGTTAATCCTGTCTAAGTTTCTTATTTTTTATTACAGGGTTTCAAGAGTCACTAAAACTTACAACCGACAACCGACAACCTATGTTTGGGCATGAGAGGGCTTAGCAACTGGCGATGAGTGTTTAGACTTGGAATTGAGGATATAGAACACAGACCTGAGTGAAATTCCCAGACGCTCAGCGATTTCAGTCTTCTTGAACCCCCGGGCCAGAAGTTGCTGCGCTACGTATTTTCTGACTTCTCTGCTTCCCCTGGACCGAGGGCTGGTTTGGCTCTTTTTCTTCAGCATGCGCTCAAGTCTAGCCAGTTCCAGAAAGGAAACTTCCTCCCCCTGGTCCTCAGCGGCTCTTTTGGATATTTCTGTAAACAGATCAGGAAAAAAATCCGCCAGTCGAATACAAAATTCCTCAATGGCACCATTTTGCTCCAGGTTATGATCCGGCCTGGCACCTAGAGCTTTTTTCAGAATGAGCCCGTATTTCTTTCTTGCAGCGGACTGCTCAGCGTCTATCAGCCGCAAAACCGGCTCTGGATCAATAAAGGATTTTTTAGGCTTTGCGCTGCAGTAAAGCGAACTGGATGACCATTTATATGAATTCGGTGAATTTACAAGACCCGCGCAGGCGGGGCTTACCCGTGTGAAATCCTGCCAGAGCAGGAGTCGCTTTGCGACATTTCACCGGGTGAACCCGGTGAAATAAGATTTGAGCCTATTTTTGATAAACATCCTGCCGCGATAAGTTTTGAAATATTTTTCTCGCCGTGTGGCATCATCTTGGCTCAAGCAAGCCTCGTAATAAATTAACCTTAAGGGTCTCCTGTTCTTTGTTGATGGTACTAAACCCTTTTCATGCTGCTTTTACCCAGTTAAATGCTGCTTTGCAGCCCGCTTTGCGGATTTAACCGGGCGGGTCTTAGCTTGAGATTTTTTGTAAACCCTGAATATAGCTGATTATCTACTTCGCTAATCAACACATATGTATAATACATAATATCAAGCTATTTCACCGGGTGAACATGAATATAGACTGAGGCAGCCAGAAGATAAGCATTGTCCAGGCAGACTGACTGACGGTAGCGACCTTGGAATAAATGACCGCGGCGCTGATACTTCTGATTGAATCCGGCCGCGTATTTGGAAAATATCCAGCCTGTGGCCTGGACCAGATTCTTTTCCCCGGGCCTTATGAGCATGAGGATTTTATTGGGCAGTAAGGACAGGGCGTAATAACTGATATTGAATTTTTCCGCGCTTTCCCTGAGAAGACCAAGCATTACCAGGTAATCATCATCCTGGACAAACAAAGTCTCTGAACCTGTACCACTGTGGGTTATCAATGAAACCAGTCCCGGTTCATAGGTTTTCTTCCTGGACCTGAGCTTCCACTGCTCTTTGCCTGATCTCCTGGATTCTTCGATATCTTCTGCTTTCTGATATCCCTTGTAAAGACTCATATTGCCCGCAACCCGAACCAGCTGAAAACTGCCTTTTATTACAATAATGATTTCCTGAGAACATTGGCATGGTAAGGCCTGTAAATCAAGTAATAAATCATGGATACCAGGAATCTACTTCGACCCTGCAGGCCCTGGTTCAGTATCCATGAAAAGACAGGCAGCTCCAATTCAAACCAGCATAATTAAGACATTTTAGTTTGGAGGTTCCACCAGGATATGCTCGATGGTGAGAAGTAAGTCCCGAACAAAAGATTATTGGCAAGTTTTCAACAGGAATAAAGTGAAGATCTGAGCAGGATTGCCGGTGGGCCATCAAGATATCTGGGCAAATAAGCAAATTTAAAGTGCTCATTAAAGGCCACAGGAGCCCCGTAGAGGCCCTTCCAAGCCAAAACCCAGGGTTAGGGTACGGGTCAAATGAAATACGGCCTTGTATGGCCTTATATGGCTTTGGGCATGTTGCTGAGATCAGTGTAGGTTTTCCGGTGGAGCATGGCGTGGAGCCGAGGGGCTGAAAGATCCAGCAAGCATAAGATTCGGAAGGTGCAATGTTGTACGAGGTGAACTCTCTGGTCTTGGAAATCAATGCTTGAATTAAACAGTCATTGGTTGTACATAAATCAGCACCAGCAGCAAGAAAAAAATCTGTGACCATAGCAGATGAGGATACTTACTGTTGCTGGATAAGGTTCGGGGCAAATGCAATACGGCCTGCATGGCTTTGGATATGTTGCTGATATAGTTGAACATACTTCAATTACAGCACTTAAAATATACGGCAAAACCGCAGAAGTTAAAACAAGGTCACCTGCCCACCTCGTATCTTAACAACACTACCTCAACTGCCTTTTCAAACAAAAAAGAATGCGGGTACAATTGCGGGTACTTCAGTCAAGCTAATAAAAATTATACAATTATAGCGGTGTCTTAAGCTTGCAGTTCAAGTCCGGCCCCGGGCACCAAGGACATCATGGTTTAATAATAAATATATTTCTTGTGCAGCACTTAAATATTTTTCTGGACCGGGACGGGACCATCATCGAGGACAGGCACTACCTGTCCAGCCCGGATCAAATCGTCTTTCTGCCGGGAGTTGTGCAGACCCTGCAGGCCATGCAGGCTGCGGGCTGCAGGCTTTTCCTGGTCACCAACCAGAGCGGCATCGGCCGCGGATACTTTTCCCTGGCCGACTACCAGCGCGTTCACCAGGCCCTGCTTGAGATGCTTGCCGGATTGGGTGTTTTTTTGACAGACACCTCGTTTTGCCCCCATGCTCCAGATAAGGGATGCTCCTGCCGCAAGCCCTCTGCCGGCATGTGGGAGGAGATCCGCGCCAGACACGGGATTTTGGCAAGCGAGACCGTAATGCTGGGGGATAAGGAGGAAGATATGGCCTTCGGCCGGAACTGCGGTTTTACAGCTTCAATACTCCTGAGCACAGGCAAGGGCGAAAAGACCCTGGCCAGGCTGGGCATAAGCCATGTTCCGGCCGGGTGGATGGAGCCCGGTGCCCCTGATGTTCCCGGCATGCCTTCGGCAGTGGCCAGGGATCTCCCCTCTGCCTGGCAGTGGCTGCAGCACAGGTATGGCTGACGCGTTTATGCACAAATCTTCACCCGGAACATAAATGAGCTTTGAGCGTATAGGAATCTGGCAGACAGCCTTTCTTGGCGATGCAGTACTGACCCTGCCCCTGCTGCAGAATCTGGCCCGGGAGTTTCCCGGGGCCCGCATGACCTATTTCGTGCGCAAGGGCCTGGGCCCTCTTTTTAAGCCAAGTCCAGGCCTGCAGGTCCAGGAAGTGGACAAATACGGCCGCGACAGCGGCCCCCTGGGCATGATTCGCACCCTGGCCTCTATCCGCAGACAGGGTTTCGACCTGTGGGTATCTCCCCATGCAAGCTTTAGAAGCGCGGCAGTTTCCGCCTTCTCGGGCGTCCCCACCCGCATCGGCTACGACTCGCCCCGGTTCAACCGGGCCGCCTACACTCATACCTGCAGCAGGATGTTTGGCCAGCTGGAGGAAATAGAGCGCGTGCTCCAGCTTCTATCCCCCATCAACGTTCCTGTCCGGGAAACATGGCCCGGGCTTTATCTCGATCCCCGGGCCAGGGAAAAAGCCGGTGAGTTCTGGGCAAAACACACAGCCGGGCCTGTGCTGGGAGTTCACCCCGGCTCCACCTGGGCCACCAAGAAATGGGCCGGCACATACTTTGCCGGCGTAATTGACATGATTCACGACACCCTGGGCATTCAGGTCATGCTCTTTGCCGGTCCCGGCGAAGAACAGGCCGCCAGGGA
>PWGX01000025.1 GCA_003554615.1 Syntrophomonadaceae bacterium
TCAAAGGTTATAAAAGAGGCTTCCAATTGGAACCTGATTTACAAACGGCTGAAAAAAAATAAAATCGCCCTGATCGGTGGCTACCTGATTTTATTTTTCATTATTGTCGCCATAGTTGGCCCCCTGCTTACAGTCCATGATCCCCTCAGAGTTGACTATTCCACCAAACTGCTTTCCCCTTCAAGTGAGTTCTGGTTTGGCACCGACCACAACGGGCGGGATATTTTTACCCGCCTTATCCACGGGATGTCGATCACCCTCTACATTGGTTTTCTCTCGGTTTTGGTCGGGGGGGTAATCGGGGTGCCCATGGGCATTTTATCCGGTTACTATGGCAAACTCCTCGACACGGTCATTATGCGAATTGTAGATGTGCTGCTGGCTTTTCCGGGCATATTGCTGGCCATTGCCCTGGTCAGCGTGCTGGGAGGAAGTATCAACAACGTTATTATCGCCGTAGGCATTTTTTCCATTCCCGGTTTTGCCAGGATAGTCAGGGGAACCACCATGGCTGTCAGTAAACTTGAATATATTGAGGCGGTCCGCGCCCTGGGGGCAAGCGACCTGCGGATCATCTTTTTACATGTCCTGCCCAACATTGTTTCACCGATTATAGTTCAGGCCACGATTAGGATCGCCATTGCCATCCTGATCGCCAGCGGGCTTTCTTTCCTGGGGCTTGGAGCCCAGCCACCTACTCCTGAATGGGGGGCCATGTTAAGCCAGGGCCGCCGGTATATGTTCGACCATCCTCACGTGGCCCTCTTTCCAGGGCTGGCCATTGTAACGGTGGTGCTCGCTTTTAATCTGTTCGGCGACGGTTTAAGGGACGCTTTAGATCCCCGGACGAAAGCTTAGTAAAGGAGTGCCTTTATTTGCTGCAGTTCATTGTTAGAAGGTTTTTCCAGACCATCCCGGTTATCCTCGGCGTTACCCTGCTGGTTTTTTCATTGATCCATCTGATTCCGGGCGATCCGGCCCAGATTATGGCCGGGGAAGCAGCCCCGGAAGCAACGGTAGAAGCGATGCGGGAAAGGCTTGGTTTAAACGATCCTCTCCACGTCCAGTACGGCCGCTATATGGGCAATTTGCTCCAGGGCGACCTGGGCCAGTCTGTCCGCAGCAGCCGTTCGGTGGTGGAAGAGATCCAGCCCCGGATCATGATTACGATCCGGTTGGCCCTATACAGCATGATTTTAAGCATCATTCTCGGTTTGATAGCCGGCGTGGTTTCAGCAGTCCGCCGCTACGGGATTCTCGATGCCACCCTGATGCTGACGGCCCTGTTCGGTTTTTCCATGCCCAATTTCTGGCTGGGTTTGATGTTGATAAAGTTAGTGTCCATTGACCTGGCTTTGCTTCCGCCCTCGGGGTGGGGGACCTGGCAGCAGGCCATCCTGCCTGTTATTACCTTAGGCACCGGCGGGGCGGCCATTATCGCCAGGATGACCCGGTCCAGCATGCTCGATGTAATCAACCAGGACTACATCCGCACTGCCAGGGCTAAGGGCTTGAAAGAAAGGATGGTTATCTACAAGCACGGTTTAAAAAATGCCCTGATCCCGGTCGTGACGGTCGTTGGGATCGAAATGGGGATGCTCCTATCCGGCACGGTCCTGGCGGAAACTGTATTTGCCGTCAACGGAATGGGCAGGCTGGCCATCGATGCAATCCGGGCCCGCGATTTTCCGCTTGTCCAGGGCATCGTTCTGATTTTTGCCTTGATTTTTGTCGGGGTCAATTTGGTTGTTGATATATCATACCGGTACCTGAACAAGAGGATTGAGCTTAATTAACTATTTGGATTAAAGAGGTGTAACGATTTGAGTTCGGTGGAACCTATCCTTCAGATTAAAGATCTCCGGACCTCCTTTTTCACCGATGCTGGAGAAGTCAAGGCGGTGGACGGGGTTACCCTTGATGTGCCAAAGGGCGGCACCCTGGGAGTAGTCGGCGAGTCGGGCTGTGGAAAAAGCGTTATGGCCCTGTCTATACTGCAGCTGCTGGATCAGCCGGGTAAAATTGTCGGCGGAGAAATTATTTTTAACCACGAAGATCTTCTTCAAAAAAGCGAAAAAGAAATGCGTTATATCAGGGGCAACAATATATCGATGATTTTCCAGGAACCGATGACCTCATTAAACCCGGTTTACACGATCGGGGAACAGATCAGCGAGTCTTACAGGATCCATCAGAATATGGGTAAAAAAGAAGCTTATAAAAAATCCCTCGAAATGCTGAAACTGGTTGGCATTGCCTCGCCAGAAAAAAGGCTGCACCAGTACCCCTATGAACTATCCGGCGGCATGAGGCAGAGGGTGATGATTGCCATGGCTTTGGCCTGCCGGCCCGATTTGCTGATAGCAGACGAGCCGACCACGGCCCTCGATGTAACTGTCCAGGCCCAGATCCTGGAACTGATCAGGGAACTGCAGGCGAAACTGGGCATGTCGGTGATCACTATAACCCACGACCTGGGCATTGTTGCTGAAACCTGCTGCCGGGTGGCCGTGATGTACTGCGGAATTATAGTTGAGGAGGCCGACACTGAAGAGCTGTTTGAAAATCCCAAGCATCCCTATACTGCAGGGTTGTTCAATTCCCTCCCCCGCCACGACCTGGAAAAGGAAGAGCTGGAGGCCATTGATGGTTCGGTGCCCAGTCTTGCCGATATGCCGCCTGGCTGCCGGTTTTCTCCTCGCTGCCGCTATGCTGAAGAGATTTGTTTACAGCAAAACCCGGAGCTAACACCTTTGGGTCCGGGCAGGATGGTGCGGTGCTGGATTTACTCCGATGGTTGGAAAGGCACCAAAGAGGTGGCGCACTATGTCTAAAAAAGAACTGTTAAGAGTTGAAGATCTCAAACTCTATTTTCCGATCAAAGGCGGTTTCCTGGGCCGTACGGTCAACCATGTTAAGGCTGTCGACGGGATTTCCTTTTCCGTTTTTGAGGGAGAAACAGTCAGCCTGGTCGGCGAATCCGGCTGCGGCAAATCTACTGCCGGCCGGGCCATCCTGCGCCTGGAAAAGCCGACTGGCGGCGAAGTATATTATGAAGACCTCAACATGAACTCGCTCAATAAACAGGAACTGCGCACCCTTCGCAAGGATCTGCAGATCATATTCCAGGACCCTTTTGCCTCCATTAACCCCCGCCAGACTGTAGTCCAAGTCCTGGAAGAAGCGCTCCTGATCCAGAATATAGTGCCCCGGCGGCAGCGCCGGGAAAGGGCCCTGGAGCTGCTTGATACCGTGGGACTAAAAGAGCACCAGGCTGATCGCTATCCCCACGAGTTCAGCGGCGGGCAGAGGCAGAGAATAGGCATTGCCAGGGCCCTGTCGCTTAACCCGAAGCTGATTGTCTGCGATGAAGCTGTCTCGGCCCTTGACGTTTCGATCAGGGCCCAGATTTTAAACCTGTTAAAAAGGCTCCAGAAAGAATTTCAATTGACCTATCTCTTTATTTCCCATGACCTGGGTGTGGTCCGCCATATTTCTGACCGGGTAATCGTGATGTACCTGGGGCGGATCATGGAAGTAGCCGACAAAAAATCGCTGTTTGAAAAATCCCGGCACCCCTATACCCGGGCCCTGTTATCGGCTATACCGGTCCTTAAACCCAGCCAAAAAAGGGAAAGGATTGTGCTCACCGGCGACGTGCCTTCTTCCATCAATCCTCCAGTGGGCTGCAGGTTCCATACCCGCTGCTCTTACGTGCAGGATCTCTGCAGGGCAGAAGAACCCGAGTTGAGGTTAACTGGAGATATGAAGGAGGGACACGTTGCTGCCTGTCACTATTTTGAAGAACTTTATGGCGATAAGGTTGGTTGATCGTAGAGTATTCCGCTCAAATAATTGATTTAAGGTCCTGGAAGTTATAAAATGAGGGCAAGGAGGTGGGGGAAATGACTGAAGAAGAAAGCAAACTGACAGATCGGGCTCTGCGCAAACTAGTCAAGCTGGAAAGCTACATCAGTGTAATGGCCGAAGGGCAGGAAAAAGATCGGTTGACCAAGGCCTATCTCGAGCTGGTTGAAGCGCTGGAACTGCCTCCTGAATATGGAGAAAGTATTCGCAGGGGAAGAGTTTAGTAAATAGGGTTACTGAAATATGGGCCGGTTTTTACAGCCCGGCTCGAGGACCATCTATGCTCACGGTAAGTTCAAAAAGCTCTTTATGCAGGGGCAATATCGAGAATACTTAAACTGGCAGGGATACCAAGATGCCTGTTTTTTTGTTGGTTGTAGAAGATGTATCGTATTTGTGATTAAATTTAAAATAATACTTTTAAAGGGCTAAATGCCAGACTTGTGATAAAACTAATCAGCAGGCCTTTTTGTTTTCTGCAGGGGATCCACCTGCAGGCCTTGAATAAACCTTATATCCAAAGATCCGGGAGGTTTCAGGTAGATGTCAAACCCCAAAAACCGTAGACCTGATGTGCCGGCTGAAACTGATGCCGGGAAGAAGGTGAAAACTGAGCCGGTTCAAAAGCAGGTGAAAAAGAAAAGGCCTTATCCAGGCATCCTGGAAGAAGACATCGTGTACAGCTGTGCCGGCCCCAGGGTCAATCCAGATCACTCTTAACCGGAGTTCCGGTTGATCCGTACTTAAACGAGGTGAAGAGAATGAGAGTAAATAATAAGTTTGATCAAATATACAGGGAGGAACGCCCGCAGTCGGCAGCCTGGCATAAAAGAGCCCAGAAAGTTTTTGCTTCAAATGGCGCCACCCACTTTGCACGTATCCTCGACCCCTACCGCCCGTATATTGCCCATGCCGACGGGGTCAAGAAATGGGATTTGGACGGTAATGAATACATAGATTACGTCCTTGGGCACGGGGCCCTGCTTCTGGGACATAATCATCGAGATGTGGTCGAGGCAGTGCAGGAACAGGTCGCCAAAGGTGTCCTCTACGGGGAAAACCACACCCTGGAAGTGGAATGGGCGGATCTGGTGCAGGAAATGGTGCCCGGTGCTGAAAGAGTATTATTTTTCCCCTGTGGCAATGAAGCTAACATGATGGCTGTCAGGCTGGCCCGGGTTTTCACCGGAAGAACTAAAATCCTTCGTTTTGAAAAGCATTATCACGGCTGGTCGGACGAACTGGCTTCCCCCGCGGAATCGGGCGTTAACCATGATCATGTCGTAGTCATACCGCAAAATGATCCTAAAAGGCTTGAAGAGGAACTGGCCAAAGAGGAATATGCCGTCCTTTTTACAGAAGGTGGAGGGGCTTTCCTGGGTGGGAGAACACCGATAGATCCCGATTTTGTCAGGCAGATCCCCGACCTGGCCCGTAAACACGGCACTCTCTGGGTCCTCGATGAGGTGGTGACCGGTTTCAGGGCGGCCCCCGGTGGATGGCAGTCTGTAATCGGTGTAAAGCCTGATTTGACTTCCCTGGGCAAATGTATTGGCGGAGGTTTGAGCGCCGGCGCCCTGGTAGGCAGGCCTGAATTATTTGAACCCTTGAGGCCGGGCGGTGTTCCCGGCTGGCAGGTCATGCACGGCGGGACCTGGAATGCCAACCCCCTTACCGCGGCGGCCGGAATCGCAGCCTGCAGACTTTTAAAAACGGGGGAACCCCAGCAAAAAGCGGCGGACGCTGCTGCCACGCTGCGCCGTGAAGGAAATAAAATCCTCAAAGACCAGGGGGTAAGCGGAGCCTTTTACGGCAAATCTTCCATTGCCTATTTGTACCTGGGCCCGGTTGATTTTGAGCCTGCTGACGACACCATGCCACCGGTAAAGGATTTGGCCAGGCTAACCGATCCAAATATGCAGCCGGTCTTCAATCGCCTTTTACTGCACCTGCTTCAGCGCGGCGTAGCCAACCTGATCGGTTCCGTCTTTATCTTTTCCGCCCTGCACAAAGAAGAGGACCTTAATAAGACTCTACGGGCTTTTAATGAATCACTCAGGGCTATGAAAGAAGAAGGATCGCTTAAAGCCGCTGATTGATAAATTTATGTTGCTAGGTCAGGGGCTTTCTGTAAAGTGGTTTTCACTTAAGTCCTAATTTCACCATGGAGTAATGTTGGGATTTTTATCCCAGATCCAGGTGCCAGCTTCCCATCATTCATTGGTCAAAGCACCCTCCATGCAAAGACTTTACCGGAAAAACAAAATATTTACAAGGAATTCTGAAAAATATGACGAAGGTTTTAGCAAAGAGGAGTGAAGCTAATGATCGATATCGGGATGTATATTAACGCCATCATATTCATTGCTATTGTTTTGTTAACGTTTGTCGGGGTTTATTTACTTTTTGTTAAAAACTTTTTTAAGGATTAACGGGTAAGAATTACTGCCTATGCATGCCGTTTGCTGTTTTTGGGTCTTATAGATTGATTAACTTTAACTGGTATCTGCTCAGTGTTCCTCCATGTAGCGAACTGGATTAACCGGGGATCCCTTGTAGTGAACTTCGTAGTGCAGATGGGTTCCCGTGGTGCGACCGGAAGCGCCCATGTAGCCAATGGCCTGACCTTTTTCCACCTCGTCGCCCTTGTTGACGGTAAAACCGGACAGGTGTGCATAATAGGTTTCATAACCGTAACCGTGATCAATTATAATAAGGTTGCCTAAACTGCCCCTGTAGCCGGAGAAGGTAACTTTACCGCTGGCTGCCGTCCTGATGTAAGAGCCGTGCGAACCGGCGATGTCAACCCCGGTATGAAACTGGTACCCGCCGCTGTAAGGAATGCTTCTTGTGCCAAACCCGGAGGTGATGCGGCCCCTGGCCGGCCACAATGACGGTTTGGCTTCCATCTGTTCCAGCTTGGCTTCGATTTTCCCGATATAATTTTCAACTTCATCCAGGGTATCCAGTTGTTCAGGGATAACACTTTGCATGGTGGCGATATTGTCTACGGCCCGGCCGAGGACCATGTTCGAATTCGCAGAACTTTCATATAGAGGTGTAAACCCTGTCAGTCTGGCTTGCGTTTCCCGGGGATCAAGGCTGTAAGTGTGAGGCTGAGGAACTGGACCGTTGAAATAAACGGCGGCGGTTGATTCATTATGCGGGTTCGGTGATCCTGAAAAAAGCGGTTCTGTCCTGTTTTTCTTGATTTTAGCCTGGAGGCTTTCTATGTCTTCCAAGATTTCCACATTATCTATTTTTTCAGTTACCTCTTCAATTAACTGGTCCAGTTCGTTGATCTGGTTCATTGCCTTTTCAGTTTCTATGGCCAAAGCATCTATTTCTTCCTTCTGGGCCCGGTTTATTTGCCGCAACTCCTCCACTTGATCTGCTTCGGCTGAAACCATAAGGTACGAATAGCCAAGGAAACCGAAGCCTGAGATAATAAGGACTGCAATGATTACCGCAAATTTGACAGCAAAAAGTGGAATCCGCAGACTGAAAGTAGCTTCTTCAGAATGGGGGATGACCAAAATTGTAAAACAGCGTTCCTGTTTCTCAGGTGTCATAGCTTTTGGCAGTTTCTTTTGGATAAGTTTTATCCACCTCGTCATGGTTTACAGCATACATAAACAAACCTGTATTATCCGGGCATTTGCATTGAAACCCAAAACCAATGGCACCGGAAGAAAAATATGAAAAGGAAAATTAGCTCAATCCATATTGTACAATCTTTATGTTACAGAAACATTACAAACTCTTGCTCTGATAGTTGCAAGGCTTTTTGTCCTGAAGTTTGTCCAAAAAACATGTCACGGACGGACCGGTTTTATGGTATTTTATAATCAGGATAAAAAACGTGGTTGACTGCCGTTTATGGATCTGATTATATAGAATCACTTATTGGAAGAAAGGACAACCGGCAAAATGGAACTCAGAGAATGCCCGTTCTGCAGGGAAGAAATTGAAGCTGGAGCCCTCAAATGCAGACACTGCCAGTCGCTTCTTGATGTAGAGAGTTTAAAAGAAGCAGGCCTCGGGCAGGAAAACCAGGAGCAATCTGAAAGAGCCGGAAGACCGGCCTGGAAAAAATGGCTTGTCGGGGGCCCGGTGGCGCTGATTATTATAGCGCTTGTTATTACTTTAAGCGGAGCTTCTTTAACCGGTGGAAGCAAAGATGAAACAGTAGAAAGCGCAGACGAAACTGCAGACCTCGAAGAGGAACCAGAAGCAAACGGTGAAGAGGACAAACCTGGCTCAAGAGGGGATACCGGTTCTGAAACAGTAACCCTGGAAAACATCGTCAATAAATATGAGCCCAAATTTGAGGCGCTGGAAGATAAGGTGGCCGCTGAACTGGAAGCCCTGTTTGACGCTGCTTTAAAGGAATACGAACAGGGCGGGGGGCCGTTATTTCAGCTCCAGTTGGTTAACAAGTATATGCGGGAGCTCCAAAAGGTTGAAGACAGGGCAGATGCCGCTTTTTACAGCCTTTTGGAGGAAATGAA
>PWGX01000023.1 GCA_003554615.1 Syntrophomonadaceae bacterium
CAATGTTGAACTGCCTGTGCCGCAGGCCAGGTCAACCACTTCCAGGGGTTCTTTGCTATTCTTATTTAGCAGATCCTCAACATAATCGGCCCATCCATCATAGTCAACCGAGCACATAATTCGGTCATAGATTTCAGCAAAAGAGCCGTAAAGCTCACTGTCATTTTTCCATTCAGGGGTCATTGCTAAGGATTGCCTCCATCATGGTATTATCAAGGATAATTGACATGGCAGCTATATGCCACTATGATTTAAACAGAAAGGCATTTGACTTGCCAGCCTGCACCGGATCAACTTTTTTACCGGGAGCAGGTGCTGTAAGGGAGAAATAAAAATGTTCCATAATTTTTTAAGGCAATACCTTTCTGAGGACAATAAACAACTCCTTAAATATATTGGTATAGCGTTTGTAGTTATTGCTTACCTGGTCCTGGTTGAAGGAGGAGCCCCTCCGGTTATATTTGACCTTGATTTTCCCGCCCTGCGCATTCCTGCATCATGGTCACTACCATAAACATTCCATTGACAGCACTGATTCATATCAGCTTTTATAACAATCCTGCAGGATCTTGTAATAATCCTTCTTACTAATTGAGCGGCAGTTGCTTGGCGTGGAACCGTTTATTTTCGATATTTCGGCCAGGTACTCGAAATCTTTTGGATCCACCCCTTCAAGGTTGCTAAACCTGGGAATGCCGACACCAAAAGATAATTCAGCCAGCTTGTCTACCAGGAGCCGGGATGCTTCTTCTGCTTTTAGTTGACCTGTGTCCAGGCCGCAGGCCATGGCGATACGGGCATGGCGCCGGGGGTCGGCTTCGGCGTTAAATGCTGTTACCGCCGGCAAAAAAACTGAGTTGGCTGTGCCGTGCGGGGTGTCATAAAGACTGCCAATAGCTTCTGCCAGGCAGTGGACGGCTCCTACATCGGAGTGAGAAAAAGCGATCCCGGCCATGACTGAACCGATCATCATATCATCACGGGCCTGCTTGTTGCTGCCGTCTCTTACAACAGCAGGCAGGGCGGGATAGATTCTTTCAATTGCGGCAAGGGCCAAAGCATCTGAAAAAGGGTTGGCTTCCCGGCAGGTGTAAGCTTCGATGGCGTGAACCAGGGCGTCCATGCCCGTGGAAGCTGTCAGCCCGGTAGGCAGAGAATAGGTGGTTTCAGGATCTGCCAGGGCCAGCCTGGGGGCAAGCATTACATCTTTTACCGACATTTTAAATTTTCTTTTCGTGTCGGTGATAACTGCAGACCGGGTTACTTCTGAGCCGGTTCCCGCTGTGGTTGGTACACAAACCAGAGGTGTTACAGCTCCGGGAACAGTGCCTTCTCCTTCATAGGAGGCAAGCGTCCCTCCATAAACCTGCAAAAGGGCAATTGCCTTGGCTGAATCTATGACCGAACCCCCGCCTACTGCAACAATGATATCGGCATTGAAACGGCGCGCTTCTGCTCCCCCGGCCTCACAGTCTGTATCTTTCGGGTTGGGCCTGACTTTTTCAAATATGAAACATTCAAAGTTTACTTCAGCCAGGGAAGATACAACCTGCTCTGCAATCCCGGCTTTCTTAACCCCGGGATCAGTCACAACAAATGCTTTTCTGCCGGCTGTTATTTCTCTTGCGATCTCCCCGCTCTTTTTCAATAGCCCCGTTTTGAACTCGATCCGGGTGGGCAGGTTAAAACCATATTTTTTCAACTTGATCAGCGCTCCTTATTTATATATTTCGTTTTATTGTTTATGCTTTCCTTTAAAATTCAGGCTTTCTTTTCTTCAACCAGGTAAGCTGAGAGGAAAGCCAGGGTGATTAGCAGGGTGGAAAATAAAATAACCTGCTGGTAAACCGGCCAGGGGTAGCTCATAATACCGTTAACATACTGGCCCTGCCAGCCCTTTTCCAGGATCAGTCCGACTACGAGCTGAGCTATTGCGGCTCCTACAAAACCACCGCTGTTTGCAATACCGACCGCCACTCCTGAATATTTAGGGTTCTGCAGCTCCCTGGATAAAACCATGGTCAGGATAAGGCTGGGTGTAAAAAACCCAATTACAAAAAGAACCGGGTAGAGTAAAATCCCGGCTTTGCCATTAAGATAGGGTAAAAACAGGAAAGCAGCGGTAAACATAGCAAGGAAAACGCAGGATATTAACAGGACCGGCCTTCTTCTTTCACCCATCCGGTCCGACAGGTGGCCCAACAAAGGCCCTCCAAGCATGTAGCTTATTCCGAGAAAAGTAATGAAAAAAGAAGCCTGGCTGACCGTGTAACCTGCTTCCCCTACCAGGAAAGGATAGCTCCAGATGCCGATAAATGCTGCATAGGGGCCGTAGATGCCGAAGTGGCATAAAAATAACAGCCAGCCCGATTTTTGCTTTAGAACTGTGACGGTCCCGGCAAGGTCGGTTTTGTTTTTCCTGTTGCTGGGTTTAAACTGATTGGGGGTTGGCCTGTTGCTGCCCACCCTGTTAACAGGATCCCTGGTAAAAATGAGGTTGCCCAGCAGTAAAAGAAATGAACAGATTGCCAGCAGGTATATCATTTCCCGCCAACCCAGACGGGTGACCCCGGCCATAAAAGGGGACCCGGCCAATATAACTCCAAAGCTGGCGGCAACAGCACCGAAGCCGGCTAAAAAGGCAAAAATCCGGCCCGAAAAATGAATTCCCTGTACTTTTAATAAAGAGCCCCATATAAAAGCGGCGCCAAAACTGATCATCATCCTTCCCCAGAAGAGCTGGCCGAAAGTTGTGGCGGCTGCAAAAAAGATGGTGCCAATAGTCATGATTAAAAACGAAAAAGTGGTTATCTTCCTCGGGCCAAACAGATCAATTGCCATTCCCGCCGGAACCTGCATCAGGGGATAGAGATAAAAATATGATGATGAAAGCAGGGCAAAACCGGCGCTGCTGATGGCGAAAGTTTCGGTAAAAATATCCTGCAGCCCGGCGGTGACAAACCTGTGCAGCACGACCAGGACAAAGCCAAAAAATAAAACCAGCCAGCTTAAAGCGGGATAATAGTTTTTAATTCTTTTTTTTGCAAGAAGCATTTTTGTACGACCTTTTTCCATAATCAATATAACGAAAGCCTCTCCGGCGGATTTCATAAGATACTATATCATAGCGGTTATTCTTTTACCAAATTGGTCCAAACTCAGCTGGCTTCCGCTGATGGCTGGCCCGGAATAAAACAGACCTGGTGACGCTGTTTTAAAAGACTGCTTGTAAATATTAGGAAAAGGAAATAAGACCTTTCAGTTGAATGTTAGAAACACGCGATTTATATCTAATTGATATTAGTAAATCCTATTACCTACTGTTTGATGCGGTTTACTGCCGGTATACTTAAAAGGAACAAGAAACGGGTGAAATAACAGCTATGATTATGGTTGTTTGGCTTGGAATTGTTCTTTGTTTGTCCCAGTCGGCAATGTTATCCGGGTTGAATCTGGCATTTTTCAGCGTGAGTAAGCTGCGGCTGGAAATGGAAGCAGCAAATAATGATCGCCATGCCCAGCGAGTCCTGGCCTTAAGAGAAGACTCCAATTTCCTGCTGGTGACTATCCTCTGGGCCAATGTGGCAGTAAATGTGCTCCTGGCCCTGCTCTCCGGTTCTGTCCTAACCGGCGTAATGGCTTTTCTCTTTTCTACAGTGATTATTACCATTTTAGGTGAAATAATTCCTCAGGCTTACTTTTCCCGGCATGCTTTGAAGGTGGGTTCATTACTTTCACCGCTGCTCCGTTTTTACCAGCTGCTGCTTTATCCTGTTGCCAAACCGACGGCCCTAATTTTAGATCGGTGGCTGGGCAAGGAAGCTATCCCCTATTTCAAGGAAAAAGATCTGCGGGAGTTAATCACCCTGCATATGGATTCGCTTGATACCGATATAGAGAGGATGGAAGGGAGGGGAGCGCTTAACTTCCTGGCCCTTGACGATCTTCCCCTGGCTGACGAAGGAGAGGTCATAGATCCGGATAGTATTATTACCCTGGATTTTGAAGAGAACCGGCCTGTCTTTCCAAAAATCAGGTCAAGTCCTGAAGATGAGTTCCTGAGACAGGTGGAGTCTTCCGGCAAAAAGTGGATTGTCCTGCTGGATCCTACCGGCGAACCCAGGATGGTTTTAAACTCCGATAAATTTATTCGCAATGCTCTGTTCGACATGGCCCGCTTTAACCCATACTGGCACTGTCACCGTCCAATTATTATCAGGGATGAGAATACTCCTCTCGGTAATGTAATTCCCCGACTTAAAGTCAACCCCCGGCATGGTGAAGACGATGTAATTGATGAAGACATAGTGCTGCTCTGGGGAAAACAGAAAAAAGTGATTACCGGTTCGGATATTCTGGGCCGGCTGTTACGAGGGATCGTTCAAAACGAGGCTGTAACATTTAAGAAGAGAATAACCGGGTAACACCGAAACCAAATTGATCATGTCTCTTCCAGACAAGATCTTTATACAATATCTTTTTAGCCAGGTTAATTAAGCAGCGGTTTATTGTAAAGTTAAGGGCGTGATAAAAAAGTTAGTTAATGATATTATTAAAAAAAAGCTGTAAGGTAACCGGGAGGGTTATATCATGAAACGCCGGATTTTCATAAAGAAGCTGTTAGGCTGGTTGGCCGCAATTTTAGTGTTTGTGGGCTTGGGCGGCCTAGCTTATCGCTTACTTAATGACGAGGAAGAAGTTGCTCCTGGAGAAGTTGAGGAACATGATATTGAAGTGGGAGAAGAGAGAACGGAAGAAGAGGAGAAAAAGAAAGACGATAAGGAAGAAGCCAAACCGGAGGAGGAAGATGAAATGATTCCACGCAGGACACTGGGCAAAACCGGATATGCAGTTTCTCTTTTCAGTCTGGGTGGTGAAGCGACTGTGGAGCAGTCAGGCCAGGCGGATGAAGCCGAAGCGATCATCAACCGGGCTATCGATAAAGGGGTCAACTATATTGATACCGCCCCGACATACGGCGGAGGCGGCAGTGAGAGCAATATTGGCCGGGTAATGGAGTACCGCCGTAACGAGGTATTCTTAGCCACCAAAACCGGCGACCGCAGCTATGATGGTACTATGCGCCTGATTGAACAAAGTTTGAAACGCCTGCGCACTGATCATCTCGATCTTTATCAACTCCACAATGTCCGGACTGCAACAGATCTGGAAGGCATATTTGCAGCTGATGGGGCTATTAAAGCCCTGGAAAAGCTTAAAGACGAAAAGGTAATTCGCTATACCGGGATAACCGGCCACAAGAATCCAGATGTCCTGCTGCAGGGCATCAACGAATACCCCTTTGATTGCCTGTTAATGAGCTTTAATGCCGGTGATGTACACTATGATTCTTTTAAAGAAAATCTGCTCCAGGAAGCTGTAAATAAAGAAATGGGTATTATAGCGATGAAAGTAACTGCCAGGGGACGAATTTTCCAGGAAAGCGGCCTCCAGAATATGAAGCAAGCCCTGGATTATGTTTTTTCTTTCCCGATCAGTACAGCCATCGTCGGTATTTCAAATCAGTCAGAAGTGGATGAAAATGCCCGGATTGCCGCTGATTTTGAGAAGCTGCCGGATGATGAAATCAAGCGTCTGGAGGAACTGGTTAAGCCGTACGAACAGGAGGCCAACTTTTTCAAATACCATTGGTAGGATAAGGAACAAACTCACAATGTAAGCCGGCAGGCAATATAATATCCCTAACTGAAAGGCTCCCGCCTAACCTGGAGTATAATAGAATAAGGCGAAAGCCTTTTGGATTGTTTTAATGTGATCTTTTATTTTTTGTTGCTCAGGCTTGCTCCGGGACAGACAATATTTTTACAGCCAGGAAGCCGCGCCGTAAAGCTTTAGCCACCATCAGCAAAGACAGCAGAATGATCCCGTAAACCAGGTCAGGGTGAAACAGGGCCAGAAGCTTCCAGACCGAGAAACCCGCACCGGCAGGAATGTAATATAAAAGCAGGAAAGGAACGAGCAATTCCAGCAGTATCGGCAGGATTACCCTCCTAACCAGGCTGGAGATCCCCCGGGGCCGATGTGTCCTGATTTTTTCTCCCCATTTATGCGGAAGGATTAATATAGACCTGATCACTAAAACCAGCAGGACCATGATTATTAAAAGCAGGGCCAGGTATATAAAAAGTGTTACCCCGGAACTGCCTTCTGGCTCATTTCCCATCAAGAACTCGGCCACACCCATGGTAATAGCGCCGGCTGGTATTTCTAACTGGCCGCTGGTGTTGGTAAGAACCACAACTCCCCACTGCTCTTCAGGCGAAAAGGCCATTGCGGCATTGAAACCCTGCGTGGAGCCATCATGGTTCATGATCACAGTTTCATTTTCTATTCTTTTTAAAAGGCCCAAGGCATAACCATCGCCGTGATCTCCGGCCATGCCAGGTTTGAACATTGCCTCGATGCTTTCTTCTGAAAGAACCTTTGACCCCTTGTAGATGCCCTGGTTTAAGTACATTAGCAGGTAGCGGCACATATCTTCGGAGCTGGATATAATAAACCCGGCGGCCAGAGAGTTGTCCAGGTACTGGACATCTGATTCCCTGGTAGCCCCGAACCAGCGGACATGCCCGGAAGCCATTCCTCCGGCTTCGCCTTTTTGTTTGGACAGGTAACTATTTTCCATATGAAGGGGTTCAAATATATTGGAGCGGACATATTCTAAGTAATCCTGCTCGGTTACCTTTTCAATTAGCAGGCCCAGAATAAGGTAGTTGGCGTTGGAATAGATATAGGCTTCACCCGGCCTGTGTTCCAGGGAGGTTTTACTTAAACCCCTGACTTCTTCCTCCAGGCTTTTGGTGCTGCCTTCGGCCAGGCTGGTAACCCCGGCCAAATTAGGAATGCCGCTGGTCTGCACCAGGAGGTGACGCACGGTTATATCGCCCGGGTTGTAATCACCGGACATAGTGAACCAGGGCAAATAGTCCCGCACCGGTGCATCGAGGTCAAGCTTCCCGGTCTCAACTAACTGCTTAACGGCCACGGCAGTAAAAGATTTGCTCAAAGAGCCAATTATGAAGGGAGTTTCTGGGGTAACTTCTCTTTCGCTGTCTGCGCTTCCATATCCCTGCAGGTAGGCGATTTGGCCGTCCTGGATGATCCCCAGGGCCAGTCCCGGTATGCGGGAAATACGCATCTCACTTTCAATATAGGCATCTACCGCATCCGTATCAAGCTCTTCCGCTGAAGCAAAACAAAATGAGCCTGCCCCGGTTATCAGCAGTAATGCCGCCAAGATGATTATAGTTCTAGTCATATTTAAGGCCGCCTTTTTCTTATAATCCGGGAGGTTACATCTACACCATAATACATTATACCAGTCAGGCAATTATTATAAAGGTATGACACAGATACTGCTTGAAGGCCGTATTTAATTTTGCCCATATTTTTCTTTCCTTTGACCGCAAAAAGAAATTTTTAATTCCAGGTTTTATGCTAAAATAAGTGAAGTTATGTAATATATTGTAGCGAAAGGATTGGACTTAAGATGAAAGTGACAGTATTTAATGGAAGCCCGAGAGGTAAAAGAAGCAACAGCCACCATATTGTCGAGCCCTTACTGGAAGGGGCAAAGGAGGCCGGTGCGGAGACAGAAGAGGTGTTTTTGATTGAAAAAGATATCAAACACTGCCTGGGCTGTTTTACATGCTGGGAAAAAACTCCCGGTAAGTGTGCAATCAAAGACGATATGGAAGAACTTATAGAGCTGTTCCTGGAGTCTGATTATGTCGGTTTGGCCACCCCTGTATACGGGATGTTGATGACTGCAGTGCTTAAGAATTTTACGGACCGCTTTTTGCCTTTATCCATGCCCCACATCGAACGCAGCAAAGACGGAGGTTTCTATCATGAAGGCAGGGTCCGGCATATGCCCCGCCAGTTTTTTATCGCCAATGCCGGGTTCCCGGGAGAACACAATTTTGATTTGCTCAGGCCCTATATTGGGATGCAGAACATGGTGCTTGAAATTTACAGGGACTGCGGGGAGGCCCTGCAGCCCGAAGAAGATGATGACCCCGCCCTGTTTGATAAAATCGAAAAATTCCGCGCTGCTTTAACGACAGCCGGCCGGGAGATGGTTGCAAACGGGGAGATAAGCAAGGAAACAGTGGAAAAAATCCATATGCCCCTGATGAATGACGAAGAATATATGGCCCAGGCCAATGAATATTGGGATGAGCAGATAGAAAAAACTGATTAAAACCTTTAAA
>PWGX01000035.1 GCA_003554615.1 Syntrophomonadaceae bacterium
ATCCGGTTCGTCTTGATACAAAAAAGCCCAGTATAAAAGGGCTTCTCCGGGGTAAAAGTTCTGGAAACGCATGTCTCCTTCAGGAATATAGAAGCTGGTCAATGAGCCGTCTTCATTCCATAAAGAATCGATTGTTTTTTGCAAAGCTTTTTCCTGTTCAGCCCACTTTTGACGTTCTGGATGTTCTAAGATAGCCAGTCCGGCCAGGGCCAATGCTCCTAATTTCACCTGATCCCGACAGTCAATTAGGCCGTACCCGTCTTGTTCATGGTAAAAATTACGGATATTGTAATCAATATTTTTTTCTGCCAGACTGATGATTCCGGGGTTGTCTTTAGCCTTGCCGTATCTTATTAACGCTGTTGTAGCCATCCACTGCCTGATCATATTGTTGGCGGTTGATTCAGATGCGGAACTTGGCCAGTATTTATAGGTCATCCGTCCGTCTTGATGGACGTTATTATATAACCAGCCTCCGGCCAGGCCTGCCATTTCATAAACCGAATCCCGGGAGATTGCTTCCGGGTCAACAAAAGTATTGCCCCGTTCCATCAATACAGCTCGAGGATTATCACCAAGGCTAACCAGGACTTGCTCTGCTTGGAATGCAAAGACCCGGGCATTTTGGGTAAAATCTTCTTCGCTAATTTCATGTTTTTCTCTGTAAAGTTCAACCAAACGTTCATTACTTCTGTTGCTTGCCACTATATATGTTGGCGCATAGCGGCCTGGAGGTTGATTTGCATGTCCTATTTCAAAGCCTTTAACTCCGCGGTGAATATTGGAAAAGAGAGAAAACCGGGACTCAGATTGATCCAGGAAAAATTCTTCAAAATCATAACAAAAGTTTATTTCCAGGGCATCTGCAGCGCTAATTTGTTCAGGGCTCAATTCTTTTTGCACATTTTTTATTGCCGACGCCAGAGCTTCCAGGGTTGTACCCCTGGTCTCCCATATTTCTCCCAGGCGCCTTCCCTCACTACGAGCAGAGATGTATACAGCCTGGGCTGGAAAATCTAACCTGGCCGGCAATTCTCTGTAGCTGGCTTTTTTATTTTGATGCCAGAGATCATTGACCAGGGTTGATATAATCTCTGAGTCCTGTTCAGTTAATAACTGCTCAGGAATCAGATGTTCAGGGGTATTTCGTTCAGGGTTATCTATAGCTTCAAAAGTATTGATATCTTCAATCGTAGTTCTATTAAAAAGGGATGACACTTGGTTATATGCAAGCAAACCAATTGCTGCCAGGATAAAGGCATAAATAATATAATGATAGGTCTTTTTTCTGGGCATGGCTTGCTCCTTAACTGGCCATAAGCGCTTCATTAAAACTTAAAATATATTCTATAATCAGAAAGAGATTCCTTCTGTTTATTAGTTTTATTCAGAAAATAATTACCAGTTATATTCCTATCCTTGTTTATAATAGGAGTATTTTTAACCAGGCATTAAAGGAGCATAAAATGCCTTGCCTATTTCTCCCGCGGCATGCAAATTACTTCCTTTATAACAGTATCAAAAAACTGGCTGGAGTGGGCCGGGGCGATCACGCAGGCAGCATCCGCACCCCTGCCGGTGCCCCCTACAGCAATTATTTCTTCACCGAAGGGGATCAGCCCGGCATCTAAGGCCATCACGCTGATCTCCACGCACACCTTTAAACCCTGGCCCATCATGCGCAGGGTGGAAGAGACTATTTCTGCCGGGTAGACGCCTTCGAACTTGTTCCTCAAGGCCCGGTCCACCCCGGCAAATAAGTGGGTGGTGGTAAGTAGTTTTACGCCCTTTTCCTGCAGCTCTTTTCTTTTTTCCGCTCCCATTTCATCTTCACCGGGACCGGCCCAACCGACATGGTGGGTGACGCAGACTACTTCCAGCCCCTGGCCGATAAACTTATCCGCGGTGGCGCCTGTGTTTGAAGCCACCACCAGGTGCTTGATTCCGAGTTCCTTGGCCCGTTCCACTGTTGCCTTTACTGTGTCGTCAGTATTGCGCCTTCCTTTTTGTTCCCAGTAAACCATGTTAACGATTCCTCCTTCTTTCTTGCTTATATAATCTATTCGACGTTAAATCAGGTATTCCCTATATTTACCCTCTAAAAATTTTATGATATCTGGCAGGAGAGCTTTAGTTTGTATTAATATTTTTTATTTCTGTGTCTTTGATCAGATCAGGAAATAGATTTATTTACTTTTTGTGACAAAATATATTAATAATTGTTGACAAAGTATCAAACAGCTGGTAATATTATTATGAAAAATTAGAAATATTTGTGCTGTGTTAACAACATAGACATAATTTGTTAACCTGAACGATAAGGGCAACCCCGCCGAAAGGCAGGGGACGCAAAGCCAAGGATCTAAGGTCATTTGAAAAATGGCTAAGACAGCCTGGTTGACGAAACGGGTTAATTGGTATCTTGTTTTTTAGATACTCACAGCACCAGGGAGGAAAAGGTATAAAAAATGGGAAGATCTGCGTGGCGCCGTGAAAGGCGCAAACGTAAAATTGGCCTGTTGCCAATTATTGCCTCAATAGCCCTCATTTTGGTTATTGCTTCCGCTGTGGTTTTCTTTACCGACAGCTTCGGATTAGCTTCCTCCATGCGCGGTTTGTTTACTGCCAGCAGGGTGGAAGAAATCGATGCGGACGGCATGAAGATTATTGACGGCGACTACACCATTGATTCTCCCGGTGAAAGGTTGGAAAATGCCCACATAATGGGCAACCTCTACCTTGCTGAAGATATCGGCGACGGTAATGTCGATTTAATAAATGTTACAGTCGACGGGTCGGTTCTGGTCCGGGGCGGCGGTTTGAAGTCCATTTTCATGCGCGACTGCATCCTTGACGAGGTCAAAGTCAACCGCCCGGACGGCAGGGTCAGGCTGGTATTTTCAGGGGAAACGGTTGCTGAAAGTGTGGATCTCGAAACCAGCGCCCGCCTGGTGGAAAACCTCTCCGAAGACGGCATCGGAGTCAAATCCGTCCAGGTCAAAACCGAAGAAAAGGTGGAACTGGCTGGCGAATTCGATGCAGTCCAGGTCCTGGTCCGGGAAGCCAATGTAGAGATTGACAGCGAATTTTTGAACCACCTTACCGTGGCCAATACCGCAAGCGACTCCGAAATTTCCTATCCTGACGGCATCTATATTGAAAACCTGCAGTTAGACGGCTCCGCTTACCTGTTTGGCCGGGGCTCGGTTAACCAGGCCGTTATTTCAGCTTCGGGCACTTCAGAGCTGGAAGGCTACTTTAACCGGGTCGAGGTTACGGCAGAAGCGGGCTTTTTTGATCTGATCGAAGAATCAAGCTTCCAGGAGCTGATTGTTGCTGGCGGCGCATTGAACAACGTTTTCAGCCTCTACGACGATGTGACGATCCGCCTTCTTGAACTGAATGAAGCGGTGACGGTGGAAGGCAGAGGCGAAATTGAAAAAATCCTGGTCAACGCCCCAGGTTCGACCATGGAGCAGATCCCTTCAGACATTGAATTTCTCCAGGCCGTGAGCATCATGATCGACGGACATGAAATTTCCACCCCCGATATGCTCTATGCCTTAAGGGAACACGGCGATCCGGAATATGTGCCCGGGGAAGTGGCATCAAGCCAGGCCCCCGAACCGGAGCCCGAGCCGAAACCAGACCCGGAACCAAGTTCTGCTCCTGCTGAAGATACCGGCGAGCCTGAGCCTGAACCTGAGCCTGAACAGGAAGAAACAGCACCAGCACCAGAACCTGAACCGGAAGAAACCGGGGATGAAAATGACTCGCCCCCCGGTTTTACGCTTGAGATTATGAGCACCTCTGAAAGTGACGGAATCCTGACCCAGGGCAAGAATTTGCTTTATGTCAGTCTAGATACCGACCGGCCGGAGCGCTACCAGGTTTTTCTGGGCGAGGAAAAGTTAAACTACCTTGAAGAAGTGAAGCAGTTTTACGGCCTGGTCGACAAAGAAGCAGAAATAAGCGAACTGGAAGCAAAAATTAAAGTTGTTCCTGGCCAGTAAAAAAGCTGGGACAGCAAACCGGGTAAACATGATTATCAAAGAAGCTGAAGCCTGACTACCGGAGGTGTGCCGGTGATAAACAAATATAAAATTACGGGAATAGTCCTAATCCTGGCAGTAGCGATCCTGGCCCTGTCCGCATCGCCGGTAATGGCGGCGGTGACCGGTTTTGTAGCCCGGGATGATGACGGCACCTATTACAAGTACCCCTACGACGAACTGCTCGATTCTTACGCCCTTAAAATCCTGGGCGAGCCGGGCGGGCTCTATGATGATTATGCGGCTAAAGAAGTTTACGCCCTTAAAGACAGTATAAACGGTTATATCGACTATAAGGATGTTCTGGACCGTTTTGCAGAAGCCGTGGCCCTGGGCGAAAAATTTGACCTGAACAATTACACCGAGAGCGGTTCAGCCAAAAAGGCCGATATCCCTTCCGAGATCAAGTTGGCCCGGCTTAACGACGGGGGGGTGGAGTATGATTCCATAACTACAACACCTGAAGATTCCTCCACTGAACCTGACAACCCGCCTCCCGACTTTGATCCGCCCCGGAACAAGACCCCCATCGTGGGCGCAGCCGGGGCAACCGTGAAGCAAGCCCAGAAGTGGGCAAAAAATAATGACGCCCATCAGCGGCTGATTGATATCGCCCCCGAGTACTGGTTTTACGGTGAAAAGACGGGGATCCGGCCGGAAGTACTTTACGCCCAGGCCGCTTATTCGACCGGCTTTGGGCATTACTCAAACGGTGTGCCGCCCGAGTACAACAACTGGGCCGGGATCTTGAAAAAAGATGCCAAGGGTGCTGATATAGACGGTCATGAACAATTTGACACCCCCAAAGAAGGGGTAAGGGCACATTTCAACCATATAATCGTTTACCTGGGCTTAGAACCGATCGGTGAGCCCCACGGCCGCTACCAGGTTGTAGCTGAACAATCATGGGCCGGCACGGTGATCAATGTTGATGATCTGAGCGGTAAATGGACTTCGGATCAAAATTACCACCTCTATATTTTGAAATTGGTGGACCAGATTATAAATACTGAAATTGAAAAAAGAAGCGAGGAAAAGGATCCGGATCAATCAGAATCTGAAAAAGATGATGACCTGGATCTCTCCGAGGCAGAATACGTTGCAGTTGACGTATCCGATGTCACTGTCCTCCACCTGCGCAGCGGTCCCAGCACCGACCATGACATTTTAGATCGCCTGGTCCGGGGGACCGTGCTCGAAGTAGTCGGCAGTGAAGGCAAGTGGCTGGAAGTGATCACCCCGAATGATAAGGAAGGCTGGGTGCACGGGGACTATGTCAGGCTCATCGATTTGACCGAGAACCCCTTCGAAGGCAAAAAGGTGGTTGTTGATCCGGGCCACGGCGGGGTTGATAGCGGTGCGATCGGGTTGACCGGCCTCCTGGAAAAAGAAGTTAACCTTGATGTGGGAGAAAGGTTAAAAAAGCTGCTTGAAGATGCCGGGGCGATTGTGGTGATGACCCGTGAAGGCGACCAGTCTACAAGCAACCGGGTCAGGGTGGAAGTGACCAACGACTCCAAAGCGGATGTTTTTGTCAGCATCCACGCCAACGCCTATTCCGACCCCGACTCCAACGGAACAGAAACCTTTTACTGTTCCCAGAACAGCAACCGGGATGTTTCCAAATACCTGGCCCAGCAGCTGCAGCGCGAACTGATAGCGGAACTGGGCTTGCGGGACCGGGGCGTAAAAACCAGGAGCTTCTATGTCATAAAGGAAACAGAAATTCCTTCGGCCCTGGTTGAACTTGCCTTTTTAACCAATAAAGAGGAAGAGGAATTGCTCCGGACACCGGAAGCCCGGGCCGGTTCAGCCGAAGCGCTTTTCCGGGGGCTGGAAGCTTATTTTAGGAAACACAGGTAAATAACGTCTAATATCGGTAACATATGCCAATTTTAGAAAAGGGAAGGTTGATAATTTTAAAATAAAATAACAATTTTGCTTGATTTATTAGGATTTAGGGTATAAACTAATTTTAAAGAAGAACCAGATTAGAAAAATTTTTACACGAAAAAGCACGAAAAAGAAGGATATTTTATAAAAATCTTGAATAAATTAAAGGCTAAGTGTGGTAAAATAGAAAAAAGTGTCTTTATTTATTATGTTAAGTGTATTATAAACTAGATACCAAGATCAAAAAAATGGAGGTGAAGCAGGGCGAAAAAGACAGGCAGGAGCATGCGCATTGAAAGTGTTCTTTAGAGAGAGATAAAAGCGCATGAACTTATTTTTAAAAGGGAGAGAAGAATTATGAGCAAGCTAGCCAGGTACGGATTTCTATTGATCGTATTATTGGTCGGCTTAACGGTTTTGGCATTTGGAACCCAGACAGTTTATGCCACTAATGAATCCGAAGTTGAACTGACATCAGCAGATGCTGATAAAGAAGCAGCCATTGAGGCCGCCGATCGAGCCATTCGCCGGGTCCCGAAAAGTTTCCGGTATTTAGATCCGGTTATTGAAGAAAGTATCACTGAAGCACGTGCTTTGGTTGATACAGCCATGGCAGATTACGGCGCTGAAAGGGCTGATTTCGCCGATCTCGACAGGCTCGAAGCAGCGGAATGGCAGAAGGAAAAATCTGAAGCCGTTCAGGCTGCCAGGGACGCCATCGACAAAATCCCCCCACCAGCCCAAATCACCGAAGAACACAGGCCAATCATTGAAGAAGCGCGCCGCTTGACCGATATTGCCATGGAAGATTACGGCGCTACCCGCCTTGATCTATGCTGGCGTTACCAGGCCTTAGTTGACGCAGAAGACAGGCTTGACGATGTTGTGGAGCCCGATCCAGATCCGGATCCAGATCCGGATCCAGATCCGGTGATAGACCCGGATCCAGACCCGGATCCGCTGCCGCCGACCGGGGCCATAACCACTACCATCGTATCCGGCCTTCTGTTGACTGGTGCAGGGCTGCTGTTTTTAGGAAAACGCAAGAACCGTTTCTAGGTATAAGCAGTAACGCAATTCGAATCGGGAACATGAAGCCTAAATTGAATATCGCACTGGCTTATCACCGAGTTAAAGGAGGGTAGACTTTTTACCTGATTAATTTAGCTTTAGATACTTTGAATAATAAAGGGGTGTAAATCTAATGAAATTGCTAAAAAAAAGAAAGACACTGTTAATTACCTTGGTAATGTGTGTATCGCTGTTACTGTTATTTTCTCAGGCTGCTTTCGCCACCGATGGCGTAAAGCTCAGTGCCAGCGATGAAAAAGGTGAGGTTGGCGATGAAGTAACAGTTGAAATTTATATTGAAAATGCTGAAGGACTCACAGGGATAGAGTTTGCTATATCATTTGACACTGCTTTAGTTGAACCTCAGGCAATAGAGGAAAAAGAAATTGAAGGCGAAATGGTAACAATCTATTTAGAAGAGGGTCCTTTCCTTACCGATACGCTTTCAAGCTTAACTTTATCTAACTATGTAGAAGAAGATGGCAAATTGAAAGTTATATCTACTACACCATACGGTGATACTGATGAAGAAGGCCTATTTGGCACTGTCACTTTTGAAATTCTTGATGAAGGAGAAACCAACCTGACCTTCAGCAACATTGTCATTTCACCTGACGAAATGGAGGTTGGCACTCCTGTTTCCGGAAGCATAGAAGGTGAGGAAGTAGATGAGCTGCAAAATGCAATCGACGCCGCCAACCAGGCCATTGCTGATTTGCCCGATCCGGAAGACATTACCCTTGCCGATAAGGA
>PWGX01000026.1 GCA_003554615.1 Syntrophomonadaceae bacterium
CTGGGCCTGGCCGGCCCCGGTTCCGGGAAAACCCGGGCCCTTATTTTTCGGGCAGCCCACCTGATTAAATGCGGGATTCAACCGGAACAGCTCTTATTGCTCACTTTTACCAACAAAGCTGCCGGGGAGATGAAAGAACGCCTGGAAGATTTACTGGGGTTCCTGCCCCGTGATTTGTGGGCGGGGACTTTTCACAGCACCGGTTCGCGGATCCTGAGAAGGCATGCAGACCGGATGGGAAGGACTCCCAACTTTACCATTTTTGATGAAGACGACAGTAGGTCGGCCTTGAAGCAGATCCTGGGCAACCTTGAAATAAGCGACGAAGATCGCAAGTTGATTATGAAACGCGGCCTTTTAGGGCGGATCATTAGCCAGGCCCGGAATTCAGGAGTAACCATCAGGGAAGTGATGGAAGAGGACTACCCCTACAGGCTGGAGTACCTGGAGACGATCGAGCAGGTTGCCGGGCTGTATGAACAGAAGAAAAGGGAAAGCAATGCCTTTGATTTCGATGATTTACTGCTCTGCTGGTTGGATCTTTTTGAAAATAACCCCTTGATCAGGGACCAGTACCGGCGGCGGTTCAAACATGTCCTGGTTGACGAGTTCCAGGACACCAATATCGTCCAGGCCCGGATTATCGACCTGTTTGCCGGCGCCAGTTCGATTTGCGTAGTCGGAGATGATGCCCAGTCGATCTATGCTTTTCGCTATGCCAATATCGGCAACATTTTATCTTTCCCGGAAAAATATGATCGCTGCCAGGTGGTGCGCATGGAACAGAACTACCGCAGCAGCCCCGAAATTGTGGAGCTGGCCAACAACCTGATCAGCTATAACCGGGATCAGCTCCAAAAGACCCTCTTTTCCAAGAACCCCCCGGGCGAGAGTCCGGTGGTGGCCAAGGTCTTCGATGCCCGGCAGGAAGCTTCGTTTGTCCTCCAGAATATCTGGGATCTGCAGAATAACGGCATTTCCTTAAATGATATTGCCGTGCTGTACCGCAGTTCGTACCTGACCCCGGAAGTAGAATTTGCCATCTCTCGCAGGGGGATCAGCTACCGGACTTACGGCGGGGTCAAGTTTTTTCAAAAAGCCCACGTCAAGGATGTCCTGGCCTACCTGAAGGTGATCTACAATCCCCATGACGAAAATTCCTGGCGCCGGATTGCCACCCTCCAAAAAGGAGTGGGCCAGGCTTCATTTGACAAGCTGTGGTCCAGGTTAAAAACTTATGACAACCCCCTGGAAGCTGTGATTGCCGGTAATGAGTCGCCGGCCCGGGGCAAAGAAGGCTGGGAAGCCTTGAGAGGGACCCTGGAGCTGATTTATAAAAGCGAGCAAGAATACGTGCCCGGCTTGATCGGGGCCGTTTTGGATGCTAATTATGATAACATTTTAAAACAGAACTATCCCGACCAGTATGAAGACCGGTTCCGGGGTATTGAGCGGCTGGCCATCTACGCGGAACGGTTTGAAAACCTGCCCGCCTTCCTTGAATCCCTGGCTTTGGAAGAGTCTGTTTTTGCCGACCCCAGCGCCGCCGGGACAGGCGCAGGCGAGCAGCTGACCCTGTCCACCATCCACAGCGCCAAGGGCAAGGAGTGGGACGCTGTCTTTATCATCGGCATGAACCAGGGCCAGTTTCCGAGCCAGCAGGTCGGCCCGGCTGCTATGGATGAAGAAAGGCGCCTTTTTTATGTTGCAGCTACCAGGGCCAAACGGTTCCTTTATTTGAGCACATATATCGAGGATTACCGCAATTACGGGGCCGTGTCCGAGGGCCCTTCCCAGTTTTTGAGGGAACTGCCGCCCGAATGTTACCGGCTGGTTGATTTTGACAGCGCTTTCTAACCGGCATTGTTCTAACCTCCGCTTTTGCCGGAAAGGACTTCCTGGTAAACGGAAATCATCTTCTCAGCCATCTGGCCGGAAGTAATGCGCCGGGCGGCTTGATAGGCGCCCCGACTTAGGCTCTCGCGTAGCGCTTGATCTTCCAAAACTTTCACCGCCGCCCCGGCCAGGGCGTCCGGATCGGGTTCGGTCAGGATCCCGTCCACCCCGTCTTCGACCATTTCCGCAACCCCGTGGGCACCCACTGCCACGACCGGCAGGCCTGCCGCATGGGCCTCGTTAATGATAATACCCTGGGTTTCCGTAACCGAGGGGTAAAGGAAAAGATCGGCCGAAGCATAGATGGAGGCCAGGTCGCGGCGCGAAAATTCACGATCCAGGAGAAAGAACCGGTCTTCCAGGCCCAACGACTTTGCATAAGGGCGAATTTTATTGCGCAGCGGCCCCAGCCCGGCCAGCACCAGGCGGGTTTCGGGCAGGCGCTGATTGATCCGGGCAAAGCTGTCCAAAAGGAGATAAATGTTTTTTTCCAGGCCCAGCCGGGCCACACACAGGATCAGGGGGGTGTTTTGATCCAGGTTCAGACTGCGGTGGAGCCAGTTTTGGTCGCACTGTTCAAACTCATCCAGGACCACACCGGTCGATACTGCCCGCAGCGGCGCGGTAATGCCCCTTTCTGAAAGGCGCTCGGCCACTATCCCGGTCGGGGTTATGACCAGGTCGCACCGGTTGGCGTAACGGCGGACGTAAGAGGTCAGATAGCGGGTGGCCGGTCCGGCCAGGGCGCCGGCATAATGAGTATACAGATCGTACAGGGTATGGTGGGTAAAAACCAGGGGCAGGTCAAGGCGCCGGCTGCAGTACATGCCCGCCCTTCCCATTATCATCGGGGACTGCGAATGGATCAGGTCAACTGAAAGTTCTTTAACTGTTTTTGTTAACCGGGGAGAAAAAGGGATCGCCAGCCTGAAACCGGGGTTGAATACTGCCGGCAAAGATGTGAAACGGTATATACCCGGCTCCTCCTGGTCGCGGTTTCCACAAGCGGGGACAAAGAGGAAAACCCGGTGGCCGCGTTTTTCCAATTCCATTTTAAAAATTTCGATGGAGCGGTTTACCCCGCTCACGTAAGGATACCAGCTGTCTGAAAAAATGGCTATGCGCACAGTTAGATGATCACTCCTTTTTTGATGAAGCCGTAGTGGCTGGAAACGGTAATTTCTGCAAACTTAAGTTCGGCTGCGGCCGGTTTAGCTCAGCTCCTCTTTATCTATCTTATTATAATTCGCTTTTTTGTTCATAAACCCTTTGCCGAAAAATCATAAGACCGGCTGCTTGTAACGGGCAAAACCGGGAATATAACTGCTAAGACTCAAATTATATTGGACACTTTGCCGGGCGGTGTAGTATAATACCAATTAATTTTACTTTCCGAAGATGCAGGAGGCCAGAAATGCGCACAGTTGATATCTATGATACGACATTAAGAGACGGTTCACAGCGAGAAGGGGTATCGCTTTCGGTAGCAGACAAACTTAAAATTGCCGAGAGGCTTGATGAATTCGGGGTCAAATATATAGAGGGCGGCTGGCCCGGTTCCAACCCCAAGGACATTGAATTTTTTAAAAGAGCGGCCACGGTTAATTTCAAAAATGCCCGGCTTTGCGCTTTTGGCAGCACCCGCAGGCCCGGTGGTTCTGTCGCCGATGATCCGAATATCAAAGCTCTGGTCGAGGCGGGCACGGATACGGTAACCATCTTTGGCAAGAGCTGGGATTTTCACGTTTCTGATGCCCTTAAGACCACCCTTGAAGAAAACCTGGTCATGATTGAAGACAGCATCAGATACCTTAAATCTATCGGCCGGGAAATTATCTATGATGCCGAGCACTTTTTCGACGGTTACAAAGCCAACCCTGAATATGCCCTGTCGACTATCGAAGCTGCGTCCAGGGGCGGGGCCGATGTAGTCGTCTTATGTGATACCAATGGCGGGCTGATGCCCTGGGAACTTTCAGCGATCCTGTCTGTGGTAAAGGAAAAAGTTAGGGCGCCCCTGGGCATTCATGCCCACAATGATGCCGATATGGCTACGGCAAATTCCCTGCTTTCCGCCCAGGAAGGAATTTCTCATATTCACGGGACAATAAACGGCTACGGAGAGCGCTGCGGCAATGCCAACCTGTGCACGATAATACCCAACCTCCAGTTAAAAATGGGACTGGATGTTGTTTCACCGGAACAGCTTAAAAGCATCACCAAGCTGTCCCGTTATGTGGCTGAACTGATCAATATTGCGCCCCCCGATCAACAGCCTTACGTGGGATATAACGCTTTTGCCCACAAAGGCGGGGTCCACATTGACGCGGTCAATAAAAAACCGGCCACTTATGAACATACTGATCCCGAGCTGGTAGGCAACCAGCGCCGGATCCTGGTCTCGGAGCTTTCCGGGCGCAGCAGCATCACCATCAAGACCAACGATCAAGCTTATCATCTAAGGAAAGACCAGCCTGAAACGGAATCCGTCCTGCAAAAACTGAAGGAAATGGAACATTACGGTTACCAGTTTGAGGGCGCCGAAGGTTCTTTTGAACTGCTGGTCTTGAAAATGATGAAAGCATACCGGCCCCTTTTCAAGCTGGAAGGGTTCAGGATGATCATTGAAAAGAGGGAAGATGGCCAGCTTTATTCGGAGGCGACTATAAAAGTGCGGGTGGGCGACGTCCAGATCCACACTGCAGCCGAAGGAAACGGACCGGTAAACGCCCTGGACAACGCCCTGCGCAAGGCCCTGGAAGAAGTCTATCCGGACCTGAAGAAGTTTAAGCTTACCGACTTCAAGGTGCGGGTTATTGACGGGGTTGACGGGACCGGGGCCCAGGTCAGGGTCCTTATTGAAACCAGGGACGATCAGAGAAGCTGGGGCACTGTCGGGGTGTCTCCGAACGTGATCGAAGCCAGCTGGATTGCCCTGGTAGACAGCTTGGAATACGGCCTGATCTGCCGCAAATTGCCTGAATTTGGAGAAGCTAAAAATATCCTGGATCGGCTCAAACAGGGGCAGGCTTAGTTGCCGGCCGGGGGCGCCGATTTTTCAGGGGACCTTTAAAAAGATCGACTTTTCCGGGCCTTACAAAAGGCCCGGTTCTTAATGTGAAAAGAAATCTCTTTGATTATATTTACGAGGTGCTGCCAGGATGACTACTTTAGAACGGGAAGAACTTATTTATCTAAATGCTCTAAACTGCATTCCCTTTCTTGGCCCCAGGCGAATAACAGCCCTGATTGAACACTTTGGAACTGCCGGTAAAGCCTGGGCAGCTGCTGAAGGGCAGTTGAAACAGGCCGATGGCTTGCAGGGATATGAAACCAGGCTGGCAGCAGAACGTAAAAAGCTGGACCCGGCCCGGGAGTGGGAGCGGATCAACGAACAGGGAATTAAGTTGATATCCGTTGATTCCCCAGAATATCCGCCCCTGTTAAAACAGCTTCCATGTCCTCCTCCGGTCCTTTACTGCCGCGGCTCATTGCAGGGGCTGGGCCGCCCGGCAGTGGCGATAGTTGGCAGCAGGCGTTCCACTTTTTACGGTAAGGAAGCGGCTCACCGCCTGGCCGGGGAGCTTTCCGCAGCTGGGGTGGCCGTGGTCAGCGGGATGGCCCTCGGCATTGATACGGCCGCCCACCGGGGCTGTTTGGACAATAATGGTTATACCGTGGCCGTGCTGGGGTGCGGCCTGGATCATTGCTATCCCCCCGGAAATACCGATTTAATGGAACAGATTGCCGCAACGGGGGCGGTGATCAGTGAGTTTCCCCTGGGCACAAAACCCCTGCCCGGTCATTTCCCGCAAAGAAACCGCATTATCAGCGGCACGTCCAGGGGAACGGTGGTGGTGGAGGCTACGGCAAAAAGCGGCTCCCTGATCACGGCGGATTGCGCCCTGGAACAAAACCGGGAAGTTTTTGCCGTTCCCGGTAATATCGGCAGCCCTTACAGCCGTGGTTGTCACCAGCTGATCAAGGAAGGGGCCCACCTGGTTGAATCGGCAGCAGATATCCTGGCTGAAATTATGGTAAAGCCGCCATTGGAAGAACAGTTGACCCTGGACAACGCTGTTTTAACCCTGACCGATCTGGAAAGGGCCCTGCTGGATATAATTCCGTACCAGCCGATCCATATTGATGATATAATTCAGGCCTGCGAAAGCAGTGCTTCGGAAGTGATAACCGCCCTGTTGGAGCTGGAATTAAAGAAGATCATCCGCCAGACTCCCGGAAAATATTTTTGCCGGATTTGACAGGTGTGATAAAATACCTTGCGGAGAGTAATTTTTCTGAATCCTTTTTAAAGCTTAAGGAGCGTTAAATATGAACCTGGTCATAGTCGAATCGCCGACCAAGGCACGGACCATAAAAAAATTTCTCAGTAAAAATTACCAGGTGCTTGCCTCCCAGGGGCACCTGATCGACCTGCCCAAGAGCAACCTGGGAGTTGAGATCGAAAACGATTTTACCCCTAAATACATTACCATCAGGGGCAAAGGGAAAATATTAAAAGAGCTGAAAGATAAGGCTAAAAAAGCAAAAAAAGTTTTTCTGGCCGCCGACCCCGACCGGGAAGGTGAAGCTATCTGCTGGCATATCAGCCGAGCCTTGGAACTGGACCAGGAAGAGCCTCACCGGGTCGAGTTTAATGAAATAACCAGGGAGAAAGTGAAAGAAGCATTTAAAAACCCCCGCCTGATCGATTACAGCAGGGTTGATGCCCAGCAGGCCAGACGTATTCTTGATCGCCTGGTGGGTTATTCGATTAGCCCCCTCCTGTGGCGCAAAGTCAGAAGCGGTCTCAGTGCGGGCAGGGTCCAGTCGGTGGCAGTCCGTTTGATTTGCGATCGCGAAGAGGAAATCAGCAATTTTGAACCCCAGGAATACTGGAGCCTCAAGGCACACCTCCGCGAAGAAAAAACCAAAAGCCGCTTTAAAGCTTCCCTGGAGCGCCATAACAGGAAAAAGATTGAGCTAAAAAATAAAAGCGACACCGACCAGGTTATTGCTGCCGTCGGCGAGGAGAAATATATTGTCGAAAAGATAACCCGCAGCCAGCGTAAAAGGAAACCTTTTGCTCCTTTTACCACCAGCAGCCTTCAGCAGGAGGCTTCAGCCAAGCTCGGATTTACCAGCCGTAAAACCATGAGTATCGCCCAGCAGCTTTATGAAGGAATTAACATTGGCTCGGGGGAAACGGTCGGCCTGTTAACCTACATCAGGACCGACTCCACCAGGGTTTCCACCCAGGCCCAGTCAGAGGCCCGTTCCTTGATCTCTGATAAGTACGGCCGGGACTTTTTGCCCGAAAAAGCGCCGATCTATAAAGCCGGCAAAGGAGCACAAGAAGCGCACGAGGCCATCAGGCCCACCTCAATTAAGCGTGAGCCGGCCTCGATCCAAAAACATTTAAGCAGGGATCAAAACCGCCTCTATAAATTAATCTGGAACCGCATGGTGGCCAGCCAGATGAACCCCGCCGTTTACGACCAGGTGCGGGTTAATATCAGGGCCGGGGAGTACACCTTTAAAGCTACCGGTTCTACCCTGCGTTTTCCGGGCTTCCTGGTCCTGTACCAGGTCGATGATATGGAAGAAGAAACCATTCTGCCGGATCTGGAAGAAGGCCAGGAGCTGAGCCTCCTGGAATTGCTCCCGGAACAGCACTTTACCAAACCTCCCCCCCGCTACAATGAAGCCTCACTGATTAAAACCCTGGAGGAAAAGGGAATCGGGCGCCCCAGCACTTACAGCCCGATCATAGAAACGATCCAGAGCAGGGGTTACGTGATCAAGGAAAATAAGGCTTTTGTGCCTACAGAAATAGGCTTTGTGGTGGTCGAATTAATGGTCAGTTACTTTCCGGAGATCATAGACATTGATTTTACAGCCAGGATGGAACAGCGCTTGGACGAAATTGAAGAAGGTAAAGAAAAAGGACTGAAAGTGCTTAACGACTTTTACCACGGCTATTTCAAAGACCGCCTGGCTGAGGCTGACAAAAAGATCGAAAAAGTTGAAATCACCCCTGAAGTCAGCGATGAAACCTGCCCTCACTGCGGGGAAAACCTGGTATACAAACACGGCCGGTTCGGGCGTTTTCTGGCCTGCCCCTCTTACCCGGAATGTAAGTACACTAAAAAGGTCCTTAAAGAAACCGGAGTGGCCTGCCCGGTCGACGGGGGAATGATCGTGGAACGCCGGTCCAGGAAAGGAAGGACATTTTACGGCTGTGCGAACTACCCGGAATGTACTTTTTCCCTCTGGAACAAACCCCTGCCTGAAAGCTGCCCCCAGTGCGGTTCAATTATGACCGAGGCCAGGAAGGGCAAGAAAAAAGTGATTCGCTGTTCCAACAAGGACTGCGCCCATGAGCAGGAGCCGGCCAGGAAAAAAGTTACCGCCTCCAGATAAATCGGTTAAGATTTGAATAGGTGGAATTTTTTTAAAAACAAGCATATTTGCTTGCAACTGGCGTATAGTTATGTTAGGATAATATAGGTGTTGCATTGTGAAAATAAATTATTGTCTTGATCGTTTTTTAAGTTATCTTTATGTGTCAAAAAACGCTTCACCTTTGACTTTGCAGGCTTACCGGAATGATTTAGTCCAGTTTCTGGGATTGGGGGCCGTGAACCAGGCCGAACTGATTGAGGTCAATCACCTTACGCTCAGGAGTTACCTTGCCTGGCTTAAAGAAAGAGGTTATTCGCGTCGATCAATTGCTCGTAAATTATCTGCGACGCGTTCTTTTTTGTTCTTTTTACAAAAAGAAGGGGTAGTTGAAAGCGGAAAGTGGGCGACCGTTGCCCGTCCCAAAATAGAAAAAACGCTGCCTCGATTCCTGTACCGGCATGAAGTCCTGGAGCTCCTGGAAGCTCCCAACAGCCGCACGACCCTGGGATTTAGGGACCGGGCTTTGCTGGAAGTTATTTATGCATCTGGACTGAGGGTGAGTGAACTGGTTGGGCTGCGTCTTTCTTCGCTGCAGCTGGAAGAAAGATTGATCAAGGTCCATGGTAAAGGCAGCAAAGAGCGGTTGGTTCCGGTGGGCACGGTTGCTTCAGGATTGATTAATGATTACCTTGAGAAGATCCGGCCGGTTTTGGCCGGCAAAAATAAAGACGGTGGAATATACCAGGAGTTGTTTCTGAACAAATGGGGTCGTCCTTTGAGCGACCGGGGAGTACGCTATATTTTTCGCAAGTATATTCAACAGGTTTCGCATAAAGAAGGGATTAGCCCCCATTCGCTGCGCCATTCATTTGCCACTCACCTGCTCGAAGGCGGGGCAGATTTAAGGGTGGTCCAGGAAATGCTGGGTCATGTCAGTATATCAACAACCCAGATTTATACCCATATTACCCGGGAACGGCTGAGTGAGGTTTACCACTCCGCTTTTCCACGAAAATAGCCGAAAGAGGCGTTAAACAGATGTATGAAGGGACAACCATTGTTGCAGTGAAGATTGGCGATAAAGTTGCCGTGGCTGGAGACGGCCAGGTTACTTTTGGTAACAGCACCATTGTAAAACACGGGGCCCGGAAGGTGCGCCGCCTCTATGAAGGCAAAGTTATTGCCGGTTTTGCCGGAGCGGTAGCCGATTCACTGACCCTGTGTGAAAAGCTGGAAGGCAAGCTGGAAAGCTACCAGGGCAACCTTTTGCGCGCTGCAGTGGAACTGACCAAGGAATGGCGGACCGATCGGGTTCTGAGGAGGCTGGAAGCTTTAATGGTGGCCGCCAGCAGTGATGCGATCCTTTTAATTTCCGGTACCGGCGAGGTAATTGAGCCCGATGACGGGATAGCGGCTGTCGGTTCCGGTGCTGCTTATGCCCAGGCGGCGGCCAAGGCCCTGGTCCGCAATGCTGAACTGCCACCGGCCACGATAGCCGGAGAGGCTATGAAAATTGCCTCTGAAATTTGCGTTTACACGAACGATAATATTAGTATAGAAGAATTGTAGAAGGGTTTGATTGTTTGCTATGACCAGAGAAGAACTTACTCCATCACAAATCGTAAATGAACTCGACCGTTTTATAATCGGGCAAACGGAAGCCAAACGCTGCGTTGCCGTAGCCCTTCGCAACAGGTTCCGCCGTCAGCAGCTGGACGAGGATTTGCAGGAAGAGATAATTCCTAAAAATATTATCATGATCGGCCCTACAGGGGTTGGCAAAACAGAACTGGCCAGGCGCCTGGCCCGACTGGTAAATGCACCTTTCGTCAAGGTGGAAGCGACTAAATTTACTGAAGTCGGTTATATCGGACGTGATGTGGAGTCAATGATAAGGGACCTGGTGGAAACTGCGGTCAGGATCGTCCAAAACGATCGGATGATGGAAGTAAAAGATAGAGCGACTAAAAATGCCAATGACAGGCTGGTTGATCTCATCGCTCCCCTGCCGAAGAAGAAAAGCAAATCCACAAACCCGCTCGGATTTCTTTTTCAGGCCGCTCCAGCCCAGGAAGAAACCTCAACCGGGTCTGAATCTGAAGAAGAGAGCTTTGCCGAAAGGATGCAGCGGGCAAGGGAAGAACAGCGCAAGGTCAGGGAAAGGCTTTTAAACGGAGAGTTGGAAGAGCAGATGGTGGAGGTCGAGGTTGAAGAAAGAAAACCGCCCATCGGGGATTTGTTCAGCGGGCAGGGCATGGAGGAGATGGGCATTAACCTGCAGGACATGCTGGGCAACCTGATGCCACCAAAGAAAAAAAAGCGCCGGGTTCCGGTAAAGGAAGCCCGAACGATCATGGAGCAGGAAGAAGCGCAAAAATTGATCGATATGGATGCCGTAACCAGTGAAGCATTGAAAAAAGCGGAACAGTTAGGAATTATATTTCTTGACGAAATTGACAAAATTGCCGGTAAAGATTATCATGGATCTGGCCCGGATGTATCAAGAGAAGGGGTTCAACGGGATATACTGCCAATCGTGGAAGGATCAACGGTTGTCACTAAATACGGTTCGGTAAAAACAGATCACATCCTTTTTATTGCAGCCGGGGCATTTCATATGACCAAGCCATCGGACCTGATCCCGGAGTTGCAGGGCAGGTTTCCGATCAGGGTTGAATTGAACAGCCTGACCGAAGAGAACTTTAAACAGATCCTTACGGAACCGAACAATGCCTTGATAAAACAGTACAAATCACTGCTGGAAACGGAAGGGGTGAAGCTGACTTTTACGGATGAAGCAATCGAGGAAATTGCCAAAACAGCCTGTTTGTTAAACCAGGAGATGGAGAATATCGGCGCAAGGCGACTACATACAATTATGGAAAAAGTTCTCGAAGACCTCTCGTTTGATTTGCCAAACCAGATAGACTCGCAGGAAGTAACCGTTGATCGGGATTATGTGCAGAGTAAATTGCACAAGGTGGTAAAGGATAAAGATTTAAGTAAATATATTTTGTAAAAACTTTTTGTAAAAACTTAATGAAGAAAGGTGGTTGAAAGACGTGATTTCTTCTCCGTTGCTTGAGAAAACTCGTCGGATAAACAAAATCTTACAGAAAAGTGCGGGCCAGCGTGTCGATTTTAAGGATGTAGCAGAAGTTCTTAAAAACGTGATTCACGCCAATGTTTACATAGCCTCCAGGCATGGGAAAATATTGGGCTGGTCCCTGGTTGATGAATTTGAATGCGAATTGATGGTTGACAATGTGTTGGAGGAAGGAGTTTTTCCCGAGGATTACAATAACTTCTTGCTAAAGGATGATGAATCAAGGGTCAACTTAAGGCAGAAATCCAACGACTGTGTTTTTATTGACGCTGAGCGGTGCCTGTTTGCCAACAAGATTACAACGGTTATTCCGATCCTTGGTGGTGGAGAGCGCCTGGGTACACTGCTGCTGGCCCGTTTTAACGAGCTCTTTGATGCAGAAGACCTGATCCTGGCCGAAACCGGCGCCACCGTGGTCGGTATGGAAATCCTGCGGTCCAAGTCTGATGAAATCGAGGAGGAAGCCCGCAACAAGGCGGTCGTTCAGCTGGCGGTAGCAACTCTTTCCTATTCTGAACTGGAAGCAGTCGAGCACATCTTCGAGGAACTTGGCGGGAATGAAGGCCTCCTGGTGGCCAGCAAAATCGCCGATCAGCTTGGCATAACCCGTTCCGTAATTGTCAACGCTTTGCGTAAGTTTGAAAGTGCCGGGGTTATTGAATCCCGCTCCCTGGGAATGAAAGGGACCTATATCAAGGTTTTAAACCCGTTCCTGCTCGATCATCTCCAAAAAAAATCTAAGCCTTTCTAAAGCTTAGACTGACAGCTTGACAACCAACAACAGGCAGCCTGGTGCATCAGGGCTGCCTGCTTTATTTACCGCCTGTTTCTCCTTTTTGATGAGTGAAAAAGGATTTTTGTCATTGATGGGTAATATATTTTAGAGCTACTAGTGCCTTAATTATTGATCCTAACTATTTAATGTTCAGGAGGAGGAAATATGATTAAAAGATTACAGGCAGATGTTACTGAAACAGCCCCGGTTGTGATCAGCGCCCCGGATGACACTGTTGAACAAACGCCTTTGCTTACCCGGATCCGCCGGGCAGCGGAAGGTTACAATACAATCACCTTTGTCGGCAGTGCGGCGGGCAATAATGATAACGGGGCGGTTACCCTGACCTGGAAGCAGCTGCATCAGGATGCTTTGTCCATGGCTGCTTCTTTGCAGGATAAAGGGGTCAGGCCCGGTGATCACGTTGCCCTGCTTGGACCGACCACCCGCAGCCTGGTGACAGCCATCCAGGCGGTATGGCTGGCCGGTGCCAGCGTCAGTATGCTGCCTATTCCGATGCGCTTCAGTTCAGTTGAAGAATTTGCCAATCAGACCCGGACCCTGATGTACCATGGTGATATCAGCATGCTGCTGCTCGATCCTAACCTGGACGCATATCAGGAGCCGCAGGAAGGGGATCCGCCCGTAGTGCTTTTAAGTGATATTGAACCCGGCCCGGAACGGCCGACCGCTGAAGATTTTAAACCGGTACCAGATGATCCGGAACGGCTGGCGGTCCTGCAATTTACTTCAGGATCCACAGCCGATCCTAAAGGAGTGATGCTTCCGCACCGGATTCTCAGTACCAATATAAATGGGATGATCGAGGCAGCCAAAGTGGTTACAGACGATATATTCGTATCCTGGCTGCCCCTTTATCACGATATGGGCTTAATCGGCCTCCTTACCATCCCCATGGCTGTTGGCTGCTCCCTGGTTATAGCTGCGCCGCAGGACTTTTTGTCCCGTCCCGCTGACTGGATGCGGTGGCTCAATGATTACCGTGGCACGCTGACATCAGGTCCCAACTTTTCATGGGTTTTAGCGACCAGGGCTTTACGCCGTATGGCCGATACCGGGGAGATGCTCGACCTTTCACCGGTCAGGATTGCTCTTAACGGCGCCGAACCGGTAGATCCGGACGTAGTGGAAGCTTTAATAGAGACCTCCAAGCCGCACAATTTTAAACCGGAGGCTGTTTTTTGCGCTTTCGGTATGGCCGAGTTGTCCCTGGGCGGGACCTTCCCGCCGCCTTTAAGAGGAGTGGTAGTTGATGCTGTAGACCGGGAGGCCCTTGAAACAGAACGAATTGCCAGGCCTTCCGACCCGGAAGAGAAAGGGACCAGGAGGTTTCCCCTTTTGGGCAGCCCGATCCCGGGTCTCGAAATGAGGATCCGTGATGTTGAAAGCGGGGCAATAAGGGGCATGCGCGAGGTAGGCGAGCTTGAAATAAAAGGAACTTCGGTGATGAGCGGTTATTACAAACGCCCTGATTTGAACGAAGGCCTGTTGAAAGACGGCTGGTTAAGGACGGGAGACCTGGCCTACCTGGTTCCGGGACCGGATGGCGGTCCCCCTGAGTTGATTATTTGCGGCAGGATGAAAGATGTGATCATTATTGCCGGTAGAAACATTTTCCCTGAGGATATAGAAAGGGCCGTAGGCGGCGTTGAAGGAATCAGGGCCGGTAATGTTATCGCTTTTGGCGTGGAAGGCAGTAAACGCAAAGAATCCATTGTGGTCGTAGCCGAAACCCGCGCCGAAGATCCGGACACCGTCAGAAGGGCAGTTCGTCAGCAGGTTATCGGTTTGATCGGGTACCCGCCGCGGGACATTATCCTTGTTCAGCCCGGAACCCTGCCTAAGACCAGTTCGGGCAAGTTGCAAAGAAGCCTATGCTGCAAGCAGTACCTGGAAGAAGAGCTTAAAGCCGTACACTAAAAGGCATGATCAAAGCCGCCGGGTCTGCTTTTATCTTGTAAACCGGCATTAGATTGAGGTGCTTGCTATGAATTGTCTGTTTCAGCGTTTCTGGCATACTGCGGTGCGACTTTTTGACGGGGAACTGGCAGTGGAAACAACTTACTGTGGCTCGGACAAGGAACTGTCTGCCAGGATGGTTGTGGACCCGGATACGTTTATTGTTCGCCGGGCCTGGTGGGAGGTTTACCGGGCACCTGATCGCGACTACCCACAAAATAAGGAGATAGCAGCGCTGCAGGGTATGAAAGCCTATTTTGGCTGCGGCCGGGATCTAAACAGCGCCCTGGAGCCTCTTAACTTTCCCGAAGCGAGGGAGCTTTTTGCCGAAGGAGTCAGGGGTGTAGTTCAGGCGGAGACTTTTTTATGGAGAAGAAGGGGATATACCAGCTACAAGGAGTACGAAAATCAGTGGTATGAACTTTTTGAGGGCGGCTGCCGCTACTACAGCAATACCGACCGGGTTACCAGATCATGGTATGACCATGTGGGGTATCCGGAGCGAAGCGGTTCGCTGTTTAACCGTTTCAAGTCCCAGGCCCTGTATCAGGACGGAGACGATTGGCAGCTTTATGGCCATTTTGTCGATTCTTTTCACAGTGTGGCCCTGGAAATGACCCTGGAGAGAGATAAAGGGACGGTTCTCAAAGCCAGGGGAGAAGTACTGCGTGCACCCGATCGGGTTTGCACGGAAGCTTCTTCATATATGGACCGGCTGGTTCAAAGCAAACTACCGGAAATGAACAAAAAGGATATCGCTATCCGCCTGGGCGCTGAAAATGGTTGTGTCCACCTGATTGATCTGACCGATGACGGGGCAAAAACCATGAGCTTGTTTCGGGAAGAAAACGATTTTTAAAAAGTACTATCTGTTTAGCAAAACCTGGGTGAATATACCCCGATTTGTTCTCTTTCTTTGAGTTCTTTTGTTTGTCAATAGGTTAAGGATATGTTTAAATAATAAGTAACGATTATAGGTTATTAAAAAAAGAGATAGGAGGATTTATAAATGAGTCGGGAAGAACAGAAGAAGAAAGTTGTTGGTGTCCTTAACAAGGCTAAATCAATGGAACTGCAGGCCATTCATCAGTATATGCATCAGCATTACATCCTGGATGACAAAGATTTTGGTGAGCTTGCTGCCAATGTAAAGCTGATTTCCATCGATGAGATGAGGCATGCCGAATCTATGGCCGAAAGGATTATGGAGCTGGGAGGAGAGCCCACCACGGAACTGGACGGGCCTGTGGAAAAAGGGCAGAGTGTGGAGGAGATTTTCCCCTTCAACGCCGAGCAGGAAGATAAAGCGATTGAGGCCTACAGCCAGTTTATGAAAGTATGCATGGATAACAATGACACTATTTCCGCAAAGTTATTTGAGATGATTATAGACCATGAACAGGAGCACTTTAACTATTTCGACAACATCGACGACCATATCAAAACCCTTGGTTCGGCTTACCTGTCCCGGATTGCCGGAACACCCTCAGATACCGGTCCGGCTAAAGGGTTTTCCTTCGTAGGTCAGGCTGAATAAGAGCGCTGCCTGAAAAGCTACCGGTATTTGCCGGCTTAAATAATAGATAAACATTGCAATCGCTGATCTAAGATGCCCCCTTGTTGAAGGGGGCTTTTTGCTGTTTCTAATTTTGGTTTAATTCATAACTCCGTTTAACTTTAATGAGCGACAGCCAGGCTTAATTATAAAGGGTTTGCCAGCATGGAGCTGTTTTTGCCGGGGTCTCATATCAAGCAGGCAAATAATGCAGTCTGGATCAAAAATAAAACAAGGGCTTGCGAAAAGTGGCCGCAAGCCCTTGTTCATATTATGGTGCCGAAGGTGGGAGTCGAACCCACATGCCCGGAGGGCGCACGATTTTGAGTCGTGTGCGTCTGCCAGTTCCGCCACTTCGGCCTGTTTGCATTTATATGGTAGCATAAACATCAACTCAAATCAAGAAATCGGCAGCCATGGAAGAGATCTAAAATTGACTTTCTGATCTTTTTTATTCAATATGGGCAAGTAGTCTGAGCAATTTCTTTTTTCGCAAGTTAATAATTTCACAAAGCAGGGAAAAATGTTTTACTATAGAAACTATTATCTGGTAAGAGTATATTTTGCCTGACTATTCAAATATGAGGTGATAAGTCTATGAGTGATTTAATTAAAGGTGGAGCTTATTTGCTGGGGCCGGTTGACGAAAACACCGTATTTACACCCGAAGATTTTGATGACCTGCACTTAATGGTCAAGAAAACCTCTGTCGATTTCATGAAAAACCAGGTTGAACCGAAAATCGATGAAATCGAAGCCATGTCGGAAGGGGTAATGACGGACCTGCTTCGCCAGGCCGGTGAGCTGGGGCTTTTGAGCAGCGATATCCCTGAAGAATACGGTGGTGAAGAAGCAGATAAAATTACCACCAATATTATCGCAGAGTGTGCTTCTTTGACCGGCGGTTCTTTCGCCACTGCCTTCGGCGCCCATACCGGGATCGGGACCCTGCCGATTGTCTTCTTTGGCAACGAGGAGCAAAAGAAAAAATACCTTCCCGGCTTGGCCAGCGGAGAAAAGATTGCCTCCTATGCTTTGACCGAGCCGGAAGCCGGTTCGGATGCCCTGAACTGTAAAACCAAGGCCGTTTTATCGGAAGACGGCAAGCACTATATTTTGAACGGGGCAAAACAGTATATAACCAATGCTGCCTGGGCAGATGTAATTGTTACTTATGCCAAAATAGACGGCGAAAGGTTTACCGCTTTTATAGTGGATGCTGATACAGAAGGTGTTTCAATTGACCCGGAAGAGAAAAAGATGGGAATCAAGGGCTCGTCGACCTGCAGCGTGATTTTGGAAAATGCCAGGGTGCCGGTTGAAAATATGCTCTGGGAAGAAGGCAAGGGACACCAGGTTGCCTTTAATATCCTTAATATCGGCAGGTTTAAACTGGGAGCGGCCTGTGTCGGCGGAAGTAAAGCGGTAATGGAATTTGCCAGTGACTATGCCCTGCAGAGGGTCCAGTTCAAACAGCCGATTGCTGAATTTAATATGATGAAAAATAAGTTTGCCAATATGGCTATTCTTACCTATCTCCAGGAGAGTATGGTCTACCGGATTGCTGGTATGATTGATAAGAAGCTGGAAGAGGTCCAGGAAAGCGGCGGGGATCTGTCTGATGTGGCCAGGGCAATCCATGAATACGCTATTGAATGTTCAATTTCCAAGGTTTTTTGTTCCGAAAGCATGGATAAGATTGCCGATGAAGGAGTCCAGGTCTTTGGCGGTTACGGTTACGGGCAGGAGTATCCGGCCGAGCGTTCGTACCGGGACAGCCGCATCAACCGCATTTTTGAAGGGACTAATGAAATAAACCGGATGTTGATTCCGGGTACACTGCTGCGTAAGGCCATGAAGAATGAAGTGCCGTTTATGGAATCCGTTATGGGCCTGGGCGGGACGCTTAAACAAATGAAAGATGCAGAAATACCGGAAGGAACCCCGGAACGGGAAGAATTTTACCTGAATAATATGAAAACCTTATTCCTGCTCGCTGCGGGCAACGCGGCCCAAAAGTTTGGCGAAAATATAACTAATGAGCAGGAAGTCCTGTGCCGGCTGGCCGATATGGCCATGGAAATATTTGCAGCTGAAAGCGGCCTGCTCAGGGCCAAGAAAATGATGGCCAAAGGCGACAGTGAAGAATCAGGTTTGGCCATGGATATGACCTCATGTTTCATCCATGAAATGGTTCCGAAGATGGAAAACTGGGCCAGGGAAATAATTGTCGGAACCCTGGAAGGTGAAGAAGCGAGCAAGGCCTACTCCGGGATTCGCCTGCTGACTAACTATGAACCAATCAACACTTACGCACCGAAGCGCAAGATTGCCGAAGCGGTGTATGCTTCCAAGAAGTATTTCCTCGATCGGCTGTAAAAAAGGTAATGCAGGCCCGGGGCGGGCTAATTATTAATAAACAGAGAAATGAAGATCACAAAAAGATGGGAGCGGTTTTTCACTGCTCCCATCTTTTTAAACCTGGGATCTTAATAAATGTAATAAATTATATTGCTCTCTGGATCTTTCCGGCTTTTATGCAGCGGGAACATACGTTAACTCGTTTTGGCGAACCGTTCAGCATGATCTTGATTCTTTGGATATTGGGACGCCATTTTCTTTTAGTTTTAATATTGGAATGACTGATCTGATAACCGGTTGTTTTGCTTTTACTGCATATCGCACAAACTTTAGCCATGTGTTGAACCTCCCGGCACGTTTATAATCACGCATTATATTTTAGCACATCAATTAGGTTGGGACAAGATTTTTTGCCGATCTTCTGCAGGTTATAACGAACTTGTAGCGAAAAGTAATTTATGCTGTCATACTAATTTAATTGCAAAGGAGGAACCATCTTGACCAAGGCAATATATCCCGGCAGTTTCGACCCGGTAACAAAAGGACATCTTGACATTATTAAGCGATCCAGCAAAATCATGGAACAAGTTATAGTTGCTGTCCTGGAAAACCCGCGTAAAATACCAACCTACGATATCGAGGAACGGGTGAAAATGTTAAAAATTGTCACAGAACCTTACCGCAATGTTCAGGTTGATTATTACCAGGGGTTGTTGATTGATTACGCTCAAAAGAATAATATTAATATCATTGTAAAAGGGTTGCGTGCCATGTCTGATTTTGAATTTGAGTTTCAGATGGCCTTGGTCAATCAAAAATTAAGCCCCACTATAGAGACTTTATTCATGATGACCAATAATAAGTATTCTTATTTAAGCTCCAGTATTGTTAAAGAAATTGCCGGGCTGGGTGGCGAGATCAGCAGCCTGGTCCCGCCGGAAGTGCATGATATTATTATAGCCAAGTACCGGGGGCAATAAAAATCTGGACGTTCTGGCCCAGCCCGAATTAAGCCGTGCCGCATCGGCTAAAAGGCAGCCGGACAGCACTTTTGTAAAATTAATTTTTTATCCGGTTAGCGACGGCCGGTTGCGGCAAAGCAATTCACTTCCCATTTAATTTATATTATACTTTCAGAGTAACCGTTTCGTGGGGATAACCTGCCGGAAATTTAACGGCCTGGTTAATTATTGCTGAAAGAAGGTTTTTCTTTTGGAAATGAGAGCCAGAAGAGTTTTAAAAACAGCTATAATTGTAGCAGTTATTGGGCTGCTGGGTTATTATATCCAGCTTGATTATTATGTCGTCAGGCCCAGCAGGGCTGTTGACCTCAAAGGAATCGTGACTGTTGAAGATTCAGATACCGCTGATAATGGCTCTTTTTACTTGCTGACTGTAACCCAGAACCGGGCCAATCTTTTTGCTGCCGCCTATGGTTATCTTCACCCCCAGATGAGGCTGAACCCCAGGGAAAGAGTAATCCCCAGGGACATGGATGAAGAAGAGTACAGGGAACTGCTCAGGGAACATATGACGGAAAGCAAACATATTGCCCAGGTAGTGGCGCTGCGGCGGGCAGGTTACGATGTTGATCTTGAAAGTGACGGGGTGGAAGTGATTGACTTCCTGGAAGATGCACCAGCTGAAGGGTATCTGGAGGCTGGTGATATTATCAATTTTGTTGATGATACTCCGGTTATGCTGGCCTCTGAAGTGCAGCTGCTGGTTAAAGAGCGCAATGTCGGTGACGAAGTAATAATGGATATTATGCGTAATACCCGGGAGCTTAGGCTGTTGGTGCCTACCGGCCCTCATCCGGATGACGAGGAAATGCCCTTCCTGGGCATATACATACAAACCCTGCCCTGGGAACCGGTTATACCCCTGGATATCAACATGGATACCGGTAATATCGGGGGGCCGTCGGCGGGTTTGATGTTCGTTCTGGAAATATTAAACCAGTTAACTCCGGATGATTTGAGCGGAGGTAAACAAATTGCCGGAACAGGCACTATCGACCTGGATGAAAGAGTGGGGCGGGTTGGTGGCGTACCCCAAAAAGTATTTGCCGCTGAAAATGCCGGAATCGAGCATTTTATAGTTCCGGAAAAGAATTACGATGATGCTAGGATGGCGGCCCAGGAAATTCAGCTCGTCCCTGTATCAGACCTGGAAGAAGTCCTGCAGTTTTTGGCAGAACTAGAAAATTAATGAACTATCTTTTGACAGTGAATTTGGGCAATGCTATACTTTAAATAGAGGTTCGTTAAGGGACCGAGTAAACAAGGCAGCCGCGGGAAAAAACCGAAAGGTTCTTCTCGAGGAAAGTCCGAGCTCCGCAGGGCAGGGTGCTGGGTAACGCCCAGTGAGGGTGACCTCAAGGCCAGTGCCACAGAAACAATACCGCCCGGCGCCCAGCGATGAAGATATTGGCAGGAATGGTTGTGGAAAGTGCAATTAGGCCGGTGTTTTGATCGATGGGCGCCGGGTAAGGGTGCAACGGTGCGGTAAGAGCGCACCAGGGACCGGGAGACCGGTTCGCTAGGTAAACCCCACCCGGAGCAAAGCCAAATAGGGGGAGGATGAGGTTGCCCGCCGACTCCCCGGGTTAGGCTGCTTGAGGTGCCAGGCAACTGGTACCCGAGATAGATGGCTGCTGCTTCCCGGTTAATACAGATTATCCGGGAAGGACAGAACTCGGCTTATTAGTTTGCTCGGTCCCTTAACTGGATTTCAATCATCCCGAGAGGGATTATTTTTTTATTGGTTCGCCCGGTTGGCTTAAATCCGTGCTCCTTTCAATATGATATTGTGATAAAATAACAAGGGTAAAAATATTTTAACAGGGGTTGGAATGTATTGTCCGATTGGATTAAGTTCATGGGGACCGCCGGAGCCCGTTTTGTGGTATCGAAACAGCTCCGGTCATCTGCAGGGACGTGGTGTCATTTCCAGGGCAAAAACATTTTAATCGACCCCGGGCCGGGAACTTTAAAGGGTTGTTTTTCGGGTGATCAGGTTTTAAACCCCGAAATCCTTGATGCAGTAATCCTCTCGCATCGTCATCTTGATCACTCAACCGATGTTAATGTTATTGTTGAAGCCATGACGCACGGCACCTTTAACCGCAGAGGCTATTTGTTTGCTCCTGCTGATGCGGTGGATAAATATGAGCCGGTTGTTTTTGCTCACGTTCGCAATTCGGTGGAATGCCTGGAGGTATTACGAGAAGACAGCTACTACCATGTTGATTCGTTGCAATTTGGAACGCCGATCCGCCATGATCACCCGGCGGAAACTTACGGACTTATGTTTAAACTGGATCGGGGTATTGTATCGTTTATTACCGATACCAAGTTTTCTCAAGCCCTGATCGAAAAATACAGCGGAACTGATTTATTAGTTATGAATGTATTGTTAAAAGAACCATTTCCGGACAGGGACATAAAACACCTTGATCTGGGAACGGCCCGGCAGCTTATAGAGGGGATCAAACCCCGCCTGGCTGTAATGACCCATTTTGGGTTAACCATGCTTAAAAACGATCCAGGGTTAATGGCGGAAGAGCTGGCAGAAAAAACGGGGACTGAAGTGATTGCCGCTACAGACAATTTAACCCTTGAAGTTGATCATATATTGTAGATGTTTTAGTTTAAGTATAGTTCAGACATGGAGGTATAGTTAGATGGGCTTTAGAAGTGCAGCAGAGCAGTATAAGATCCTTACCGAAAACACTTCGGAAATAATTACCGATGAAGAATTTCGGAACAAGCTGGAAAGAAGCGTGGCTGAAAACAAACCCCTGCGCTGTAAACTGGGCATCGATCCTTCCGCCCCTGACTTGCATGTTGGGCATGCAGTAGTCCTGCATAAATTAAGGCAGTTTCAGGATTTAGGTCATTACGTGGTCATGATCCTGGGCGATTTTACGGGGATGATCGGGGATCCCACGGGCAGATCGGAAATGCGCAAGCAGCTTACAGAGGAAGAGGTCATGGAAAATGCGCGAACTTACCAGGAGCAGCTTTTTTTAATCCTTGACCCGGACCGGACCGAAATGGTATTCAACAGCCAGTGGTTGTCCAAACTCTACTTTGCCGATGTGATCAAGCTTGCTTCGAAACTGACCGTGGCCCGGATGATGGAAAGGGAAGACTTCTATAAAAGGTACAGGGATAATGTTGCCATTGGCATTCATGAATTTTTTTACCCCCTGATGCAGGGTTACGACTCAATAGCAGTCAGGGCCGATATTGAATTTGGGGCAACAGAACAAAAATTTAACCTGTTAATGGGGCGCCAGCTGCAGCGCGATTACGGCCAGGAACCGCAGGTTGCTTTTACTATGCCTATTTTAGTCGGGACCAACGGTGTGGAAAAAATGAGCAAAAGCCTGGGTAACTATATCGGACTTACAGAACCGCCCGATCAAATTTATGGTAAAGCGATGTCCATTGCTGACGACCTGATGGAAGAATACTTCAGGCTGGTTACAACCCTTCCTTCAGCGGAAATAAATACGATCCTGGAGAAAGTAAAGAGCGGAGAAATGCATCCCCGGGATGCCAAGATGCGCCTGGCCAGGGAAATAGTGGCTCTTTATCACGGATCCCAGGCGGCAAAAGAGGCTGAAAATAATTTCAAGCAGGTTTTCCAGAAAGGTCAAATGCCCAGCGAAATGGAAGCTTTTAAATTTGATTCACCGGCAGGCATAGTGTCAGTCATGGTAGACACCGGCCTGGCTCCGAGCAAGAGTGAAGCAAGGCGCCTGATCAAGCAGGGGGGAGTAAAAATTGACGGCGAGACTGTCGGTTCAATCGACCTGGAATTACAGAAGAGTAAAGATGGTAAGGAGCATATAGTCCAGGTGGGCAAAAGGAAATTTGCCCGGATCAAAGTTACTTAAAAAAGCAATAATAGTTTTTACATATAAACCTGCAAATAAAAGGCCGCCTGGAGATCCAGGCGGCCTTTTAAGGTACAACATGTTATTTTTCGGTATAGCCTTCTTTGATCGCTGCAACCACCTGCGGATCCATCAGCGTGGTTACATCACCCAGGTCCCTTTGCTCGGCGATGTCGCGTAACAGGCGGCGCATGATCTTGCCGCTTCGGGTTTTGGGCAGTTCATAGGTAAAGAAGATCTCTTCAGGGCGGGCTATGGCCCCGATTTTTTTGCCGACGTGATTCTTCAATTCCTGGACCAATTCTTCGCTGCCCTCATAACCCTCTTTGAGGGTTACAAAAGCGGTAATGGAATGGCCCTTAATCTCGTGGACCTTGCCGATTACAGCCGCTTCGGCGGCCGCTGGATGCTCGACCAGCGCGCTTTCGACTTCCATTGTGCCGATCCTGTGACCGGAAACATTAAGGACATCGTCGACGCGGCCCATGATCCAAAAGTAGCCGTCTTTATCTTTCCAGGCCCCGTCGCCGGTAAAGTACAAGCCGGGGTACTGCTGCCAGTAAGTGCTTTCAAAACGGTCCGGGTCTCCGTACAAGGTACGCAGCATGGCCGGCCAGGGTGATTTGATAACCAAAAACCCTCTTTGACCCGGCTTGGTGGAATTGCCATGGTCGTCGACAACATCAGCTTCAACGCCGGGAAAAGAATAGGAAGCCGATCCCGGTTTAAGGGGTGTCACACCGGGAAGAGGAGTAATCATAATCATCCCTGTTTCAGTCTGCCACCAGGTATCGACAATCGGGCACTTGCCCTGGCCGATATGCTCGTGGTACCATAACCAGGCTTCAGGGTTGATTGGCTCACCGACTGAACCGAGCAAACGCAGGCTCGAAAGATCGCGCTTGTCGGCGTACTGATTGCCCCAGCGCATGAAAGAGCGGATTGCTGTCGGCGCTGTGTAAAAAACCGTAATTTTGTATTTTTCGACCAGCTCCCAGAAGCGGTCCCGGTTCGGATAATCAGGGGTGCCTTCGTAAATAAAGGTGCTTGATCCGTTTGAAAGAGGGCCGTAGACTATGTAGCTGTGCCCGGTAATCCAACCGATGTCAGCGGTGCACCAGTAAATATCATCATCGTCGTGATCGAAGACATAATGAAAAGTGGCGTTTACCCCCACCAGGTAGCCACCGGTGGTGTGGAGGATCCCTTTTGGTTTGCCCGTGGTTCCACTGCTGTATAGGATAAAAAGCGGATCTTCTGCGTCCATGGTTACAGGCTCAAAAGTTTCCCCTGCTTCTGCCATTATTTCCGACCAGGCCAGATCACGTCCTTCTTTGCTTTCATAAGCAGTGCCGGTCCTTTTGACCGTTACCACTTTTTCCACGCTTGGGCAATCATTAAGGGTTTCCTCAGCCGCGCTGCGCATGGGGATTACTTTACCGCGCCTGTTGGCTCCGTCGGCGGTAATGACCAGCTTGGAATCGGAATCGAGGATCCGGTCTTTAAGCGCATCAGGGCTGAAGCCGCCGAACACTACGCTGTGTACAGCTCCAATCCTGGTACAGGCCAGCATGGCCACAATTGCTTCCGGGATCATAGGCATCCATATTGTTACCGCGTCACCTTTTTTTACTCCCAGCTGATCCAGTACATTACTGAATTTGCAGGCCTCTTTTAATAGCTCTTTATAGGTCAAGGAAACGGTGTCGCCTTCTTCACCTTCAAATATAAGCGCCCTTTTATCTCCCCTGCCGTTTTTAATATGCACATCGAGGCAGTTTTCCGATACGTTCAGCTTTCCGTTTATGAACCATTTATAATAGGGCGGATTATCTTCATCAAGAACTCGCTCCCATTTTTTCGTCCACTGGAGGTTTCCTGCCATCCTGGACCAAAAGGCAAGGCGATCGTCCTGTGCCTCCCGGTAAAAGCTGTTATCGTTTACCTTCGCATTTTTTTTAAAGCTCTCAGATGGCTGGAACGGTTCGAAATGGTCTTCGCTCAAGAAAGTATCGTCTTTTTCTTGTGCCATACACAATTCCTCCTACTTCAAAATTTGTAAAGCTGTTAATAATTTAATTCGCTGCGAAGAGGTTGAATACCTCCAACTTTCAGGCAATAACTTTAATAGAAATACTGTTAATAGTGAAAAAATATGTTTAACACCGGGCTTGGATTTTACCTTTTTTTGAAGCATCGCCTTAGACTTCCGTTCTGTGAAGAAACAGGGAAGCAAAGGGTAATATATTTAAGGCAGGTTTTAATTGACACCAAGGCAGCAGTTGGAAAAGTGCCTGATCTGGTCCGGTTCTATATTTGTTCCAACCCGGGCCAGCAGGATATTGCAGGGGTGCTCCCTGATTTCGGGATCTTCTGTTTCCCAGGGAACAAAATTGTATTTTTTAAACATACCGAGCATGAAGCGTCGGTAGTCCCATGGTGTCAGGCATGAGTTTTTTAAATCCCAGCTGTAAACTGTGTGGACGGCTATTATAATGAAATCTTCGAAGAATGTAAAATCCGGGTTTTTTAAGACTGAATCAAGCAGGGCTTTGCTCAAACCCATATTACGCAAGGAAAGGTCGGTTTCAATACAGCCTAATTCAAGCAGCCTGGGGAAGCAGCGCCGGATCCACCAGGGAAAATCGGGCTTTTGAAAAGATACGTATGCTATTACCTTGCTGGCCAGGGCGGAAGTAAAAACGATGCCGTCCGGCTGCCCTGCCAGCTCAACAAGGGCTTCATGTTGATTTTTAGGGGGTCTGAAACAGCAAAGGCCCTCAGACAGCTGATACCCGGACAACCTCTCCGGGCTGACCGGGCCCCTGATATGAAGGCGGCCAAGATCAAAAGAAACAGTCCTGCTGACAGCATCTTGAACCGGCTTTCGTAAGCCGTTAAAATCTTGTTTGGGTATGTTTTGCATTAAGCATCCCTGACTTAATCTTAACATATAAACAAATTTATTTCTTCTTTATAGGTAATAAATACCAGATATTTTTATCGTGTTCTTTATGTAAACTCAGAAGCTGGATTTCATTATAAAACCACATAGAGTATATGACTAAAAAGGGGGTCGATAGTGGTCGATAGTGATCGTAAAAAGCAAAAGTTTAAATATTTTTAACAACTGGTTTTCAGCTAATTTTAAATGAAAATCGAAGTTTTTACCTTGACATGAACTAGGGGCTGTGCTAATATTAATCTTGCACTAAACAAAGGAAAGTATTCGTTCTTTGAAAACTGAGCAGAGTAAGGAAAGGGTCTCTTGAACGAGGAGAGAATTTTTGTTTTAGAGGCCTTGTGATCAGTGTTAATTGAGCCTGGGGTTAACAAAAAGGTGTTAAGGTTTATTTTAAGAATAAA
>PWGX01000017.1 GCA_003554615.1 Syntrophomonadaceae bacterium
AATATGCGTTTTACCGGTTTAAGCACGTACTTGTTTGGTGTGATACTTTTTCTTTTGGCCTATTATCACGGGAAACCGAGGCAAATCCTGGTTTCGATGATCCTGGGAGCTGCAGCTGTTTCTATTATTGGGGTGCTGCAGTACTATGGTATAAATTTTATTCCCCACCCGGTCTATTCTCCTGCCAGCATCAGGGCTTATGCCACTATGGGTAATGTAAACTGGTTTGGCTGTTATACAGCTTTTGTTTTAATAGCCTCTTTACTACTTTATTTGAAAGAAAAGAACTGGTTGTGGCTTTTAACGACCGGTATAATTTATGCGGGAATGCTGGTTAGTTTAACCCGCGGAGCCTGGTTGGCTTTTTTTGCTTCTTTTGTAATCATCCTTTATATCTTTTATAGAAACAGAGACCTTAAAAAGCACTTTGCTTTCCTGTTAATAATTTTTGTTGTTGTTACAATGACCTTGTTGTCTACAAATGAATGGAGTTTGTTCGAAAGAGCTTCATCTGTCCCTGAAGCAGTATCTTCCTCTGTCAGCATGGTTGATGATTCTGTAGAAGCTTCCGGATCAGTCTTTGAAAGAATATATATCTGGGAAAACGCCTTTAAAGATTTTAAGGATAACTGGGCCCTTGGGATCGGGGCGGATCATTTTCGCCTGGTTATGCCGAGCGGGCGAATTGAAGATAAAGCGCATAATATATACTTGGAAATAGCTTTAGCAATGGGTATCTTTGCGCTTGCAGCCTTTTTGGCATTCATTGCCTTCGTTGTGCGGAAGCAGGGCAGCAAAACCGGGTTTATATTTTTAATGCTGGTAATAACTTACCTTTTTCAGGGTTTTGTTAATAATGATGTGATCCAGATAATGCCCCTTTTTTGGATCGTGCTAGGGCTGACACTGGCCAGCAATAGTTTGGGATATCAATTTGAAGTTAAACAGGAGAAAATAGCAACCAGTGTGGAATCGGAGAGTAAAGATAACAGAAAAATTTCTTTACCGGATGTTATAATGATTATAGCAATTGCCTCATTTATCTTAATGATTTTGTTTTGGTTTTTTTATCCAAGCCATGGAACAGTACAAATAACCGGATCTGGAGAATACACAGGTCAGCTTCGAGGCTCAACCTATCATGGCGAGGGGACCTGGGTGTCGGATTATGGTGCTGTGTACGAGGGTGAATTCAAGCATGGCCAGTTTGACGGTTTTGGGGTGCTGTCTTTTCCTGATGGTTCAGAATACGTGGGCGAGTTTAAACGAGGGCATTTTCATGGTGAAGGAAAATTGATAACGCCGGATGGAGAGGTTATAGAGGGAGAATGGAAGATGGGAAATAGAATAGACTGAAATACCGGGAGGTTTTTAGTTGGAGACAAATCGCAACTACCTTGGGGAGCAGTTGATTAAAAATAATATTATCACCAGGGAGCAGCTCGAAGAAGCCCTGGCTGTGCAGGGCGAAAGGGCACAGCGGGGGGAGACTGCTTACCTGGGCAACATTCTTTTGGAGCTGGGATACTGTACCGATGAAGAACTGGATCCTGTTTATGAATATTGGCAAATAAGGCAAAATTCGCGCCAAAATTGACATAATGTTGATTTATTAATATAATATAAGTGCTAAGATAAGCAAGTGAAAGCCCAAACGATAATGGCAAACCTGCTGAAAAGCTGGGGCACAAAGCTTAAGGGTCTAAGGTTCGCAGGTGCGGGCTAGGATAGCCTGGCTGCCGAAGTGGGCTGTTTTATAATCCGGGCTCTCATACCCGGGTTATTGAATGTTTTTAGTTAGCTGATCTGTACTAGAGGACAGGAGTGTAAAAAGATGCAGGTTTATAAACAGATTTACAAAAATGAAAATGGTTTTGCACTGCCGCTGACCCTGGTAATTGTCCTGGCCTTAACTTTAATTGGTATGACATTGTTTTTATTTAATATGACCGAAACAACGCAGGTGACCAGAGACGATAATAAAATGAAAGCCCATTATATAGCCCGGTCAGGCGCTCACGCTGCAGCTTTGAAACTGCTTGAAAACCAGGATCTTGATCAAGATCTGGTTGACTCGCCCTCCTCAGAACCGGTTGATTTTGCAGATGGTCAGTTTGTTATTACTGTTTCCGAGCTCTCAGATAAGGGAATCATTATTAAATCTACAGGAACTTACCGGCAGGTGGAACAAACCGTGCAAATCATTGTTGCTGACAAGGGGATAGATTTTACTTTATATGGCAATAAAATTGAAGTAGATGGCGGTGCGGGAACAATCTCCGGGGGAGATGTTGTTTATCGCGATAGCAGTATTATGGACGAAGAAGCCATCCTGGATGAGGATGCTGAAGCGATAAAGCTTGACCGATCATTTGACTCTGTGGTTCCTCCCTGTGACGATGAAGGATCAGATTTTTATGGAGAATGCCCTCTAGATTTAAGTGATCCTTTTGAAGGAGAAAAGATAACTGAACACAGCCAGTACAAAGAGATAGTTTTAGGCGGACAAATCAATGAGCTGAGAATTGTGCCAGATTCCGAGGATGATCTTTTATTGAAAGCAGAACAGATAGACTTGAAAAATGATGACATGATCATCGATCTGGGTAAGAAAGAAAATAACACCGTTGCTGTTGTTGTCGATGATTTTAGAAGCACCGGCAATAGTGAAATATATATCAAAGGAAGAGGCGCCTTGATGTTTTATGTAAAAAATTATACAGGTGGGGGCACATTTCAGCATGATTCCGATGCGGATGTAAATGTCAATATTTTAGTGATGGAAGGCGGAGAATTTGATCTTGGGGGGACACCGAATTTTGAAGGGTCCATCTATGGTCCTGATGCCGATACTTTATTATTTGGCAACAGCAGTCTAACAGGCTGGATTATTGCCGATAACTTTGAAGGTGATGGTAACCTGGAATTAAATTACAGCCCGATAGAAATGGCTAATACCGGATTGGATTTAACATTTTACAGAATGGAAAAATGGGATTACGGCGATTAAGGAAAAGGTGATTTTGATATGGAAATAAAAAAATTAATAAACCAGCAGAAGGGTTTCACCCTGGTGGAGCTACTTATTGCCATATCGATATTGATGGTGATTATTTTTTCTTTCACTTTGCTTTTCACTACCAGTTTTTCAGGAATCTTTGGTGCGGGCAGAAAAAGCGAAGCTTTATTCAGGGCCCAGGAGGAAATGGACAATAAGATTGCGTCCGGGCTTGAGGAGCAGTATGATGAAACTACCCTTGAAATAAAATTTGACTATTTAACACTTATCGTTACTGGAGAAGTTAAGCAGGTGGATTATGAATATGAAGAGCATACCGATACTATTAAATATTTTTTACCGGCTGGCGAATAAGGCCAATCTTTCTGGTGGGTGTTTCTAATGAAAAAGTGTATTTGGGAATTTAAAAATAAGATTATCAGTGATCGGCAAGGGTTAGGGCTTATAGAGCTGATGATCGTGCTGGCCTTGCTATCTATTACCATGGCCATAGCTTATACCTTTTATACTTTTGGCCTAAGCACATTTAGCATTGGTGAAAAACAGGTTGATGTTCAGCAGAATGCCAGAATGGCGGCCGATTTTATTACGAGAGAGCTGAGGATGGCGGAAAAAGTGGTGATTTTGGACAGCCATGAAGACTATGAAGAACTTGAAATAGAGGAAAACATGGATGATTACTTGCTTTACTATATATATCTGAAGGATGGTTCCATATATTATGAACGAATGAGTGGACCTGATGAACGGGATATAGTGGAAAATATCTCCGGTAATATAGAGTTCGATCTGGAATTTAGAAAAAGCGAAGCCCAGGACAACTTAATTAAGTTTAATCTTGACGCTGTCAATATCGAAACCGGCAGGACTTACAGTCTTGAAACCGAGGTAATGGTCCTAAACCTGGAAGAAATTGAAGATCAATCAGATGGCTCTGGTTCAGCTGTTTTTTACCAGATTCCCGCACCGCCGGATCCCTATATCGAAAGTATAGTTTTAACTCCCCAGGTTCATGGATATGAAGACAGCGGAACACAGGAAGTGGACATAACCGTATCTACCCACAATGTTCCCGAAGGAAGCACTGTTAGCGCTGAATTTAGGGATCTTGAAGGGGAAGACGAGTCCAGCGAGGTGCAGGAAGTTGACCCTATATCTGATTATCCAGTCGAGGATAACTACGCGCGGTTTAATGTTGAGGTGCCAAAATATTTAGATTATGGAGATTATTTTTTCAGGGTCAGCGTGGTGAATGAAAGTGAAGATGTAGAAATTTCCCAGCGCAGATATTATTATATTTATCCCCAGATATATAATATTGAGATTGAAAAGAAACCCGGAGAACCGCATTTTGGAACGGTTACGATAGGGACCGGGGGTGTGCCTGAAGGAACAGAGGCAGACATTATTTTATTAGAGGATCCTGAAAATGAAGATAGTGTTGTAGAGTTTAGCTATCACTCCGGAGGGCCGAAAGTAAATGAAGACGGCGATATAATATTTGAGATTAAGTTAGAAAATGACGAAGATTATGGCAAAGATTTAGTCCTTGTTGTTACAATAGGCAAAACTACCAAGAACAGCGAAGAATTTTTCTTAGAAATAGATCCGATCCTGGAAGATTTAACAGTTGATCCGGGTTCACTTGATCCGGTATTTGATCCTTACATTCAAGATTACACTGTGGAAGTAGAAAGCGAAACAAAAAATATTGATATTACCCCAACCCTGGATGATCCTGATAATACATTAGAGATTAACGGTGAAGATGCGAATAGCGGAGAACCAGTTAGTATAGAGCTTGTAGAAGATGAAACAGTTATTGGGATTAAGGTTATTGACGAAGTTGAGAATTTGTCAAGGACATATACAGTTACAGTCAAGAAGGGAAATGATTAATTTTAAAAACGGGAGGTTATTGTTGGACAAATCAAGCTTAGCAGATCAAGACTCTACTGGTCTAAGTTTAGGTTTGTGTTTACAGGGATTAAATATTTTTCCATCAGCAGCAACTGCTCGCAATCATAGTCGCCGAGCAGTTTTTTTAATGAAGGTTTGAGGACCTGGTGCTGCTCTGTGATCATGTTGACGGTAAAATGATCAAAACCTTCTTCATGCCAGGTTTTAAACAGGTTCCCGGTGGTAGGAAGGTTCTTCAGCGGCGCATCCAGGTAGCTTATAATTAAGTGGTTTTCGTGTTTTTGGCGCAGCACGAATAATATGCCCCGGACCTGGTTTCGCTCTTCGAACAGGTAGACCTGCTTATTATTAATGCCCTGCTTCAAGTCCATACGGGTAAAGCGGCGGTAGCTGAAGCCGGGGCCGAAAAGGAAACCCTGCAGGTTGTGGAATGAAGGCCCGTTGTTCAGGAAATAAGCGGCCCGGTTATATTCAGAGGTTTTGCAAAGCCGTGGAACAGGGCCGTTTATTGATTCAAAAAGCGCATCCGGTTTAAGTTCCCGGCGGAAGATGATTTCACGCTGCCCGCCGGCAGCAGAAAAGCCCAGTTTTTGGGCTACTTTTAAAGCCTGGTGATTGTTCTGATGGGTCAGCAGGCGGACGGTTGCGGCGCCCCCGGTTTGTGCCTGTTCGATTAAATAGCGGTTGAGCTGATAAGCGATGCCGCGGCCCTGGTACCCGGGGCGGACGCGCATCCCCTGGAGCCAGGCTTCGGCGGAAGAAGGAAAATAGAGGGAGCAACATCCAATTAGCAAACCGGCATCCCAGACCAGGTAAAGGCCGCCTTTTTCCTGTCCGATCCACCGGTCGACGGTGTGCTCCAGGTAATCATCTGTAAAATGACTGCTTAACTCTATAACAGCCTGCCTGTCCCCGGTTTCTGCCCTTGTTACAGTAAACTCCACAGCTATGTCCACCGTTCCTTCAATGATTGCCAGGTCTTATAAATGTTCGCTCATGTAAAAGTGTAGTGTTAGTTTATAAATTTGTACATATAAATAAGGCGGGATCAGGCTTAATTGTTGTTATCATTGTTATCTCCGTCAGCGTTTTCATCCTCGTCGTTATTTTCATCCTCGCCGTTTTCGGTTTCGTCATTATCATCTACGTCATTTTCTTCCTGGTAAACACCTTCAACCCAGGTTCCGCTTACCTGTCTGCCGTCCGGGTGAACCATGGTCCCCTGGCCGTGTGCTTTACCGTCTTCCAGGTAACCGGTATACCTTTCCCCGCCCGGGAAAGTCATGGTCCCGTAACCTTCAATCTTACCTTCTTTGAAGTCTCCTTCATAGCGGTGCCCGTCGGGGTGGGTCCAGACTCCGTAGCCGTGAGGTTCCCCGTCTTTCAAGGAGCCGGTATAGGTGCCGTCCTGAAAGGAGATCCTCTGCACCCGGGACTCTGTTGAATCGGTATCGTCACTGCCGTTGTCAGGATCGGGAGCGGTAGCTGTTTCATTTCCCTGGTTTCCGCCGGGATCGTCATTTTGATCGATCTGATCTGGATCAAACAGGTCACTATTATTAAGTTCGTCTTCTCCTACCGCTTCTTCGATGATATTTCTTTCTTCCTGTTCTTCATTGACCGCCAGCTGGGGGCCGGTATAGAAGAAAAGGTAATAGAAAGCGGCTCCACTCAGGACAAAGAAAAATACTGCGGAAGCAATTACTGCAATGGTAAGGTAATTCCGTTTGCGGGTATTATTGATTAATCCCGGTACCTGGGAAGCCATCACCCAGTCCTTCATGGTTTTGTTCCAGACCAGATCCCTGGGCTTGATCTTTCCTGCCTGGGCTTCGAGCCACAGTTTTTTCCAGGTATAGGGCCCTTTTTGTTTCTGATTTTTATATACGAACCAATGGTTTCCCATGGGCCAGGTCCCTCCATTAAATGAAGAAATAAAAGCCATACTATTATGGCTTGAACTTTAAACTTAAGTATGTTATTTATCGCACCCATATTATACTGTTATCAATGTAAGCTTACAAGAGTTTATTTTTATCCAGGTTTATAACTGCCTGCAGTTGAAAATGCAGCGTCGCTGCTGTTTTCGAACCTTTCCGGCAGGGGTTTAAGATTAGATTAAGAATTATTACGGTGAAGTCAATGCTTAAGTTTTTACCAGGGAGGCCTGAAAAATCGTGAGCTCAAGTATATATGATTTAAAAGTGATGATCAATCCTGTTAGAGGAGGGCAGAAACCTGACTATTTTTCCCGCCCGGAAGCGGAAAAAGTCCTCCGGTTCCATCAGACCGTACCCTCGTACCGGCCTACGCCGCTGGTTGCCCTGGAAGAACTGGCCGGAAAGATTGGAGTTGGTGGTATCTATATCAAGGATGAATCGGAAAGGTTTGGCTTGAATGCTTTTAAAGCGCTGGGCGGCACTTACGCCATGGCCAGGATCCTGGGCCGAAAGCTGGGGCTTCCCGAAGACAAGTTGGATTTCGGTTACCTGTCTTCCCTGGAAGCCAGGAATAAAGCCGGGGCATTCACTTTTGTCACTGCCACCGATGGGAATCACGGCCGCGGGGTGGCCTGGGGCGCCGCACAGCTTGGACAGAAAGCGGTCGTTTATCTGCCCAGGGGGACGGCCAGGCCCAGGGTTGATGCTATCCTGGAAACCGGATCCGAGGCCGTTGTCACCGATATGAATTACGATGATACGGTCCGCCTGGCTATGCAAAAAGCGGATGAAAACGGCTGGTACCTGGTCCAGGACAGCGCCTGGGAAGGCTACACGGAGGTTCCGGCCTGGGTGATGCAGGGCTACATGACCATGATCTATGAAGCCCTGGAGCAGGTAAATGAAAAAGGCCTGAAACCACCTACCCATATTTTCCTTCAGGCCGGGGTGGGATCGATGCCGGCGGCCGTCCTGGGTTTCCTGGTTAACGACCCCGCTATAGAGCAGATCAAGGCTGTTATTCTCGAGCCGCACAACGCAGCTTGTATTTACCATTCCGCCGCCCACAAAGACGGAAAGCGGCATGCCGTAAAAGGCGACCTGCAGACGATTATGGCCGGCCTGGCCTGCGGGGAGCCGAACCTGATTGCCTGGGATATCCTGAGGGATTTTAGCTATGCCTTTGTGTCCCTGGAAGATTATTTTGCAGCCAGGGGGATGAGGGTCCTCGGCCATCCGGTTGGAAGCGACCCCCGCATTATATCCGGCGAATCGGGTGCTGTGGGCGCCGGCCTGCTTACCCTGTTGATGGAAAAGCCGGAGCTGGAGCCTGTTAAAGATCAGCTGGGTTTTGATGAAGGCTCAAGGGTCCTGGTTTTAAATACGGAAGGAGATACAGACCCGGGCAACTACATTGATGTAACCTGGAACGGCAAATACTCCCTGCCGAATGGCAGGGAGCTGACCTATCACCTGGATTAATTGGTATGAAAAAATGCCGGCCCGATTATTACTATAAAATTTTGACAAAGCTGGGTATTTAAAATATAATGTAGTGGAGTTTAAAATTGTAAGATCAGAAAAGTAACTGGAAATAGTTCGGCAGGTAGCGGCCGCCTGCCCGGCTAAAAAAAGAGAGAGATTAACCGGCCGCCGGCAATTAACAGGATGGCAGTAATTAAAAAGGTTGCCGCTATTTTTATCAGGGAGGAAGTGTATACCATGAGGCCGAGTAATTTTGTAGCTCTGCTTGTTGTCTTCTTTTTTGTCCTTTCTTTATCCGCTCCTGTGCATTCGTTCTCCGGAAACATAAGGTATGACAAATATTACGATCTTGACGGAAAAATCCTGCTCAAGATCCAGACCGGCGAAAAGGGCTCATCGCCGGCCCAGCATAAAACCCTCGTGGAAGGCAGGGGGGCTTTTAAGCGTGATGAGTCGATTTATCTTGATCCCGGTGAAATAAAGGTCAGGGCTGATAGTAACTGGGATGTTGACGACAGGCACCTGCGGGGACTTTCTGTAGGCTCGGCAGTTAAACTTAACCCTGCCTTAGCCGGCCTACCTGACGATTTGGCTGAACAGGTTTTTGCCGTCAAGGTGGATTCAGATCCCGGCGAGGAAGGCCATCTGCGCCAGGATTGGAGCGCTTCCGACCAGGTTTACTTCGATGAAGAATTGAGCAGCATGTTTGTTATCGATCAGGACGCATTTACTTCCGGTGGAACAATGAAGCGGCGTATTGATTTAATTTGCCCTGCTACCGGAGTATATCTTTTCGAAGACGCTGAAATTGACGGGTATGCAAGAGTAATAGACTCGCTCCAGCCTGCGGCTGAAGAAGACGGGGGCGATGAAGGTGATCATGAGGGCAATACAACAGATGAAGGTGAGCAGGAAGAAAACGGTTCCGGCGGGGAAGAAGAATTTTTCACCACCGCCGCGGAAACAGAGCCGGATGCATATAATCCAGAAGGTAACTCCGAAGATAATTCGGAAGACAATCCTGAAAATGTCCCCGAGGAACAGGCCTTTGTCTTAAAAAGCGGGGAATTTGAAAGCACGGTACCCACAGACACCCGGGTGGAAGATCTTGACCTTGATCGGACCATCAGCATCACTGCGGAAGTAATCGAAATTACCGGTATCAAAGTTAAGTGGGACAGCCAGTCTGTGCCCGCTTATGATCCTGAACAGGAAGGCAGTTATATCTTTACGGGACAGCTCCACTTTCCCGAGCACATCATTGCTCCCGACAACATGGTTCTCCTTTACACCGTGCATGTAGTTGATAAAGCGGAGTAGGTTACATTATCTCGAATACCTGGTACATGGGCGAATAAATGGAGACTACAAGCAGGCCGATAAAGAAACCGACAATTAACAGCAGGGCCGGTTCAAGAATGGTGCCCAGGCGCTCAACTACGAAAGCTGCTTCTTTTTCATAAAAAAGCGCCGTCCTGCTGAGGGTGTCTTCAAGGGCTCCCGTTTCTTCACCGATGCGGACCATTTCCGTCAAAAGAGCGGGGAAATACCCGTCTTTCTGCATTGGCCCGGCCAGAGATTCTCCCCTGTTCAGGGCTTCGCCGAGGATGGATATTGAATTTGAGAGGACGGTGTTGTTAACCACCCGATCTGTAAGTTGCAGGGCGCTGTGCAAACTTATACCGCTTGCCAGCAGGGTGGACATGGTCCCGGCAAACCGGGCGGCGGCAATTTGGGTGTATATTTTACCGAAAAAAGGCAGATGGAGGCGCAGGCGGTCAATTTTTCGCCTGCCCTTTTCTGTTCTGATCAGGTAAGCGGTCCCGATGACAAGGAAAGCAAGAACTAGTGGCAGTAAGATCCGGTAGCGGGAAATGGTTTCGGTCCATGACAGCAGCAAACGGGTGAACAGAGGCATCTCCACTCCCATGGCTTCAAAAATTCCGGCAAACTGGGGCAGGACAATAATAACCATTACGGCCAGGACGGCCACTGATACAAGGACAATAAAGGATGGATAAAGGGTGGCCGAACGGATCTTTGCGACGAAATCATGTTGTTTTTCGAAATGATCGGCCAGTTTTTCCATAATTAGATCGAGTTTCCCGCTGGCCTCTCCTGCTTCCACCATGCCAACCATCACAGGTGGAAAGCTGTCTTGTCCACCCTGCATGGCAGAAGAGAGGGCCTCGCCCCGCTCAACTTTCAGGGCCGACAAACTAATCTGCCTTTGCAGGGAGGCCAGTTCCTTTTGCCCAGACAGGATCCTGAGGCAGTGCACAACACCGATCCCGGCCTGAAGCATGGTTGCGAACTGCCTGCAGAAGATCATCAACTCCCGGCTGGTATATGAGCGGTATCCAATCCTGTGCAGGGCCTTCAGAAAAGCTTTTTTGAACACCCCCTGCCAAGGAGCTTGTTCCTTAAGTCCAAGCAGAACCAGGTTGCGTTCCTGCAGCTGCTCGAGGGCTTTATCTCTATTTGCCGCGGTTATTTCCCCGCGTATTTTCTTGCCGTCCCAGCCTACAGCGGTGTACCGGTACTGAACAGCCACATAACCATCCCCTTCTATACCTTGCATGATAAATTTAATGGTGCCTCTACAGCTCCGGCCATCTTAATAACGGTTCTAATTCAGCGGGATCGATGAAAAACAGCTCCAGGTCCAGGTCAACTTGGTCCATGTTATCGCTACCGCCGGACCAGGTAATAGAGTCAATCCTGATCAGGTAGGACAGATTAGATACCTGTTCCAGAAAGGATTCAATTTTTGACGAATGGGCGGACAATGAAAGGGTAATTTTTACTTTGCCGAATGACTGATACCGGGTTTGCTCCCCGGCTCGGATCTTGTGAACGGTCGCGGGTAAGCGGTCTACAGCCTCTTCAAACTTGACCAAAGCAAAGGGCAATTCCTGTTTGAGGGGAATAAGCATTTCCAGGCGCGCTTTTTCCCCGGATAACCGGTCCCGTTCCGGTCCGATTTGTTCAGCTTCGGCCTTAACAGCCACTAACTGTTCTTTATCGCTGCGGGTCTCGATTAACTGTTCCCGCAGCTCCCCGGCTTCATGAAAATGATCTGCCGGGATGTTAAGAGCAACCAGGCCAAAAATGACCAGGGCGGCAAAGTACTTCAACCACCGGCCGGCTCTTCTGACCGCAGGTTTTGAATTGTTCATTCTGTTCCACCCCCGTTTCCAGTTTCTCCGGCGGCCGACAGCTCAAAAAAGTAGCCTCCTTTGGGACTACGGTGGACAGAAAGGACTTCGGAAGAAAAAAAGCAGGACTCATCTTCCAGAGCCGAGCTGAATAAAGCTATGTTATCCATGTCTCTGCCCCATCCTTTCAGGTACACGTTACCCTCCCGATCGACAGTCAATGTTTTCAATTCAAGGCGGTGGCTGGAAGCCAGTTGTCGAACGACAGTAAAATACTCCTGGGCCGAGGGTAAAGATTGAAGCAGATCCTGCTCCAGGTTGAACCTGGCCCGAAGCAGGGCTGTTTCTTCGGCCAGTTCCAATAGAGGCGCAACTTCTTCCCTGAGTTCGCTTACAATGGCGGTTTCTGACGCCAGCTCCCGCTTCAAGCCGTCCGTGTAAACTAGGGCTGCATAGAACGCGCTACCAAGCAAGCAGCAGCCTAGCAAAGCGGAACATATTTTTAAAAAAGCCGGGCTTAGCAGGCGGCGGGAGGCGATATACTCGGGCGTCCGCAGGTCAATTTCAAGGGTCATTTCAGCCACCCCCTGAGGGCTAACCCGTGGGCGGCGGAAAAGATAGTGTCCTGATAGCCGTTTTTGGATCCGGTGAGTTGTTCATTCCGAGCGGGAGCCAGATCATGGACCGGGTTATATAAGCGGGACTTTAAACCAAGTTCTTGATGCAGATAAGCGGTCAGCCCCGGAATTAAAATGCCGCCCCCGCTTACATCCAAAACGGCCGGGTTTACCGGCTCGTTTTGTGACAGGTCGGACCAGTAGGCCAGGGTCTCGCTTATTCCCCGGGCCAACCTGGAAGCTTCGGCCAGGAGGCCCTTCTCAGCCAGCGTGCCCCGGCTGTAAACCAGGCGCAGGGCTGCTTTCAAATCACCTTTCCTGTCGGAGGCGATCGCCCGGTAAAAGTGGCCGGCTCCCAGGTTGAGAACGCGGTGAAAGCAGTAGCGCCCCTCTGAAGCAAGCATAAGCAGGGTGGAATTGCAGCCGCAATCAATAAACAGCGCATGTTTACCGGTTTCGGTATTCGAAAGCGGCTGCCGGAAGTTGATAGAACGCAGCAGGGCGGTCAAGGGCATTTCCAGTGAGACTGGGTTAAAACCGGCTTTTTGAACTAACCCGGTGTAAAAATCGGCAGTTTCTTTCCGGGCTGCAGCAATTAAGTAGCGGTCGATTCTCCGGCCCCGGTTCGATTCGGTGCCAATCCACATCCAGCTGACCACAGCCTCTTCAATTTCAAACGAAAAAAGGTTCCCGGCCTCCCACAGGACGGCCGCTTTTAGATCCCTGGTTTTTAACGGGGGCAGGGAAACCGTGCGTGTATAACAGGTTCGGTTGTCCATGGAAAGGCAGGCCCGGCTGCCGCGCCATTGGTGCTTATGCTTCGCCTGCCTGAGCTGTTCCAGCAATTGCTGCGGCTCGATAACATGTTTGCCCTGGGCTGCTTTCAGCGGGGTGGGAAAATGGCATTGATCATGAACAAAGCATCTGCCTCGCTGTTGTTTCAACTGAAGCATTTTGACCCGCCCGCTGCCGAGGTCAATGCCGATCGGTGAATATTTTCCCCTGGTGCGACGGTGTGATGCGGCTGAAGCGTTAATTATGGTCATCACTGCGGTAGTTGCTCTCCTTTCAAAAGTGGGTATTTTGTTGTACGCTGGTTTGGCTTAACGGTTCCTGTCTCAGTGGTAGGGGATTATCCTGTACCACTTGAGGATATAAACCCGGCCCTGCTCATCTTGCTCCACCGCCATGCTCATGGCCTTGCTGTGTTCGCCAAGGGTTCCCACACAGCGGATAAAACGCCCTGTGTCCTCCTCTTCATAATACTCTTCTCTTGGTTTGTCTTCATGGTTTTTGCTGTAATGCCGGTATTCATCGCTGAAGTAAACCGTAAAGGTGCCGCCACCCAGGGTTCCGTCTAACTCACCGTCATAATAAAAGTCTTCTTTGAGGACGGCCAAGCCTGTTTCCAGGCCTCCCTCGACGATGTAATAAAGGCGGATATCGCTGTTGTTGTAAGCGGTAATTAAAGTTTCGTTGACCGCAAAAGCGATTACGGCTGCCCCAAGAACCATCAGGGTGGCGGTGAAGATTAAAACCAGGGCCAGTGCCATCCCACGATCACCTGACCAGAGGCTGTTAATTTTTCTAATCATCACCGGAATCACCGCTTTCCTGGTCCGCTCCATCCGGCTGGGACCGGGGCAAATTACGGGGCCTTACTGCCCCGGTAAGGACAACCCCGTTGGGGCTTTCTCCGACCCTGATCGTAATTAAGACGGTTTCCTGTTCATCAATTACAAATTCCAGGCCGGTTATGCCCAGGGCGACGACGTTGGTGGACCGGATGGAGTTATTGCTGTCCCGGCGCCGGTCAAAATGAAGCTGGGTGTCGTTAAGGCGAAAACTGTGCCTGGTAGATGTCCCGGCCACGTTGATCCTGAAGTAAATGATTTCGCCGGGCAGATCGGGACTGCACCCGGTTTGATCAATGCTGCATTTGACCAGGTGGGCGTACTGCAGCTCCCTGATCATCTTGTCCAGGGCGATCCGGGCTGTTTGCTGGTGTTCCATCCGTTTGACGCTGCGGTCCCAGGTCTGCAGGCCATATAAATAGAATGAATAAAGGGCGGAAATAACCAGGCCGAGCAGGGCAAAGGCAACCATCATTTCCACCAGGGTGAAGCCGTTTTCGAGGTGCTTTAACTTATGCAATGTTGATACTTTCACCTTCTTGCCAGCCTGCTTTCCAGGCTTTCTGAGCGTTCGCCTGGACCTGACGTCCAGTAGACAGTTACGGTTACAGACAGGATCTCAGCCCCGGGAGGCAGGGATTCAACCGCGGGATCAACAATGCCTACTTCGGTAACCCGCCGGAACAGGGGCTTTCCGGGAATGTTATCCTCGATATGGGGGCTGCCGGTTTTTAAGATATAAAAATCGTAGACCTGGTCGAAGTGATCGGCCTTGACGGTTTCCATTTTTTCGCGGCACAGGCTGATGGCGGCGCTTTTTTCCCCCGCACCGGCGATTGAAGAAAAACTGCTGTTAAACAGCGTAAATAAAGGTGCCGCCACCAGGCCCAGAATGGCCACAGCCACCAGCAGTTCAATCAAGGAATAACCACAGCTACTAATAAAAGGCTTTTTTTTCACAGACGTGTTCCTGTTTCAATTAATTTTTATTTTTTAAAGGTGTCAAGCAGGGCTGAATGCTCAGGCGGGAAACATTTTCACCTGGATACCGAACTTACGCCTAAAGGGGAGCAATCTACATACCGGGCTAAAAGGTTACAACAGGCTGGTATACCAGTCCCAGATCTGCTCACCCCACAGGATCTGGATCAGGGTGGCCATAGATAAAAAAGGGGCAAAAGGCAGGGCGTCTTTCCTGGTCAGCTTTCCGGTGGCCATGAAAGCGAGGCCGGTTAAAGCGCCGAACAGGAAGCCGAAGAGAAGGACTGCCGCGGTGCCGCGCAGCCCCACGTAAAGGCCTATTAGAGCCATCAGCTTTATATCACCGGCACCCATGCCGCCGCGGCTGACCAAAAAAATGATCAGCATGATTCCGCCCCCGAGAAACATTCCAAACAGGGCCTCACTGAAGGCCCTTTCACTGATCAGGGCCTCCGGTACCGGCAAGAAGCCGGACAGGAGCCCGGGTAGATAAAAAATGAAGCCAATACAAAGGCCGGCTCCAATTAGGATATTGGGGACAATCCGGTGTTCCAGGTCGATCTGGGCAATGCCAAAAAGCAGGAACAGGAGAGTGGTATAAATGAAAAACTCCAGGGAGAGGCCGTAAAATAAATAAGTAAGCATGAAAAGAATACCGGTCAGCAGCTCCACCAGGGGATAGCGGAAGCCGATCTTGACCCCGCAGCTCTGGCAGTGCCCCTTCAAGATCAGGTAGCCGACAACCGGGATCAGCTCCATGGCTCCCAGTTTTTTCCCGCACTGGGGACAGCTTGATGGCGGGCTGGTAAGGGAAAGTTTTTTAGGCAGGCGGTAGACCAAAACATTTAAGAAGCTGCCGAAACAGAGGCCGAGAATGAAAATAAAGGCTGTTAGAAACGTATCCTGGGGGTTAAGCAATTTGTGGGGTCCGCTCCTTTCAGCCTGTGATAATTCTTACCCAACCCGATAATGATTATTCGACATCCCGGGGCTTATTCCTGCATATATAAACGCTATCAGTTAAAAATAGTTTAAAATCACAATTCTGAACCTTTGCGTATAGAAATCGCTGTGCTATACTAATGTGTAATCATTTTTCAAAAAGGCCGGTGAGCGGTATTGCCGATTGATGCCAGGACCAGGTTCTACCTTTTACTGGGCAACCCCGTGGAGCATTCCCTTTCCCCGCCGATGCACAATGCCGCTTTTGCCGCCTTGAGCCTGAACTGCGTCTATTTGGCCTGCCCGGTGGATAATGAGCGCATCGGGGCGGCTGTGGAGGGCATGAAGGCTCTTTCTACCGCGGGGGCCAACGTGACCGCACCTTTTAAAGAAGACGTAATACCACACCTTGATTCGGTTTCACCGGAGTCGGAACGGGTTCAGTCCGTCAATACCATCATCAACCGGGACGGTATGCTATACGGTGCCACCACGGACGGGGAGGGATTTTACCACTACCTCGGGCAGGTGGATCCTTCCTACAGTCCCGGGCAAACCGTGATGGTGGTCGGGGCAGGCGGGGCGGCCCGGGCGGTGGCCTACATCCTGGCCCAAAAGGGGGCCGGAGAAATTATTATCGCCAACCGTTCCGAATCCAGGGGCAGGTCCCTGTCTGAACTGCTGTCCGAAAAAACACCCCTGCAAAATTGCAGTTATATATCCCTGGACGGGTGGTCCATGGGTGAGGCTTTAGCCCGGTGCAAACTGGTGGTATACAGCCTTCCCTTTGATGGGCCGGAATTTAGCGATGCTCTCGCCAAGACGGCCGGTTTGAACAGCAACCAGCTGCTGCTTGACCTGCGCTATAAGCCGGAGCGAACCGGGATAATGACGGAGTTTGAACAGAAAGGGGGGTGTGCTTACAACGGCCTGGGAATGCTTGTTTGGCAGGCCGTAAAGTCTTTTGTAATGTTCACCGGTCAGGAAGCCCCGGTGGAGGCCATGCAGAAGGCGGCGGGCATCCGGTAATTGAAGCCGTCGATATGATCCAGACCCATCTAAGAAAAAGGAGATACAGCTATGGAGAGGCTAAACCGACACAGTATTGATAGGGCCCTTCTTGAAGCCGCTTCTATACCGGCAGATAAACAGGAATTAATTTTAAATGAGCAGATGGGGGCCGGAAAGCCCCTGGCCAGGATTTTAATTGAAAAAGGATGGCTCGATGAGGAAACGGTTGCTTCAATCATGGAAAAACTGCTGAATATCCCCCGGATTAATCTTTACAACTTCAAAATAAACGAACAGGTTGAAGGAACTATCCCGGCGGAAATGGCCCGCCGCTACCGGATTATGCCGGTTGCCATCAGGGAAGAAAGGCTTTTCCTGGCCATGGCCGACCCGCTGGATCTGACGGCAATCGATGATGCGGCCATGGTGACCGGACTGGAAATATGCCCGGTCATTGCCGGAGAAAAGGCCATTTCTTATGCCATCGACCATTACTATGAGTTGGCCGGCTATCCTGACCACGATGAAGAAGAGCCGGCAGGGGCAGGCGCTGTCAGGGAAACCGGGGCAGCCCCAGCCATAATGGCCTCTGCGGATGACGCCCCGGTTGTAAAACTAATCAATTCCCTGATCGACAGGGCCCTTGAGGAAGAAGCAAGCGATGTTCATTTAGAACCCTCCGGCGAAGGGCTGCGGATCCGGATACGCCTGGACGGTGTTCTCCAAGACCTTGCCGTACCGCCTCGCTTTAAACCGGCTCAAATCGTGTCCAGGGTCAAAATCATGGCCAACCTGGATATTGCCGAAAAAAGGCTGGCCCAGGACGGAAACATCCATTACCGGAAAGAAGGCCGGGAAATCAATATACGGGTATCCACCATGCCCACCGTGCACGGAGAAAAAGTGGTAATCCGTCTTCTCGACAAGAATAAAATTATATTGCCCCTGGAACGGCTGGGATTTTCTCACGGCAATTTAAAGGTTTTTCAACGCTTATTACTAAACCAGTCCGGGATGATCCTGGTTACCGGGCCGACCGGGTGCGGCAAGACGACTACCCTGTATTCAGCCCTGCACTACCTGAACAGTCCCAGGTACAACATCATCACTGTTGAAGATCCGGTCGAATACCGGCTGAAGGGAGTCAACCAGGTTCCCGTCGACCGCAGAATTAACCGCACTTTTGCCAACGCCCTCCGATCGATTCTAAGGCAGGATCCCGACATCATCATGGTTGGTGAAATAAGAGATTCCGAAACGGTAAAAATTGCTTCCCAGGCCGCCCTTACGGGGCACCTGGTTTTATCCACCCTGCATACCAACAATGCAGCAGGTGCAGTGACCAGGCTTGCCGATATGGGCCTGGAACCCTTCATGGTGACGGCTTCGACGGTAGGAGTGGTCGCCCAGCGCCTGATCAGGAAAATCTGTCCTCACTGCTCCGAGGAATTTTGTCTTAAAGATGAAGAAAAAGTATTTTACGCCCGCTATTTCAAACAGGACCCGCCGCAGCGGCTTCACCACGGCCCCGGTTGCAAGCGCTGCAATCATACCGGTTTTCGCGGGCGGACTTCGATCCAGGAAATCCTGGTCATGGACCAGGAACTGCAGGCTCTAATTTTAAGCCGGTCACCTGCTTCGGAGATTCATAATAAGGCGGTGGACCTGGGCATGCAACCCCTGCTCAACGGTGCCTTGAAGTGCGTTGAAGAGGGAATCACCACCCTGGGTGAGGCGGTGCGGGCGACTTTTAACAGCTTGCTCGATGATCAAGCGGCCGGGTTTGTGGAAAGCAGCCCTATTTTTGCCGAGCTGCAGAAAGATGATCGGTGATTGCCCTGATCATGATTTTGTCTGCGGGGAAGGATATTTTAAGCAGATGACGCAAATTAAACAGTTGTTCCAAATAACGAAAACTAAGCTTAAAGAAGAATATGCCTTCACCCTGGTTGAACTGGTATGCATTGTGGCCCTGCTCGGGATCATGGCCATGGTTGCCGCCCCCGCCATCCACGGCCTGGGGCAAAAACACAACCTTGAAATAGCGGCCAGGACCATGGCCACTGAAATGCGCAAGGCCCAGCAGAGGGCGATCACAACGGGCAGCGGTCAAATCCTGGAATTCAGGCTTGACGGCAGGTACCGGGTTACATGCGGGAAGACCGAGGAAACCTACCTTGTTGAACTGCCGGAAGGGGTGATTCGCAGGTCGGTTAACTTTCCCATGTCAGACAATGTCCGCTATCTTCGCTTTAACTACAACGGTTCCCCCAGCAGCGGCGGAACTGTGGCCCTGGAGAACACCGCCGGCAGTGTTTTGTATATAATTGTTGCCCCGGCCACCGGCAGGGTCAGGATTTCAGAAGAACCCCCGGAGGACTGGGAAATTTACTAAAGCCGCGGAAGCACCTACAATTTTGGTGGTTACAGGTTATGATATGATAGTAAATAATAATGGTGCAGGCAGGGGATGATTTAGATTACTGGCCGTTTGGACCTTAGACATGTCATCTTAACCGGCTTCATGGGTACCGGAAAGACCGCAGTGGGCAAACTGCTGGCTGCTAAGCTGAAGAGGCGGTTTGTGGATACGGATCAGCTGGTTGAAAAGGCAACCGGTTTAAGCGTGCCCCTCATTTTTGAAAAATACGGAGAAGTTTTTTTCCGGGAGCGGGAAAGCAAAGCGGTATTAAGCCTGGAGAGGTACAGCCCGGGCAGCCTGGTGGTAGCCACCGGTGGGGGTGTGGTTTTGAGAGAAAATAACAGGGCCGTGTTAAAGAAAGTCGGCCTGATTGTCCTGCTCAGGGCCTCACCGGAGGAAATTTGCCGGAGAATTTCCGATACCGGGGACAGGCCCCTTTTGAACGGGCCGGAGCCGGAACAAAAGGTAAAAAAAATGCTGGAAGAAAGGGAACCTTATTACCGGCACTGCGATTTTGAAATTGATACAACCGCCAAAACATCCCGGCAAGTTGCCTCAGAAATTCGATCCTGTTTTAACAACCGCTGATTAATTAAGCTGGTTTACAGCTGTTAGCTGCTGCTCTAGAAAATTTTATCGGTCAGAAGCAGGAATTTTACTGTAAATTCGGGAACTTAGAATTATTAATTTTTCGGGGAGGAAGGCAAAGTGGCAGGATGTAGGATTTTGATTCTCCACGGACCCAATCTCAACTTGCTGGGCCGGAGAGAACCTGAACTGTATGGAAGACAGACTCTGGCTGAAATTGATCAACTTCTGAAAAAACGGGCCCGGGATCTTGATGTGCAGGTTGGAACTTTTCAATCCAACAGTGAAGGGGCCCTGATAGATCGGATTCAGGAAGCTATGGGCCATTTAGACGGGATCCTGATCAACCCGGGCGCCCTAACTCACTACAGTTACTCCCTCCGCGATGCCCTGGCTGCATCCGGAGTGCCCCTGGTCGAAGTTCACCTCAGCAATATCTTCGCCCGGGAGCCTTTTCGCCATCATTCGGTGGTTTCACCGGTTGCGGTCGGAATTATTTGCGGTTTTGGCGAAGAAAGCTACCTGCTGGGCCTGGAGGCCCTGCTGAAAATGATTACGAAACGGCAGGATTAAGTTATGAAAAGCCGCCTGGACAAATTTAGAAAAATATTAACTGAATTTAGTATCGATGCCATGTTGATCAGCAGCCCGGTTAACCGCCGCTACCTGAGCGGTTTTGAAGGGACGAGCGGGATATTGTTAATCAGCAGAGATGAAGCGATCCTGGTTACAGACTTCCGTTATCTAGAACAGGCCGCTGATCAGGCCGGGCAATTTGAAATTCGGAGATGGCAGGATGATCTTTATAAAAGTCTGGCCCCGATCATCTCCGAAACAGGCTGGGGGAAGCTTGGATTTGAGGGCAGGCATGTAGTTTATTCCACCTACCAGGAAATGATTGAAAAGCTGCCGGTGGAACTGGTCCCGGTCGGTGACGCCGTGGAAAAACAGCGGATGCAGAAAAGCAAATCGGAAATTGAAACCATGCGCCGGGGAGCAAAGGTTCTTGACCGGGCTTTTGAATTTATTCTCTCCTACATTAAACCGGGCCTGCCGGAAAATGAACTGGCCCTGGAACTGGAGATATACCTGCTCAGACAGGGAGCAGAAGAAAGGTCTTTTCGATTTATAGTTGCTTCCGGGGAAAGGGGGGCTATGCCCCACGGCACGGCGTCGAACAGGATCATGCAGGAAGGCGACCTGGTAACCATCGATTACGGGGCCGTTTTTGAGGGATATGCCACCGATATGACCAGGACGCTGGCCCTGGGTAAAGCCGATCAGAAGCAGCGCGAGATCTACGAGCTTGTCCTGGAAGCCCAGCAGGAAGCCGCCCGGGCCGTGAAGCCCGGAATTAAGGCCAGCGACCTGGATGCGGTGGCCCGCGATATTATAGACCGGGCCGGCTATGCCAATTATTTCGGGCACGGCCTGGGCCACGGGATCGGGCTGGAAACACATGAACAGCCTGTTTTGAACCCCCGGAGCACTACCATTCTTGAGCCGGGCATGACCGTAACAGTTGAACCGGGCGTCTACATCAAGGGTTGGGGCGGGGTCAGGATAGAAGATATGGCATGTGTTACCGCCGCCGGCGGGGAAGTGCTTACGGCAAGTTCCCGTGAGCTGGCAGTTATAAATTAGGACTCATTATGAAGAAGGGTAGGCTGCTAAAATGATGATCTCAACTAACGACTTTCATACCGGGGTAACAATTGAAATGGGGGGAGAGATTTATACAATTTTGGAATTTCAGCATGTCAAGCCGGGTAAGGGGGCCGCCTTTGTCCGGTCCAAACTGCGCAACCTGCGCTCGGGGTCGATTATCGAACACACTTTTCGGGCCGGCGAAAAAGTGCTCCGCGCTCACCTGGAAAGAAAAGCAATGGAATACCTTTACCGGGACGACGATCTGTTTTACTTGATGGACCTGGAAACCTACGAACAGATTGCCATTTCTGAAGAAAAGCTTGGCAATGGGGTCAAGTACCTCAAAGAAAACGACCGTCTCCAGGTGCTCATGCATGGAGACGAAATTGTGGGTGTTGATCTGCCGGTAACGGTGACCCTGCAGGTTACCGACACGGAACCGGGCCTGAAAGGTGACACTGCATCCGGAGCCACCAAACCGGCGACCATGGAAACCGGCCTGGTAGTCCAGGTTCCGCTTTTTATGAATACCGGCGATTTGATCAAAATAGACACCCGCACCGGGAATTACATTGAACGGGCCTGATCAAGGCTACTATCTTAAAGGGAGGGAATTGCCGTGCACGAAGATTTGAAAGCAAGGGTATCGTACTTAAAGGGTTACACGGAAGGCATAGATTTGGGCGATGAAAGCAAGGAGCAAAAAATCCTGCAGCGGATTATCGATCTGTTAGAAGATATGGCCGATGAAATAGAACATCTCAGGGTTGATTACGAGGAGTTGTTTGAGTACACAGAAGCAATTGACGACGATCTGAGCGAAATCGAAGAAGATTTTTATGAAGATGAAGAAGAAGATGAAGATGAGTTTGATGAATACGAAGATGGATTTTCTATTGAATGCCCCAACTGCCGGGAAATCGTTGTATTTGACGAAAATATTCTCGACCAGGACTCTTCGATCGAGGTGACCTGCCCCGGCTGCGGGGAAGCCGTGCTGGTTGACGACGAAGAATGGTATGAAGATTTTGAGGAATTGTCGGACCTGGACGAGAAGGAAGAGGATAACAAAGAATAGCCTTTAAAAACCGAAAAAACAGGAGTTTACCAGGCCAGAAAATTGAACCGTTACCCGTAGTCTGTTATAATAAAGATTAAAGGATAAGCTTTGTGCTTATAAATTCTATCGTCTGGAGGTATGAAAATGGCGGATGAAGAAAGCAGGACCCTGCCCACAGAACTTGGAGAAGTCAGGATTGCCGAAGAAGTGGTTTCGATAATTGCCGGTTTGGCCGCGACAGAAATTGAGGGGGTAGCCTCGATGAGCGGCGGTATCGCCGGTGGCATCGCCGAAGTGCTCGGCCGCCGTAACCTGTCCAAGGGCATTAAGGTAGAGGTAGGTACCGAAGAAGCAAAAGTAGACATCTTTATCATAGTTGATTACGGCGCCCGGATTCCCGATGTGGCCTGGGATATCCAGGAAGGAGTTAAAAAGACGGTTGAAAATATGACCGGGCTCCGGGTGACGGGAGTAAATGTGCATGTCCAGGGCGTCCACTTCCCCCAGAAAGAAGGAGAGACTGAAGAAGAGCCCGCAGAAGGCGGAGAGGAAGTAGAAAGCAAAGAATAAAGGTTAGACTGGTATAAAACAAAGGGGGAATTTATATGAAAATGTTAGCCCGGGTGATAATGGTTTTTGTGGCGCTAATTTTGATTGGCGCTGCCCTGTTTCTGCTAGCCGTTAAATACAATCTGGTTCCGGGTCTTGCCCTGTACCTGCCCGGATGGGCTGGAGAAGAAGTTGTGCTTGGGTTTGTAGCGGCATTGGTGCTGATCGCCCTGATTTTGTTAATCCTCGGCTTTCGCAAATCCAAAGGCCCCGGCAATGCTGTGCTTAAAGGCAGCGAATATGGCGAAGTGGCCATATCGATCCCTGCTATTGAGAATATAGTTTTAAGGGTTATCCAGCAAATCCAGGGTCTTAAAGATGTCAGCAGACAGGTTTCTTTTACGCAGGATGGACTGATTATCGCTGTAAAAATCAGGGTTTTGCCCGACGTTGCTATGCCGGAGTTGACCAGTGAACTACAGTCGAAGATTAAGGAATATGTAGAAGAGATTACTGGTATAACCGTCCACGAAGTTAAAGTGATGGTCGAGAATATAGTTACAGAACAGACCCCATCCAAAAAATAAATCAGAACTTATGTTAGAAGGGGGATCATATCTTGTCTGAAATGAACTGGTGGTTAATAATCAGCAAACACTGGGGAAAAATCCTGGGCGGCTTGCTGGGGTTGGTATTTGCCCTGTTGGTGGTTAACTATGGATTCTGGTGGAGTATTTTTATATACCTGTGCATCGGGATCGGGATCTTGATTGGTTGGAGATTGGATCTCAGTAAAGATGTTGGCAGTTTTTTTAGGCGCTTATTTTCAACCAGAGAGGAATCTGATTGAGTCCAAACCGCTAAATGCTACTATCTTTTTTAACGATTATAAACTGACAGCACGGAGGTACTGACCGATTGTCCCGTCGTTTAGCTAGAGAAGCTGCTTTTAAAGCTCTTTTTCAGGTTGATATTGGCAGGTGCAGGGTAAAACAGGCCCTGATCCGATCTTTGGAAGATTACAAGTTCAACGAAGAAGAAGAGCAGTTCGTAGAAGAGCTGTTGACCGGTACGGTCGGTAACTGCGAGTCCCTTGATCAAATTATCAAGAAACACCTGGTAAAGTGGGAGCTGGAACGGATTTCCGCCGTGGATCGCAACCTGCTCCGGTTGGCCCTTTTCGAAATTATTTATCGTCCCGATATTCCCCCCGCAGTATCGATAAACGAGGCCCTGGAGCTGGCCAAAAAATACGGCAGCACCGGTGAAGCCGTCGGCTTTATCAATGGAGTGTTAGATCGCGCGGTAGGAGAAGCTTTTGAGAGAGAACCATGATCATCTAATATATTTGGGACTTGATACGTCGGCGTACACTACTTCACTGGCCGTGGTTGACCGGGATGAAAGGCTAATTATTGACAGCAGACTGCCCCTGGCTGTTGAGGCAGGCAGCCTGGGTTTGCGCCAGTCGGAGGCAGTTTTTTCTCATATCAAAAACCTGCCCCTGCTATGGGAAGGCAGGGCCAATAGTATTGAGGAGTACAGGGTGGCTGCGGCTGCCGCCTCAACCCGCCCTCGTCCGCTGCCAGATTCCTACATGCCGGTTTTCAAAGTAAGCGAGGCCTTTGGTTTGTTTCTTGCTCAAACCATGGGCCTTAATTTTTTGCCTTCTTCGCATCAGGAAGGACATATAATGGCCGGCCTGTGGTCGGCAGGGCTGAAACCCGGGCGCTACTTATGCGTCCATTTATCGGGAGGAACCACCGAAATCGTTGCCGCCGAAGAAATAAAGCCCGGCTGCCTGGAAATACGCTTGCTCGGCGGGGGTAGCGATTTAAATGCCGGCCAGTTTATTGACCGCCTGGGAAGAATGATGGAACTCGGGTTTCCGGCCGGGCCGCAGCTGGAAATACTGGCCCGAACAGGGCAGGACGGAGCGGTGGAGCTGCCGGTAGCGGTAAAAGGGGCACAGATTAGTTTTTCCGGCCCCGCTACCCGGGCTGAACAGGCCCTGCGGGAAGGGTGGAGGAAAGAAGACGTGGCCCGGGCAATAGAAACCTGCATCGCCGATTCCCTGGCTGCAGCCATTACCAGCTCCCATACCGGCGGGGATGATTTTGACGGAGTCCTGGCCGTGGGAGGGGTCATGGCCAACAGGTATATCAGGGACAGACTGGCCTGGAAAATGGAGAGCATCAAGTTGTTTTTTGCCGCTCCGGAGTTTGCTTCCGACAATGCCGTCGGCCTGGCTGTGCAGGCAGCCCGCCGCTTTAGGACTTAGAAAAAATATATTCGTTAAAATTACTTACTATTAAAACTGTAAAAGGAATTTCTCAAAGAATGGCGAAGTTATCATAGGTTGATCACATGGATAAAGGCTTAGCCTTAATCGGATATCATAATTTCCAATTGGAGGGAGGATGAGTGAAAAGAATCACGAACCATAACAGGGGAGGTAGGATAAGTAATTTCTTTAGGGAGAGAGGGAAAAATGTCCAAAGTATTTTTTAGCAGCTGGAATGGAAAATTAATTGACGAACGAAACAAGAAATCAGATGAACGGATTGACCTGAGCCAGTTGGATGTCCCGCCTCAAATTGAAAGCGAAGATCTTAAAGCTTTCGTCGGCTGGGCGGGGCTAATGGTTTTTGATCCGGAAGTAAATGTAGTCGAATCGTTAAAAGAGTATTTCAGAAATGTCCAGCAGGACTCCTGCGGCCGCTGCATTCCCTGCCGTGCCGGCAGCCAGGTGATTGCCGACCGGCTGGAAAAGCTGATTGAAGGAAACGGCAGCAGGGAGGATCTGGCTTTTCTGAAGGAGATCAGCAAGCTGGTTAAGGACAGTTCGCTTTGTGAGCTTGGAATGTCTTCACCGGTTCCCCTTCTTCATGCTCTTGAGCATTTCGAAGATGATTTTTCCGCCTATTTGAATGAAGAACGGCCGCCGGCCGGAAACGGCCTCACATACCGGCCGGTCTTGACGGCTCCCTGCCGCAACGGTTGTCCGGCTCATATCAATATTCCCGGGTATATCGAGTGTATCAAAGAGGGAGATTACGAAGGAGCGCTGGCGATAAACCGTGAAAAAACACCTTTGGTAGGGACCCTGGGCCGTGTGTGTGTTCACCCCTGCGAATCAAACTGCAATCGGCAGCCCTATGACGAGTCCCTGTCAATCAGGTTGTTAAAACGGTTTGCAGCAGATTTTGGAGCCAGGAACAATTACGATCAGAAAGACCGCTATTCCAAACCCGGCCCTAATGCCGATAAAGTGGCGGTCATAGGCGCCGGCCCGGCCGGCTTGAATGCGGCCTACCAGCTGGCCCAAAAGGGTTACAAGGTCATAATATATGAGGCTCTGCCCGTAGCCGGCGGTATGCTGGCAGTGGGTATTCCCAGTTACCGCCTGCCCCGGGATATCCTTAATACCGAAATCGAACTGGTAGAAAGCCTGGGCGTGGAAATTAAGTACAATACCAAGATTGGCGAGGACATCCCCCTTGAAAAACTGTGGGATGAAGGTTTTAAGGCCATCTTTATCGCTAACGGCCTCCATGAAAGCGCCAACATGGGCTGCCCGGGTGAAGATGCCGGTTACAGGGGCTTTATGCCCGGCGTGGAATACCTGCGCAAAGTCAATCTCGGCGAAAAAGTTGACATCGGCGACAAGGTAGCAGTAATCGGCGGCGGAAACGTGGCCATGGACTGTGCCCGTTCCGCGGTACGCCTCGGCGTTAAAGAAGTTAACCTGATTTACCGCCGCAGCAGGGCGGAAATGCCCGCCAACAAGGCAGAAGTGGATGCGGCAGAGGAGGAAGGAATTAAATTCCACCTGCTTGCCAATCCCACCTCCATTCTGGAAGAAGCAAGTTGTGTCAGCGGCCTGCAGTGTATCAAAATGAAGCTGGGAGAGCCCGACGAAAGCGGCAGGCGCAGGCCTGAACCGATCGAAGGGTCCGATTTTGTGTTGGAAGTGGACACAGTAATTCCCGCTATCGGGCAGGTTGCTGATTTTTGTTATATAACCCCGGAATGCGGTTTTGAACCTACACAAAAAGGAACCATCCAAACTGATCCCGCCACGATGGAAACCGATCAGCCGGGTGTATTTGCCGGTGGTGACGTTGTCCTTGGCGCTGCTACGGTGATCGAGGCTATTGCATCAGCCAACCGGGCCGCAGAAGCAATTGACAACTACATCCGGACCGGCAAGAGCAAGCCGAATTCTCAGGTAGTTAAAGAGCAGCATGTTGAAAAAATGGGTGTTTATAAGGAAGAAGTAGTACCGGAAATGGTCGGTGGAAGAACCCGCCTGGAAGAAGAAGCCTGTCCGGTCGAAATCAGGGTTAAAGGTTTCGGCGAAGCGGAACTGGGCTTTAAAAATCCATCTGAAGTGATCGACGAAGCGGAACGCTGCATTAAGTGTTTACGCTTGGGTCTGGCCATTTCATAACCGAGGGGAGGGTATAATGATGAAAACAGTAAACTTACAAATTAATAGCAAGAAAGTATTTGCTGAAGAGGGCACGACTATTCTGGAGGCGGCCCGGCAGAACGGAATCGACATTCCCACTCTTTGCTACCACCCCCGGTTGGCACCGCTTGGCCATTGCCGTGTCTGTATTGTTGATGTTCAGGGCTTCGACAAGCCGATCACATCCTGCGACAATCCGGTTGCCGAGGGAATGGTAGTTGAAACCACAACACCGGAAATCCAGGAAATGCGCGATCAGATCCTGGTCCTTTCTTTAGCGACACATCCGTACAAAGACTGCCTGACCTGTGAGCGGACCGGAACCTGTGAACTGCAGGAAAAAGCCTATCAATTTAAAGTTGAACTTCCCGAACAGCTTGAACGGGAAGTTCCTGCCGAAAAAGCGGAAGACAATCCGTACATAGTTCGTGATGAGGAAAAATGTATCCTCTGCGGCCGCTGTGTGCGGGTATGCCGGACCGGCCCCGGGTGCTATGTTTATGAATTAGTTGGCAACGGGGTTAATACCAGGGTGGTGCCCTACAAAGACGGCAAAGAAGTATCCATGGAAGAAGCAGGTTGTATTTTTTGCGGGCAGTGTGTTGATGTCTGCCCCGTAGCCGCCCTGACCGAAACAGGAAGGGCAGCCGCAGGAAGAGAATGGGAACTGTCCCATATTCCCGGGGTTTGCGTGGAATGCTCGATTGGATGTTTCCTCGAAAGGCAGGCATCAGGCGACGACCTGATCAAGGTCACCGTTCCTGCCGAGGGGGAAAAAGTGAGCTGGATCTGCCAGAAAGGCAAGTTTGGCGTCCACAGGCCGGAACCGGATCCCGTGGAAGCACCGCTGCAGCTTGAAGGCAGTGATTACAAAGAAGTTGCTTACGATGAAGCCGTAAAAGAAACGGCCCGGACCCTCCTTGATATTAAGGAAAAATCAGGACCGGGTGCTGTGGCCGTAATGGCTTCCGGCAAGCAGAGCAATGAAGAAAGTTACCTGCTGCAAAAACTGGCCCGCTCGGTTTTAGGTACCGCCAATGTTGACCTGGGCGTTGAAAAAGCCTGGGGCCAGGCTTATCAGGGCCTGTATAAAATTATCGGGCCGGACGTCTGCGGACCTACCCCGGCCACCATGCAGGAGTGCGAAGCGATTATCGTGATCGGGTCGGGGCTGGAAGAAAGCCACCCGGTAGCCGCTTTTGCCGTCCAGCAGGCCGGACGTTTTGGCGATGCGGTAATAGTGCGCATCAGCGATAAAAAAGAGGAGCTTAAGAGCGCCTTTAAAGAGATCTGTGTCGAATACAAGCCCGGCTCCGAAACTGCTGTGCTGAAAGGACTCACTGCCGCCATGCGCGGGGATGATCTTTCAGGGCCGGCCAAAGAGGCGGGCGTTGCGGCCGAAGACTTGCAAAAAGCCGCAGAACAGGTGGCAAAAATGAGAAGCTGCACAGTGGTTGGTTCTTCATTTTTTGAAAACGCCGATGATGCAGCTGTAGAAGCTCTGCTGGCCATGGCCAAAGCCGGAGGACAACTTGAATACGGCCGAAGTGACCTTCTGCTTCTGTCCCGGTACAGCAACGCTGCCGGCACTATCGTCCTGGGTGGATCGCCATCTTTCGGGCCCGGATTTGTGGCTCTTAACGGAGAAGCCGGTTTAAGCCGCGAAGAAGTTGCTTCTGCGGCTGTAAACGGCAAAGTCAAGGGCGCACTGGTTTTTGGAGACGGGTTCTCCGATTCAAAGCCGGGAGGTTTAGATTTTCTGGCTATTTCATGCATTAACCGCAGGGAAGTACCGGAGAAAAGCGACCTGGTTTTCCCCGCCCAGCCGCCGGAACGTAAAAATGGGACTTTCACCAATTCATCAGGAGAGATCTGCATCAATAAAGCAGCTCTGGAAGGCGGGCCAGAATCGCCGCAGGACTGGAAATTAATCTGTGATCTGGCCGAAGCAATGGGTGAGAAATGGAATTATTCTTCCCTGGATGATGTCCGGGAGGAAATGCAGGGGTATATTCCCGGCTAACCGAACCTAATACCTGCCCGGGCTTTTTAATAAAAAGCCTGAGTATAAACTGTAACCCGGGAGATTAAACAAAAAACAGTGCCCGGCTGTCGCTGTCTTATACATTAAAAAGATTCGGCGGCCGGGTGCTGCCTTTAAATGATATGAACAAACAACTGCCGCTGTTCACAGTTTCCGAGATAAACCGTTATGTGAAAGGTTTGATTCGAAGCGATCCGCGCCTGCGCGACCTGTGGGTAACCGGTGAAATTTCTAATTTCAAACATCACCGCTCCGGTCATATGTACTTTACAGTAAAAGACAGTTCATCTGCCCTGCGCTGTGTTTTTTTTCGCCGGGACAACGTGCAATGCATTTTTCAGCCTACCGACGGTATGGAAGTAATCCTGCACGGCTACCTGTCGGTTTATGAGCCTGGCGGCCAGTACCAGCTGTATGTGCAGGAGATGCAGCCGGCCGGTATGGGTTCGCTTTATGTCGCCTTTGAGCAGTTGAAACAAAAACTGGAAGCAGAAGGCCTGTTCAAGTCGGAGCACAAAAAAAAGCTGCCGCGGATTCCCCGGAAAATCGGCCTGGTTACCTCACCCAGCGGTGCAGCCCTGCAGGATATAATTACCACGATTAAGAAACGCTTACCCTATGTCCAGCTACTGGTTGTTGAAAGCCTGGTTCAGGGGCCCGGAGCGGCAGCCGATCTAATCAGGGCCCTGGATATACTGAACAAAAAAGACGATATTGATCTGATTATTCTGACCCGGGGCGGAGGTTCACTGGAAGACCTGTGGCCTTTTAACGAAGAAAAGGTAGCCAGGGCCATTTTCAGGTCTTCAAAACCGGTTATATCCGCCGTTGGCCATGAAACCGACTTTACTATTGCCGATTTTACGGCGGATCTGCGGGCCCATACCCCTACAGAAGCAGCGGCTGCGGCAGTGCCCGTCTATGATGAACTGCTGGCAGAAAATGATCAACTGCGAAGCCGGGCCGGCCTGGCCCTAAAAAACCGGGTCCTGCAGGAAAAACAGCGGCTGGATCATATTGTAAGCGAACGGTTTTTCCGGCGCCCGCTGGAAAGGATCAAAACTGCAAAGAACTATTTGGAAGAGACTGAAACCAGGCTGAAACGGGAAATGATCCGTTATCTGCAGTTAAAAGGAATCCAGCTGACAGCCCTTGTGGATAAATTGGAAAGCTACAGCCCGCTTAAGGTAATGAATCGCGGCTATACTTTTTGCCGGGATCAGGAAGGAAATATTATCCGTTCTGTTAAAGATATACGCATCGGCCAGTTGTTGCAGCTGAGCTTGAAAGATGGCAGGGCGGATTGCCGGGCAGAAAAGGTTGAGGAGGACTGCATCGTTGACGAAGAATAAGGATAACCGGAAAATGGAAGAAATGACTTACGAGGAAGCAGTAAAAAAGCTCGAAGAAATCGTCAGCCGCCTGGAGAATGCTGAAATACCTCTGGAAGAGTCCCTTTCCTCATTCCAGGAAGGGATTGCCCTTTCCAGGTACTGCCGGGAAAAACTGGCTGAAATAGAATACAAAGTCGAGTATTTGTTAAAGGAAGAACAACAGCAGTCCCTTGATTCGACAGGCAGCCCGGCGGAAGAAGATGATGATACCGGAGATGAATCATGATCGAGATTGATCAATACCTTGCTCAAAAAAAAGAGATTGTCAACAGGGCTTTAAAAGAATGCCTGCCTGATACCGGGCCAAAGGCGGTCAGGGAGGCGATGAGTTACAGCCTTGAAGCCGGAGGAAAGCGCCTGCGCCCGATCCTGACTCTGGCCGGTGCCGAAACCCTAAGCTGTGATGATCATGATGTAATCGATGTGGCCTGTGCCCTGGAGCTGGTCCACACCTATTCCCTGATCCATGATGATCTACCGGCCATGGACGACAGTGATTTGAGGCGGGGAAAGCCAACCTGCCACAAAGTATACGGGGATGCCGTTGCAGTGCTGGCCGGAGATGCCCTCCTGACCCTTGCTTTTGAGCTGTTATCCCGCTACGGTTTGAAACCCGGACGGGCGGAAAAAGCGGCGCGGATCGGCTCCGAGCTCGGCAAAGCGGCCGGGGTAACCGGCATGATCGGAGGTCAGGTCCTTGACCTGGAGGCAGAGGGACGTGATTTGACTCTTCTGGAAATTGAAACATTATCGGCCATGAAAACAGGAGCACTGCTGAAAGCTTCTGTTATTTGCGGGGCTATAGCAGCCGATGCCGGCAGCAAGGAGCTGGAGCTGCTGGACCGGTATGCTTCAAAGATTGGGACCGCTTTTCAGATCATTGACGATCTCCTGGATGTGGAAAGCTCAGCCGAAGCGCTGGGCAAACCTACGGGGGCAGACCAGGACCGCTTTAAGCCTACTTTTCCGGCCGTGCTGGGTCCAGATGAGGCCAGATCCAGGGCAGAAAGCCTTTATAACGAAGCAATTATGGCTTTAACAGATTTAAACCGGCCGGTGGAGCTTTTAACCGGACTGGCAAAAAAAATGGTCTTCAGAAGTAAATAACTCCAGGGGCTATAAAATAACGGCAACCGTGCTGGGGGAGAAGACCGTTATAGTCTGCAAGATGTAGAAAAAACTATAAAGCTGACCCGTTGTCTGCATACGGAGGTTGTGCTATGATATAGTCCTGAAGCATGCATAAGTGGTGCAGTATTCTAGTTGGCGCCCCTTCCCGAAAACGGGCCTAAAAATCCGTTAAGGGCACATCGATGAAGTTCCTGGTGGCGGCTGCCGAAGCCCAGTTGGGAGCTGCTGCTGGGAGTTAAGAAGGACGGGGCGATCTACAAAGGCATGTAGGCGTTGACCCTGCCTTCGTGGAGACCCAATGTTCGTGGCGGATTGTTGAGAAACAAAAGGCTACGGCTTGGGAAGAACCTGTATGCGGTAAGAAGCTGTGTACAGTGTAGCCTGCCTTGAGTGGAAAGGGTAGAGGAGTAAAACTCTGAAACCCTTTCTGCAAAAGAGGCTAGGGGAGATCAGGCGCCAGAGTGGAAATCTCCTAGACTGCTCTCGTAAGAGAAGTAAGCCAGGGATTAAAGTGTGAGCTAAGTGGTAATCCAGCTCCGTTTGTGGCGACACGATGGGGATAGTCTTAAAAGGGAACTGCCTGACAGGCGACTGCAGGTGACTATCCGGGAAAACCTGCTGGACCTAAGCCGCAAAGTTTACCTGGCTTGCTACCACTTATGCTTCTTTGTACAAAGGTGATGGCTATTGTCCAACAGTAAAAACCGAAGCAGAATCCGCTGGATCATTGTCATTTCTTTGTGGACATTTTTCCTGGCTGTGGCCCTCAGCTTTGTATCACATTATTTTTTGAACGAACTGCAGTCGATCGCGTTGTCTTTTGTGATCCTGCTGCTGGTAGTCATGCTGGGCATCGTTTTTGACCTGATCGGTACCGCGGCAGCCGCGGCTGACATAGCGCCGCTTAACGCCAAGGCGGCCCGAAGAGTTGCAGGCGCCAAATGCGGTGTCAACCTGGTTAAGAACGCCGAACGGGTAGCGACATTCTGCAACGACGTGGGCGGAGATATCAGTGGTATAATCAGCGGGACCCTGGTGACAGTAATCGTAATCAAGCTGGTGGTTACATTCTCACATCAGCAAGCTGAATTTTACCTGGGAATTTTGCTGGCCGCTTTTGTTGCAGCCCTTACAGTAGGCGGTAAAGCCTGGGGTAAAGTAATTGCCATTAATTATTCAACTGAAGTGATTTTACTGGTTGGATTGATGATTACCAAATTGCAAAGGCCATTAAGCTGGTTCAGTAAGGGTGAGATAAACCAGAGGTGATTGTAATGGATGGTGTGCTTGGCAGTATGAACCTGCCTGATGATCTGAAGAATATGACCGGGGAACAGCTTGAAAAAGCCGCTTCTGAAATACGCGAATACATGATCAGGACGGTGGCCGATAACGGTGGCCACCTGGCGGCAAGCCTGGGGGTGGTTGAACTGACCCTGGCCTTGCACAGCACCTTCAACAGCCCCACCGACCGCATTATTTGGGATGTCGGCCATCAGAGTTATCCCCACAAGTTGCTTACAGGCAGATGGGAAGAGTTTGCCACCCTGCGCCAGCTTGATGGTTTGTGCGGTTTTCCAAAGCCTTCTGAGAGCGAACACGATCCTTTTCTGACCGGGCACAGCAGTACTTCAATTTCGGCGGCCCTGGGCCTGGCTCAGGCCAGGGATTACAATGGTGAAGATTACAAGATTATTGCTGTAATCGGCGACGGCGCCCTGACCGGGGGAATGTCTTTTGAAGCCCTTAACCACGCCGGCCATATCAAGGCCAATATAACGGTTATTCTAAACGACAATAAGATGTCGATCAGCTCAAACGTCGGCAGTATGTCTGCTTACCTGGCCCGGATCCGCTCTGATCCAAAATATTCTAGACTAAAGGACGATTTCGAAAGCTTTGTAGGCCGGATCCCTGTGGTAGGAAAGAAAGCTCTTAATTATGCCGACAGGGTCAAGGGCGGGCTTAAATACCTGGTTGTGCCGGGCATGATCTTCGAAGAGCTCGGCTTTACTTATTTTGGCCCCATTGACGGTCATAATATAGCTGCAATTAAAAATACCCTCCGGCAGGCCAATCAGATGAAAGGGCCGGTCATGATCCACGTGGTGACAGAAAAAGGGAAAGGGTACCACTACGCAGAAAAATCACCGGAAGTTTTCCACGGAATCGGTCCTTTTGATTTAAACAACGGCTTGCTCAAGAAAAAGAAAAGCGCTTCGTACACAGAAATTTTTGGCCGGACCCTGATCAAGCTCAGCCGTGAGAACCCGAAAATTGCGGCCATTACGGCGGCCATGACCTCGGGTACCGGCCTGAGAAATTTTGCCCGGGAATTTCCGGAACGGTTTTATGATGTAGGGATTGCCGAACAGCATGCGGTAACTATGTCCGGGGCTTTGGCTGCCGGCGGAATGCAGCCGGTTGTAGCCATTTACAGCACCTTCCTGCAAAGAGCCTATGACCAAATTTTACATGATGTCTGCATGCAAAACCTGCCCGTTGTATTTGCCGTTGATCGCGCCGGTATAACCGGCGAAGACGGAGAAACTCACCAGGGTTTATTTGATCTCAGTTTTCTGCGCAGCATCCCCAAAATGTCCATAATGGCGCCTTCCAATGAAAACGAACTCCAGCACATGCTGTTTACGGCATTAAACTATTCCGACGGTCCTGTGGCCCTGCGCTACCCGCGCGATAAAGTGGAAGGAGTAGACCTTGAAGAGCCGCATATTTTACCCTGGGGCAGGGGCGAGTTGCTTCGGGAAGGCCGGGATCTGCTGATCGTTGCCGCCGGAACGGTCGTCAAGCAGGCCGTAGAGGCTGCCGAAAAACTGACCCGGCAGGGTATTGATGCAGCGGTGATCAATGCCCGTTTTGTGAAACCTTTGGACAAAGAGCTGATTGCTCTATGGGCCCGCAGGTGCGGGCGGGTTTTGACCGTAGAAGAAAATGTCCTGGCCGGCGGTTTTGGAAGCGGCGTTCTCGAACTGCTTGCCGGTGAAAGTTTGTCGGTGCCGGTAATAAGGCTCGGCATAGGCGATCAATTTGTCGAGCACGGTTCCCGGGCTAAATTACTTTCTCATTTCAAACTTGATGCCGGGGGAATTTTTAATGAAGCCCTTGCCTTTGTCGGTACCGGGGCTGTGAAGGGTCAGAGTTGAAAAGCAGCCGTCAAAAAAAACGCCTCGATCTTCTCCTGCACAGGCTGAAGCCGGAACTGAGCCGGAGCCGAATCCAGTCGGAAATAATGGCCGGAAAAGTCCTGGTTAACGGATCTGTATGTGATAAACCCGGGACCCTGGTGGAAGAAAGTGCAGAAATAAAACTCCTTGAACCGGACAACCCTTACGTGAGCCGGGGCGGGCTGAAGCTGGAAAAAGCCCTGGAAGATCTGGCCATGACCGTCGGGGGCCTGGTCGTCCTTGATGTCGGCGCTTCAACCGGGGGATTTACCGATTGTTTGCTGCAGAACGGCGCCCGCCGGATTTATGCTCTTGATGTTGGATACGGCCAGCTGGATTACAGCCTCCGCCGCAATCCGGCAGTAGTGGTTATGGAGCGTTTCAATGCCCGCTTCCTGAAACCTGAAGATATACCGGAAGTTCCTGATTTGGCCGTAATTGATGTTTCGTTCATTTCACTGTTAAAAGTTTTGCCCGTCCTCTGCCGCCTTGAGATACCGCATGTCCTGGCCCTGGTTAAACCACAATTTGAAGCGGGGAAAGCAGATGCCGAAAGGGGTAGGGGCGTAATCCGGGACCCTGACTTACACTGCCGGGTTTTAACGGATATCATCGAAGATGCCTGCAAAACGGGGTACTGCTGCCGGGATATAACTTTTTCCAAATACCCGGGGCCCAAGGGGAACATTGAATATTTTGGATACTTTTCAAGAGAAAAAGCTGGGGTATGCAAGTGCCGGGAAGATTATAAAGAAAAAACAGCAAAGACTGTAGAAGAAGCCCATCTATTGCTGCTGAAAGAGAAGAAATAACGAGCCTGGGAGGATATCGAAGCCGGCGCGAAGAAACTTATTCCAGTCCGGGTTGGTTTTAGCTAAAGGAGGATCCAGGAAGCCATATGAAAGAAATAGGTGTTATCCCCAACTGGCATAAAAGCAATACTACCCTGGTTGTAGATAAGATAAAAAAATTTTTTAGCCAGCGCCGGATACCTCTTCATGTTGTTGACAGCGATCAGGCTGATTTCTACAGCAGCGTGTCCCTTGCCGAACAACTTTCCGAACTTCATAACAGGCTGGAAATGATCATAGTGGTCGGCGGAGACGGCACTATTCTCAGGGTGGCCAGGGATTTGGCCGGCTGGGATGTGCCGGTTTTGGGCATAAACCTGGGGCACAAGGGTTTTCTGGCTGAAATAGAAGTCGAACAGATGGAGCGGTTCCTGCAATATATTGCCACCAGGCAGTACGATTACCAGGATCGGATGATGCTTGAAGCAAAACTTTACCGCAGGGATGAAGAACTGGGTTGTTACCTGGCCCTCAATGATATTGTTGTGGCCCGCGGCCCTTTTTCCCGCAACATAAAAGTGGATTCATTTATCAACAACGACTTCATGGAAAGCTATTTTGGAGACGGCATAATCATTTCTACTCCCACCGGTTCAACCGCTTACTCTTTATCGGCGGGCGGGCCCATAATCAACCCGGTCATGGAGCTTTTTGTAATTACACCAATCTGCCCGCACAGCCTCTACAACCGCTCGGTTATAGTTGACGGCTCGGACACGATCAGTTTAAAAGTCGACTCCCGCCAGGTCCAGGTAGTTTTAACGGTTGATGGTCAGGTCCGCTTTGCCCTCGAGGACGACGACCGTATCCTGATCTGCCGGGCCAAACAAAAAGTTAAACTGGTTTGTTTCCATGAAAACTCCTTTTACAGGTTACTGCATCAAAAGTTAAAGGCATAAATTTAAGGAGGAGCAACTAAATGCTTGTGGAGCTGCGGGTTTCTAATTTTGCATTAATCGAAGATCTCAGCTTTACCTTTAGTTCCGGCTTAAATGTATTAAGCGGCGAAACCGGGGCCGGCAAGTCTGTGGTGATAGGAGCGATCGGCCTGCTGCTTGGTGAAAGGGCTACCGTGGAACAAATCCGCCAGGGCAAAGACAATGCCTATGTGGAAGGGGCTGTCTACCATGAACAGGCCGGCCAGAATCAAATAGATGGCCTTTTGGAGAAGGCCGGAATCGAGAAATCAGATGAACTGATCATTGCCCGCGAAGTTTACAGCAACGGTCGCAGCGTGGCCCGGGTGAACGGCAGGGCTGTTCCGGTTTCGTTTTTAAAAGAAATGGGCCGGTACCTGGTTGATCTGCACGGCCAACATCAGCATCAATCCCTGCTGCGTCCCGAAGAACACCTGGAGCTGCTTGATTCATTCGGAGGCGAAAAGATCAGGACATTAAGAAACGCACTTGAAGAAATGTCCCGCAAAAGGCAGGACTTGCAGAAAGAGCTGTCCTCCCTGGGCAGCAGCAGCTCCGAACGTGAAAGGCGCCTTGATGTATACGAATTTCAAATCAATGAAATTAAAAATGCAGGTCTGCGGCAGGGTGAGGATGAAGAACTGGCTGCACGGGAAAAAGTCCTTGCCAATGCTGAAAAATTGTGGAACCTCACCGCCGATGCTTATGCCGATCTGTATGCCGGAAGTGATGATGGTATGACCGAAGCGGTAATCGACCGGTTCAACAGGGCCAAACGCTTCCTGGATGAAGCGGCCGGGATCGATCAGAACCTGGTTCCCATGCTTGATCTTCTGGAGAGTGCTGCGGCCCAGCTGGAGGAAACATCGCATGAACTTCGCGATTACCAGTCCAGGCTTGAATTTGATCCGGCCGAGTTGAATATGATCCAGGAACGCCAAAACCTGATCGGTGATTTGAAACGGAAATATGGTTCCTCAATTGAAGAAGTTCTTGAATTTGCCGCCCGGGCGGAAGAAGAAATGGATCGACTCAGAAACAGTGAGGAAACGGCCGCACGCCTGGAACAGGAAATTGGCGATCTGGAAAACCGGATGATGGAACAAAGCCTGCAGCTGCGCAAGCTGCGCCGGGACACGGCCGAAAATATTGAGGCTTTACTTGAAGAATGCCTGCAGGAGCTGGCCCTTCCCAACGCCCGCTTTGAAGTCAAGTTTACTGAAAAAAAGGAGCTGACTTCAAAAGGGTTGGACCAGGTTGAATTTATGTTCAGCGCCAACCGCGGCGAAGATGTTAAACCTTTGACCAAGATTATCTCAGGCGGCGAGGTTTCCAGGGTGATGCTGGCCCTTAAAACGATCCTGGCCAGGCAGGATATGGTGCCGACCCTGATATTTGACGAAGTCGATGCCGGGATCGGGGGAGCGACGGTACAGGCGGTAGCTGAAAAGCTGGCTCACCTCTCTATGCACCATCAGGTCTTGTGCGTTACACACAGCCCCCAGATCGCCGCCATGGCCGATTCTCATTACAGTCTGTACAAGGAAACCGTTGATGAAAGAACCTTGACCAGGGCGGCCCTGCTCGACTCATGGCAGAGGCGGGAAGAACTGGCTCGTATGCTGGACGGGGCCGGAATCGACCAGGTCAGCCTGCAACATGTCGACAGCGTCCTGGAAAGGGCTCGCCGTTTTAAAGAACAGTTTGCGGGTTGATCCGCTTCCGGGAGGGGAAATAATGCTTCTTGAGAATATGATGACCAGCAATTATGCCACGCTTCGGCCCGGTGACAAGCTGGAAACGGCCGTTCAGCGCCTTAGAAACAGCCGGCGTGACGGCCTGCCCGTCTTACACGAAGACGGTTCGCTTGCCGGCATTTTTACCAAGACCAACCTTTATGATGCCCTTCTAAAAGGATGCAACCTTGATCAGGCGGTCGATCCCTATTACAACCGCAACGTAGTAAAAATAAGCAAAGACCTGACCTATGATCAGGTCATAGATACCGTGCACCGCATCCCGGTCGGAACCGGGGTTGTCATTGACAGTTCAGGTTCTGTGGTAGGCCTGTTCACCAAGGTAGAGCTCATAACCTCACTTTTTAAAGAAGAGAGGATGCTTAACACCAGGTTGACAGCAATGTACCAGGCCATGCACAATGCCCTGGTATCTGTTAACGATAACGGGCGGATCAATTTTGCCAACCGTTCAGCCGAGCAGCTTTTTGGTATCAAAAACAGCGCTGTAAAAAACAAGCTCCTGGAGGAAGTTCTGCCCGGGTTTGATATGAGCCCGGTCCTTGAAAAAGGGATGGTGGAAATCGGGGCCAACTATGCCACTTCCAAATTTACTACCGTAGTTAACAAAACTCCTCTAATTGATAACGGCCGGGTAGTTGGGGCGCTGGCTATTTTTCAGGATATAACCGACCTGGAATCGATTGCCGAAGAAATGGAAACTGTTAAAAGGCTGAACCAGACCCTGAGGGCGGTCCTCGATATTGGCTACGATGCCCTGGTGGTTGTTGATGAAGAAGGGCTGATCGTTTTGGTTAACCGGGTATTTTTAGACTTTGTCCGTCAAAAAGAAGAAGCAGTTATATCAAAACCGGTTCACGAGATTCTTGAAAACAGCCGCCTCCAGGTGACAGCAAAAACGGGCGTACCCGAGTTGAACGATATCCAGTTTATTGAAGGAAAGCCCTATGTCGTATCCAATCTTCCCATTACCAGGGATGGAAAAGTAATGGGGGCTGTTGGGAAAATTAGCTTCAGGCGGGTTGACGAACTACGCGATCTGGCCGAAAGGCTGGAAGCGATGGACAGCCGGCTGGCCCATTTCCAGGAAGAGTTAAAGAAAGCGCGGTTCAGTGAACGGCCGTACCAGTTTGAAGATATCGTTACCATTAACCCCGGGATGCAGGCAGTGATCCGGGAAGCGCGGCAGGCTGCCCAGGGCCACTCCACGGTGCTAATCAGCGGCGAGAGCGGAGTGGGCAAGGAACTGATGGCCCAGGCTATTTACCAGGCTGGTCCGCGCTGTAATGGGCCTTTTGTCAAAGTAAACTGTGCCGCCATTCCTGAAAACCTTCTTGAGTCGGAGTTTTTTGGATACGTCCAGGGTGCTTTTACCGGGGCCCAGCCCGGGGGAAAGCGGGGCCGACTGGATATGGCTGACGGCGGGACCCTGTTTCTCGATGAAATAGGGGATATGCCCCTGACCATGCAGGGCAAGCTGCTGCGGATTTTGCAGGATCAGACTTTCGAGCGAATCGGGGGGACTTCGACCATTAAAGTTGATACCCGGTTTATTGCCGTTACCAACCAGGATCTGGAACAAAAAGTGAGGGAAGGCAAGTTTCGCGAAGACCTGTATTACCGGCTTAATGTCATACCGGTCCATATCCCGCCTTTACGGGAACGGCCGGAGGATATTTTGCCCCTGGTTAACGCATTTCTACGCAAATATAACGATATTTTCGGAATGCAGGTCAGCGATATCTCACCGGAAGCTTTGGCTGCTTTGCGGTTTTATAACTGGCCGGGCAATATCCGGGAACTGGAAAATGTTGTGGAACGGGCCATGAACTTTACTGATGAAGATGTGATTAGAATTGATCACCTGCCGCCCCACCTGCGCAAAGCAGGTTCCAATTTTTGGCAAGATGAGAATGCCGGGCCTTCCGGTGAGCAGGTTGTTCCCGCTTACCGCTGGAAAAGAGAAGAATCTGAACGGGATGCTATCATCGGGGCTCTGCGGGATGCCGGGGGCAACAAGAGCAGGGCAGCCCGGTACCTGGGGATCAGCCGCTCCTGGCTTTATGAAAAGATAAACCGTTATAATATCAAGTAAAAGTTGGGACAAACCGGAAAACAAAGCGAGGTGTTAACCATTTACGAGGACCTGAAAGAAAAAACAGTATCCACCAGTTACCTTTACCGCGGGAAAATTGTGAACGTCCGCCAGGACAGGGTGAAGGATGGCCGGGGGAAAGAAGCCTTCCGGGAAGTGGTCGAACATCCCGGTGCAGTGGCTATCCTGGCTGTAAATGAAAATGACGAAGCAATGCTGGTCAGGCAGCACCGGCAGCCCGCCGGAGAAGTTATGCTGGAAATACCGGCCGGCAAACTGGAACCGAATGAAGAACCGCTTGAATGTGCCCGTCGTGAGCTGATGGAAGAAACTGGCTTAAACGCCGGCAGATGGCAGGAATTAACCTGCTTTTACACCTCGCCGGGTTTTTGTAACGAAATGATTTACCTGTTTCTGGCTGAAGATCTAAGCCAGGGTGATCCGGCAACTTCCGATCCGGAAGAAAATATCAAAAAGGAAGTTATATCACTGCCCCGGGCCGGGGAAATGATTGCAGACGGCCGGATTAAAGACGGTAAAACTATAATTGCGCTCCAGTACGCCATGCTTCAAAAAAAATATACTTACGAATAAATGATAATATTTATACATATTATTTTTATTGGGCAGGTATTTTGATTTTCTCGTTGAAGATAAATACATATTTTGTTGCGAGGGTAATATAGGAATGCAAAAACAACTACAGGAATACACTAATTATTTAGCCGTTGAAAAAGGTCTCTCAAAGAATACCCTGGAATCATACCGCCGAGATCTAAATAAATTTATTGCTTTTCTGAATAAGCGGGAGGTAGTAAACCCCGAAAAAGTTGATCGTGAAGACATCAACTTCTTTTTAGCGGAACTGAAAGCAAATAAAAGCGCCACCTCTACCATTTCGCGGACCATAGCCTCGATCAGGTCCTTTTTTAATTTTTTGATGGAAGAAGGGTTTATCGAAAGCAATCCCGCCCTCAACCTTGAATCACCAAAAATTGAAAAGAAACTACCCCGGGTTTTAACCACCTCGGAAATTGATCGCCTTCTTGGACAACCCAGGCCTGGTGACCATAAGGGACTGCGGGATAAAGCGATGCTCGAACTGCTTTATGCTTCGGGAATCAGGGTTTCCGAACTGATCGACCTTAATTTAAGCGATTTTGATCCACGGGTCGGCTACCTGCGCTGCCGGGGCAAGGGCCAGAAAGAAAGAATAGTGCCTATCGGTTCGGTAGCAATCAACTCTGTCAATGAATATATGAGCAAAGCCAGGTCCAGGTTATGTAAAAATAACGGAGAAACCGCTCTATTTGTGAACCAACACGGAAATCGCATGACCAGGCAGGGTTTTTGGAAAATCCTGAAAAAGTATGCCTTTAAATCTAACATTGACGGAGAAATAACTCCCCACACTATTCGCCATTCTTTTGCCACTCATCTGCTTGAAAACGGTGCGGATCTGCGTTCTGTCCAGGAAATGCTCGGGCATTCCGATATTGCGACTACCCAGGTCTATACCCAGATAACCAGGAAAAAAATCCGGGAAGTATACGACAAGACCCACCCCCGGGCTTGATTTTCCGGCCTAAACCAACAGCTGTTGCAAAAACTAAATAGGTCTGCAACAATTAAGATATAAATTTATGCTCTGATCAGGCTGGCAATAGTTTTAAGGCGGGAATAATAACGTGAATTTTATCATAACGCATAAAAACGGGGATTTTGACGCCCTGGCTGCAGTAACAGCAGCCGCAAAGCTCTTTCCGGGAAGCAAAGTGATTATGCCTGAAACCCTGCAGGCAAATGTTCGGCCCTTTGTTAATTTGTACAGGGATCTCCTGCCTATCAGCGATCCAAAAGATCTGCCTGAAAGAATTGACACCCTTTATGTGATTGACACAAACCGGAAAGAGAGACTTGGAAAGTGGGATTACCTTCCTGAAATAGCCGGCCAGGTTAAAGTATTTGACCATCACCCGGGTGAAGAAGATCTGGGCGCCGACCAGATCAGGATCGAAAAGGTTGGTTCCACTACCACCATCCTTCTAGAAGAGTTGATTAAAAAAAATATTGATTTTACCGAGTTCGAGGCAACCCTGTTTGCGCTGGGCATTTATGAAGATACGGGGTGCCTGACCTTTGAGATAACCACCAGCCGGGACGCCCGGGCCCTGGCTTGTCTCTGGGAAAAAGGACTTAACACCACCCTGCTCCAGGAGTACCTCCGGACCCCTCTGACTGATTCCCAAAAAGTTCTGCTTGAAAAATTGATTCAGAACAGCGAGCTTTACGAGCTTAACCAGCGCCGGGTTATGATCAGCACCACAAAACTGAGCGAATACGTCAGTGGTGCCTCGGTTATGCTCCAGCTCCTGGATGACATTGAAGATACCGCTTTAACCATAGTTATCGTCCAGATGACCGAAAATATTTACTTTGCCGCGCGGACCCGTGAAAACGATCTTGACCTGCTGGAATTGCTGTCCCCATTTGATGTCAAAGGATATTCAGCGGCGGTAACCACCCACTTTAAAGGCATCGAAGCGGGAGAGCTGAAAAGGGAGGTTGTCGAGTTTTTAAAGAATTATCTTCCCCCGATTATGACGGCCGGCGAAGCCGCTTCCAGACCAGTCTATACCATCCGAAGCGATACCAGTCTTGTTGAAGCAGAGCAGTTCCTTGCTGAAAAGGAGATCAAAGGCTGTCCGGTCCTTGAAGATGAAAAGCCAACTGGTGTCATATCCCGCCGGGATTTACAAAAGGGTTTACGCAGTGAGCTGGGCCACGCCCCGGTTAAAGGATTTATGACCCAGCATTTAATTACCGCTTCGCCGGGGGATTCTTTGATCGAGGTGCGCAGAATGATGGTCGAGCACAACATCGGCCGGATCCCGGTAGTGGGCCTGGACGGCAAACTGGAGGGTATTATCACCCGCTCCGATCTCCTGCACCATTTAAACTCTCTTGACTCGAGGGGCAGATCAATCAAGGCCCAAGCAGATAATCCAACCGGTGAACCATTTTCTGCCCGAAACGGACGGGAGCGCGAAGAAGCTGCTGAATTACCCGATCAGGTTGATGCGAACGGCGAGATATACCTGAGTAATCTTTTGGACAGGGAGCTGCCCTCCAGGGTCAAAAAGCTGCTGCTTCAGATCAGGCAGCTTGCCTACCGGGAAAATACAGACATCTACCTGGTCGGAGGGACAATCAGGGATCTACTGCTCCGTCATCCTCCGGAAAAAGATTTCGACTTTGTCGTGCTTGGCGATGCAATTTCATTTACATTCAAGTTGCAAAAACTGGTGGGCGGTAAGATCAGACACTTTGAGCAGTTTGGAACCGCTTCCCTTTATCTCGATGACGGGGTCAGGCTCGACCTGGTAACCGCCCGCAAGGAATATTACCCTTCGCCCGCCGCTCCGCCGCAGGTTGAAAGCTCCAGCTTAAAGAACGATCTGTTTAGGAGGGATTTTACCATTAACACGATGGCCTGCTCTATTGGGACCGAAGATTATGGTCGCCTTTATGATTTCTACAGCGGCCGCAAAGACCTGAAAAATAAAATTATCCGGGCCCTTTATAACCTCAGTTTTTTTGATGATCCCCTGCGCATACTGCGGGCGGTCCGCTTTGAACAGCGCTACAATTTTACCATTGAACCGGAAACTCTGGGATTGATCGAACAGGCCGTGGATCAAAAAGTCCTGAATGAGGTCAGCCGGCATCGTTTAAACCAGGAAATCAAATTAATCTACCGGGAACCATCCCCGGTTAAGGTGCTAAAAAGGCTTGATCAGTTCAAAATCCTGCCTTTTTTATATCCCCGGACCACTCCAGATCACAAAACATGGGAGCTGCTGGCCAGGATCGAGGAAGTATTACAATGGGCTGGAGAAAGCGGTTGGAAGAATAAACCGGACTCGGAACTTGTCTATTTGAGTGGCCTGCTGCTCGGTTTGGAATCTGCCGATAGGTCTGCTATAATAAAAAAGTTGCGGTTATCCCGGGACAGGGCTTCGACAATAATTGATGCCTGCCAGAAAATACCAGATGTATTGGAAAAATTGAAGCAGGAGGCCCTGAATCCGAGCGTTGTCGTCAGCTGCCTGGAGCCGCTTCCCGTGGAAGCAGTGCTGCTGGCCTACGCCATGACTGAGAATAAAACGATCAGGGGCCACCTGAAGGTATACATGGAAGCTCTTAAACATATCCGGCCGCGCTTAAAAGGAAGCGACCTGAAAAGAATGGGCCTGGAGCCGGGAGCCCGCTACCAGCAGATTATTGACAGCCTTAAACAGGCCGTCCTGGACGGAGAAGTGCGGACCCCGCAGGAAGAGCTCGACTACGTTATTAATTACCTGGAGGCCGAAAAAGTAAGGGGGAGTAAGCTTTGATAGGTTTAGATCCTGTAACTATTGCCTTGCGGATACCGGTACTGTTAATTGTGATTACGGTTCATGAATTTGCCCATGCCCGGATGGCTTTTCATTATGGTGACGCCACCGCCCACAGGCAGGGTAGAATGAACCTGAATCCGATCAATCATCTCGATCCTATCGGCTCGCTGATGATCCTGCTGGTCGGTTTTGGCTGGGCCAAGCCGGTTCCGATCAACCCGTTGAATTTCAACCGTTACCGTTCGGGACTGCGCTGGGTTTCTTTTGCCGGCCCAATGAGCAACCTGATTTTTGGTTTTATCAGCCTGGTAGTTTTCAGGATCCTTATAAATGTAGGGCTGATTACCTTTGCAGGCACCGATTATGGCCATTTGGCCTTTGATTTTTTCCAGCAGTTGATTATGATCAACATCTACCTGGCCCTGTTTAACCTGCTGCCCATACCGCCCCTTGACGGGTCTAAAATATTAATGTCATTTCTTTCAGATGAGCACCTGGGTTTATACCGGCAGCTGGAACGCTACGCGCCGCTGATCTTGATCGGCCTGATCATAACCGGCATACTCGGAACGATTATCTTTCCGCTGGCCCGGTTCGTTCTGCTTATTTACGAAACGATTATCCAGTATATACCAGGTTTGTAGCAGTATATTTTTACTGGGAGGGCAGTTTTAGATGGAAAAAAAGACCGTATTTTCAGGAATCCAGGCTTCCGGTTCCCTGCACCTGGGAAATTATCTGGGAGCGATCCGCAACTGGGCGGCAATGCAGTACGATTACAATAATTACTTTTGCGTGGTTGACCTGCATACGATCACTGTGCCCCAGGATCCCGCCACATTAAGAGCCAAGATCAGGGAGGTGGCGGGCCTGCTGTTTGCCGCCGGCATTGAGGCGGAAAACTCGGTGGTTTTTATCCAGTCCGATGTTAAGGCCCATTCCGAGCTGGCCTGGCTTTTAAACTGTATTACCCCCATGGGCTGGCTGCACCGAATGACCCAGTTCAAAGAAAAATCAGAAAAACAGAAGGAGGAAGTCAGTGTAGGGCTTTTTGATTACCCGGTCTTACAGGCGGCGGATATCCTTCTCTATGATACGCACATGGTGCCGGTAGGGGAAGATCAAAAACAGCACGTGGAGCTCTGCCGGGATATTGCCCAGCGTTTTAATTACCGTTACGGCGAGGTGTTTGTCCTTCCCGAACCGCATATCCCGCCGGTTGGCGGCCGGGTGATGGGGCTTGCCAACCCGGAAAAGAAGATGAGCAAAAGCGAAGAGAAACAAGAAGACTCGATTTTCCTGCTCGATACCCCCGATCAAATTAGAAAAAAAGTTAAAAAAGCAACCACGGACTCCCTGCGTGATATCAGTTTTGACGAAAACCGCCCCGGCATAAACAACCTCCTCACTATTTACCAGCTCCTGACCGATAAAAGCAGGGAGAAGATAGAAGAGCACTTCTCCGATAAAACTTACAAAGACCTCAAAGAAGAGGTGGCCGAAGTGGTGATAGAAAGCCTGAGGCCGTTGCAGGAACGCTATCACGAGCTGACCGGCGAAGCAGGGTATCTGGACGGGATGCTCGAAAGAGGAGCCGAGAAGGCCGGCGCTCAGGCAGAAAAGAAAATGCGCCAGGTGTCGGAATCAATGGGCTTAAAATAATAAGAGCACCTTTTTCGGGATTTGTTTGCAAATATATTAGATTCCCTATTTAAGAGGTTTTGATGGCAGAACAGACAGAATATAAAATTAAACTTCCCACTTTTGAAGGGCCTTTTGATCTGCTCTTTCACCTGATCAAGAAAGCGGAGCTTGATATCTGGTCAGTTTCAATAGCCGATATTACCGAGCAGTACCTGGCTTACCTGCAGTCGATGAAAGAGCTGAACTTAGAAATAGCCAGCGAATTCCTGGTTATGGCCGCCACCCTGTTACGCCTCAAATCAAAGCTATTGCTGCCGCGTTCACCTAAACACGAAGATCAGGAAGAAGTGGAAGAACTGTTTGAAATCAATACCGCTGAAGAATTGTTTCAGCGCCTGGAAGAATACCGCTCATTCAAAAAGGCGACCCTCTACCTGCGTCAAAAAGAAGATAACCAGAAGAAAGTTTTCCTGAGGTCTACCGGGGGCCAGAAAGTGATGGTTTTTACCAGGCAGGAATCGGTTTATACCATCTGGGAGGGAGCCCATCATCTCAGCGATATAATGCAGCGCTTTGCCAGGATTGCTTCGCAGCGGGAATATGTGCCGGCCTTCAGTGCCGTGGAAGATTTTGTCATTGCCAGGAAAGCCGATTATATCCAGGCAGTTTTGGAACAGAATCAGCGGCCCATGCCAATGAGGGATTTTGTGACCGGTTCAGGATTATGGGAGGTCCTTATTACCTTTATTGCCCTGCTGGAAATGTCCAGGCAGAGAAAGGTTAACCTGCTGCAGGACAAGCCCTTTGGACCAATCCTGGTTTTATTAAAAGCAGAACAGCCGAAGGAGGGTGAAAGTGGAGAAAGAACAGCAGAAGAAGGCAATTGAAGCCCTGCTTTTTCTAAGCGAAGAGCCTGTAAAACCGGATAAAATAGCAGCGACGCTCTCAACCACTACGGAAGAGGCCGAAAAAAGGGTCAGGGAACTGCAGGAAGATCTTTTTTCACAGGGCCGCGGCCTGCAAGTATTTGAGGCAGCCGGTGGTTTTCAAATGGGCACTCAGCCGGATCTGGCACCTTTGCTGGAAAAAGCATTCAGTGAGGAAGTGTCAAGCAATTTATCCACGGCCGCCCTGGAAGTGCTGGCCATAATCGCCTACAAACAGCCGGTGACCAGGATTGAGATCGAGTCTATTCGCGGAGTTAGAAGCGAACATGTTATTGACAATCTTTTGAAACGCAAGCTGATCAAGGTTAGCGGCCGTAAAGAAGGCCCGGGCCGGCCGATTTTGTACGGCACGACCCCTGATTTCTTGAAATATTTTGGATTGAAAGATCTCAGCGATCTTCCGGAATTGGAAGTGGAAAACGGAGATGAACAGGAAGCAGAAAGCCTGCCGGAAAGCAAAACACCGGAAAGCAAGACACCGGAAAGTGAACCTGTGTTTGAAGTTATAGATAACCCCGCTTCAGGTGATTCATTGGAAGAATACGGCACCGCTTTAACCGATGAGCAGCCGCCGGATGCAGATGATGCCTGTTCCGGTGAAGACCGGGACAATTTCTAAGTTAATCCGATGGCTTAAGCAGTGGTTAAAGGTGGTTAGGTAAAAATGAGGCTGGCAAAATACCTGGCCCGATCCGGTGTTGATTCACGGCGGAGGGCCGAAGAAATGATTGCTGAAGGCAGGGTCTGTATTAACGGGATCATAATTGGTAAACCCCAGACTCTCGTGCAGGATAACGACCTGGTTACGGTTGATGGTAAACCGGTCGAAGGTTTTGAGCAAAAAACCTATCTTCTCCTGCATAAACCCGCAGGATATATTTCGACAGTCCGGGATACTCATAACCGCCCTACTGTGATGGACCTGGTTAAGGGGGAAGAAAAGCGCCTTTACCCGGTGGGAAGGCTGGATGCCGATACCAGCGGCGTCCTGCTGATGACCAATGATGGAGAATTGTCCCATCGTTTAACCCATCCCAGCTTTGAAGTGGAAAAAAAGTACCTGGCCCGGGTTTCCGGCATTCCCGGAGAGAAAGCCCTAAATAATATGCGCAGGGGTGTATTAATCGAAGGCCACAAGACCGCTTCGGCGAAAGTTGAGCTGGCCGGAAATTTTGAAAAAGAAAACGAATCCCTGCTGGAAATAACCCTGATCGAGGGTAAAAAAAGACAGGTTAAAAAAATGTGCGAGGCCATAAACCACCCTGTGGTTAACCTGCACAGGCAGGAATTCGCCGGTCTCAAAGCCGAAAGCGTCCGGGAAGGAACTTACCGCCACCTTACCAGCCGGGAAATCAAAGCGCTGTACCGCCTGGTTAAGCTGTAAATGGCTTTATACCTTGCAAATAAGCTTTTTTAATGAGAGAATAGAACTGCTTTTAACCAAATACCGCCTGAATTAAAGGTCTATTTTCCAGGGAGAGTCAAGGTGACTGAAAACAGCAGGCAGACCCGGGGAATCAGGGGAGCAACAACCGTAAAAGACAACAACGCAGATGAAATTATTTCAGCTACCCGGGAACTGCTGGGAAAAATTGTTGATGAAAATTCCATTGGCACCGGGGATATTGCTGCCGTGTTTTTTTCCGTCACTCCGGATTTGAACCGTGCTTTCCCGGCTAAAGCGGCCCGGGATATGGGCTGGATGAACGTACCATTATTTTGCCAGCTTGAAATTGATGTGCCGGGTTCGCTGGCAAAATGCATCAGGATAATGATGCTGGTTAACACCACCCTTGGACAGGACCAGATCAGACATGTTTACTTGAAAGAAACACCAAAGCTGCGGGAACAATAATTTATTAAATTTAGGCCATAAAAAAGGGATTTTACAGGGAAGAGCGAATTAGACATAAAATGCCAGAAAAACAGGGATATCCAAAAATAGCTATAGACGGCCCTGCCGGCGCTGGGAAAAGCACTGTTACCAGGGAGGTGTCACGCCGCCTGGCCTTGAAATATCTCGATACAGGCGCCATGTACAGGGCCATAACTTTAAAATTTATTTACGAGAATACTGAGTTATCGGATCTAAAAAGTATTGAAGAAATACTGAATCGGACCGAGGTTAGACTCAGCGACAGACAAGAAGTTTTTCTTGACGGCACGAATGTTACCGGCGATATTCGCAGTGCCGACGTTAACAGGTTAGTTTCTCCGGTATCCGCCATTTCCCCGGTCCGCCTGCGGCTGGTTGAAATGCAGAGAACAATAGCGAAAGAATCAAACGGGATTGTTATGGAAGGGCGGGATATTGCGTCCAGGGTGATACCCGATGCAGATTTTAAGTTTTACCTGGATGCTTCAATACAAGAGCGGGCGCGGCGGCGCCGGAAAGAACAGCTGGAAAAAGGTATAGAAATGACAGAGGACGAAGTAATTGAAGAGATTAAAAACAGGGATTTTATTGACTCTGGGAGGGAAGATTCTCCACTGACTATGGTATCTGACGCGATAGTGATCGATACCACCGATATGGCATTTGAAGCGGTCGTAGATAAAATCATATCCATCGTCAAGAGCAAAGTGTCCTGAAAAAGCCAGGTGAACATCGTGCTTTATCAGATTGTCCGTTTGATTTTACTTATAGCTGTAAAAGTGCTGTACCGGACAAAAATACACGGAAGAGAAAATATACCGAGGCGCAAGCCGTTTATCATATGTTCAAACCATTTAAACTGGCTGGATCCGGTTGTGATCGTGACATCAGTTCCCGGTTCACATCAGGTTCACTTTATGGCCAAAAAAGAGCTGTTCAGCAATTTTATTTTTTCGTATTTGCTGCGTAAAGTGGGCGCTTTTCCACTTAAACGTAAAGATGCCGATTACGCCGCAATCAGGAAGGCCTACCAGCTACTTCAGGACAGGCAGGTGTTGGGACTTTTTCCGGAGGGTTCACGGAGTAAAAGCGGGAGATTGCAGAGACCTTACAACGGAGCGGCTTTAATAGCCGTGCGCAGTGGCGTGCCGGTCTTGCCGATGGCAATAGCCGGGCCGTATCGCCTTTTTAAGCCTCTTCATGTGTTTATTGGACCGCCCTTTGTTTTACCGCCCCTCATGTATAACCATAAAGAGGAGAAAAAAGCCCAGCTGGAAGAGATGAGTCATCTTATAATGGGGCAGATCAGGGCTTTACTCCCTGAATACAGTGAAAATTAATGTGGAGTGATCATTTGCAGGTTATTTTGGCAGATAAGGCCGGTTTTTGCTCCGGTGTTAACAGGGCTATCAATCACTTGCTGGATCAGGCCGCCCAGCATGGAAGCGGATCAACTTTTGGCCCGCTGGTCCATAATGAAGAGGTGGTCGACTATTTGAAGCAGCGTTCGGTAACATCGGTTGAAAAACCGGAGCAGGCACAGGGCTCTTTTCTGGCCATCCGGACCCACGGTGTAACCCCGGAAATGCAGGAGCGAGTACATAAACTTGACAATATTACTATTATTGATCTGACCTGTCCCCGGGTTCAGCGGGTCCAGAAAAAGGCCGCCCAGTTGCGCGAGTTTGGTTTTAATATTATAATTTTTGGCAACCCTGAACACCCGGAAGTGAAAGGCCTGATCGGCTGGGCCGGGGGAGAAGCCACGGTTGTGTCCACCCTGGAAGAACTTGAAAACCTGGTTATTGAAACTCCTGCCGGTTTAATTGCCCAGACTACGAGTGATCCGGAACTGTATGAAAAAGTAAAAAAAACTTTTAAAGTTAAAAATCCCGACGGGCAGGTCTATGATACACTGTGCCCCGAAACCAGGCTCAGGCAGGGAGAAATTATAAATTTAGCCAAAAGGGTTGATGCGCTGGTAGTAGTTGGCAGTGAATCCAGCGCCAATACAAAAGCCCTTTATGATTGCTGCCGGCAGTTAAAACCATCCTGCCGGATAAATAATGCAAGGGAGTTGCCCCGGTCTTTTTTGCGCCAGTACGAAATAATTGGTGTTACAGCAGGAGCGTCAACTCCCCCGTGGACGATTAAGGAGGTCGTGGAGAGTATGGAGAATGAGAATTTGGATGTCAAGAACGAAGAACAGTTTGACTTCGATGTTGAAGTCAAGGTGGCCCAGGTTGGCGAGCAGGTTGCCGGAAAAGTGGCCCGGGTTACCGATGAAGAGGTTTATGTCGATATCGGCGCAAAAACCGAAGCTATCCTTCCCGCTTCAGAAGTGCATCTTGAAGAGGGTAAAGGACTGGCGGATATTTTTACCCCCGAAGACGATATCGAAGTAACCGTGCTGGAGACAGACGAACAGGAAGGTAAAGTAGTTGTCTCCCACAAAAGATTGGCCAGAGACAAACGATTAAAGGAGATTGAAGAGGCTTATAATGAAGATACCACCATGGAGGGTAAGGTCAAGCAGGTAGTTTCTGCAGGCCTGGTTATTGACCTGGGCTCAGGAGTAGAAAGTTTTATGCCCGGTTCCCTGGTTGACATCAGGTATATTCCTGATTTTAACGAATTCAAGGACCAGACCCTTCAGTTCAAGGTTATAGAATTTAACCGTGAAAAAGGTAAAATTATCTTAAGCCGCAAAAAAATCCTCGAAGAAGAAGCTGCCATGAAAAAAGAAGAAACCCTCAATTCCCTGGAGGTTGGTTCAACAATTACGGGGACCGTTAAGAGGTTGACCAATTTTGGCGCTTTTGTCGATGTGGGCAATATTGACGGCCTGGTTCACATTTCCGAGCTGGCCTGGGAACGGATAGGCCACCCCAGCGAAGTCCTGAGTACAGGTGAACAGATTGAAGTAAAAGTGCTGGAGGTTATTCCCGAAAAAGAGCGGATCAGCTTAAGTATCAGGAAAACTCAGCCCGATCCCTGGACCAGGACGATTGAGGAACTTGAAAGCGGCCAGATTATAACCGGTAAAATTACACGTCTGGTAAACTTTGGTGCTTTTATTGAAATCAGGCCGGGCGTGGAAGGCCTGGCTCATATTTCCCAGCTTGCCGATTACCACGTCAACCATCCTTCAGAAATCCTGAAAGAAGGAAAAGAAGTGGAAGTTAAAATTCTTGAAGTTAAGCCAAAAGCAAAACGGATCAGTTTAAGTGTCAAAGAAGCACGAGGCGCAGCCGTAGAGCCGCAGGAAGCTGAAGCAGAAGAAACAGAAGACGGAAGCGTGACCCTGGGCGATGTTTTCGGCAACCTCTTTGACAAGGAACAGCTGACGGCGGCACAAGAAGAGCAGGATGAACAGGAAGAACAAGAAGAACAAGCAGTACAGGAAGAACAAAAAGAAGAAGTCCAGCCGGAAATAATTGACGAAACCGTTGAGGCATCTGGCAGTGAACCCGGGGAAAGCCCGGTTGAAACTCCGCTTAGCGAAGATGAACCCGAAATAGCAGAATCCGAAGACGAAAGCAGCGCTGAAACAGAGGCCCCTGTTGAAGAAACAGTGGAGCCTGATGAAGCAGTGGAAGAACCGGAAGTAACAGAAGCTGAAACAGAAGAACAGGAAAAAGAACAGGAAGAAGAACAAGAGGAAGAAGAAGAAAAAGAGTAAGCAGGAGTTTCAATTTACATAATGATTGCATTTTGGGCCAGTAAAAGGACGGACTTTTCGTTCGTCCTTTTTGTTAACCCAATAATAAGTTAGGGAGGCACATGAATAATATTAAAGGGCACCTGGTGGATCATGTTACAGGGGGCTCCCCTGCTGATCAAGCGGGTATAAAAGCAGGTTGGAGACTGCTCCGGCTTGACAACCAGGAGATCGGTGATATTATCGATTATAAAATCATTGAATCGGACACCAGCTTGCGCCTGCTGCTGATGGACGACCGGGGTATCCTGCGCAGGGTTAAAATTCACAAACCGGCCGATACTCCTCTTGGTTTGAGTTTTGATCCCCCAACTATGGACCGCCTGCAGCACTGCCGGAACCGGTGCATATTTTGCTTTGTCGAGCAAAATCCGCCCGGCTTGCGCAAGCCTCTCTATGTTAAAGACGACGACTATCGCCTCTCGTTTCTTTACGGCAACTTTATAACTTTGAACAGGATGACCGGGGATGAAATTGAAAGGGTCAAAAAACTGCAGCTGAGCCCCCTTTACGTTTCTGTCCATACCACGAATCCCGCATTAAGAAAAGTAATGTTTAATTCCGGCGGGGCCGAAAAGGGACTGGAGAACCTGAAAAAGCTTGTCGCAGCCGGTATCCAAATCCATACCCAGATCGTCCTGTGCCCGGATTTTAACACCGGGGAAGAAATGGATCGGACCATCAGGGATCTTGACAATCTGGGCAGGGGAATTCTCAGCGTGGCTCTTGTTCCGGTCGGCCTTACCAGGCACCGCTCCGGACTCCCGGCACTGGAAAGGTTCGATCCAGGGTCAACGAAAAAACTGATCGACCATATTTCGGTATTACAAAAAAAGTATTTACAAAGAAGGGGCAGCCGTTTTATCTTTTTAGCCGATGAATTCTATAACCTGGCCGGTCTTCCCCTGCCCGGGGATGATGAATATGAAAATTATCCCCAGTTAGAAAACGGAGTTGGCCTGGCCAGGCAGTTTATGAAACAATTGGAAGAGCTGTCGCAGGCAGATATAAAGAAACTACCCCGTAATATTTCAGCTACTGTGGTTTCAGGCCTGGCGGCAAAACCACAAGTTTTAAAAATGGCTGAAACACTGAACCGGGTTGACAACCTTAAGGTTTCCCCGGTCTTTGTTAAAAACCGTTTTTTTGGTGAAGATGTAACTGTCAGTGGCCTTTTAACGGGGAATGATCTCCTGGTAACCCTGGAAGGGAAACAGGTCGGTGATGTAGTATTTGTACCAAGTGTAATGCTTAAAGAAAATAGCAACCTGTTTCTGGATGATCTGAAACTATCGGACCTGGAGGAAACTTTGCAGGTCCGGGTCCGGGCGGTAAGCGGGCCCAAGGAGCTGTTTAATCAGATCCTGGAAATAGCTGGTCGGCAGGGATCCAAAAGGAAAAGGGGAGCATACAGTTGAGCGAAAATATCATTGCCATAGTCGGCCGGCCCAATGTGGGGAAATCGACGTTATTTAACCGGCTTACCGCTGCCAGGACAGCCATTGAAGAAAAGATGCCCGGGGTTACAAGGGATCGGCTCTACGGCCTTTTCGACTGGCGGGGGAAAAATATGGTTGTCATCGACACTGGCGGTATTACCTTTAGCGGTGATGATCAGATCACTACCCAGGTCCAGAAACAGGTAAACCTGGCCATTGAAGAAGCGCAGATTATTATTTTTTTGCTGGACGGCCGGGAAGGCCTTACCGCCCTTGATGAAGAAATTGCAAATCTTTTACGGCGAAGTGGAAAAACGGTCCTGCCGGTAGTTAATAAGCTGGACACCCTGTCGATAGAAGACGAACGTTACGGTTTTTTTGGCCTCGGGTTTGGCGAGCCCCTGTCCGTATCGGCTTCGCACGGCCGGGGAATCGGGGATCTCTTAGACCTGGTTTACGAAAACATGCCTGCTGATCTCTCTGAAAGCGAGCCTGGCCTTGAAGACCTGGTAAAAGTGGCGGTGATTGGCAGGCCCAATGTTGGGAAATCTTCTTTAATAAACACCCTGCTGGGCAAAGAACGGGTAGTGGTCAGCCGGGAGCCCGGGACGACCAGGGAAGCCGTTGATACTTATTTTCATTATGACGATCATCGCTGTCTTTTAATTGACACAGCGGGCATACGCAGAAAAAGCAAGGTAAAAGATGCCGTTGAATATTACAGTGTGCTGAGGTCGTTAAAAGCAGTTCAGCGAGCGGATGTGGCACTGCTGGTTATTGACGGGGAAAGCGGCATAACAGAGCAGGATCAAAAACTGGCCGGTTACGTTGATGAGGTTGGGAAAGGGCTGATCCTGGTCGCTAACAAGTGGGATCTGGTCAGGGGAGATGAAAATGCCCGACAGTCTTTTATAAACGATCTGAGGCGAAAATTTCCTTTTGTATCATATGCACCATATCTTTTTGTTTCTGCCCTGAGTGGATGGAGGATGGATCGGTTGTTTCCAGTGGTTCTGCAGGCCTGGCAGGAACAGCATAAGCGGATCCCCACTGCCCTTTTAAATGAGCTGCTGGAGGATGCCCTGGCCGTAAATCCGCCTCCCCCGGTAAAAGGTAAACAGGTTAAAATATATTATGGTACTCAACCGGAAGTAAAACCGCCTAAGTTTGTTTTTTTTGCCAACGAGCCGGAATTAATTCATTTTTCCTACCGGCGCTACCTGGAAAATCGCCTGCGGGAAGCGTTTGGTTTCACAGGGACTCCGATCGAAGTAAAATTTAAAAGAAGAGAGAGGAGAGGTGAGTAACAAATGGTCTTTCTGGCCTTAGTTGCAGCTTACCTGCTGGGGTCACTTCCGTTCGGATATATTATGACTAAAATGCTGCATAAAACCGATATCCGGAATTACGGCAGCGGTAATATCGGGGCCACAAACGTGCTGCGCGTTTATGGCTGGCGTTCCGCCCTGCCGGTCTTTATCCTTGACCTGGCTAAAGGGCTGGTGGCCGTGATCCTGGCCAGGGCTGTAAGCGATGTGCCGGCCATTTTTCTGGCGGCCGGTTTTTTGGCCATGTTCGGGCACAGTTTTCCAGTTTATCTCAAATTCAGGGGAGGTAAAGCGGTGGCCACCTCTATCGGAGTCCTGCTTGCCCTCTCCGGGTGGGTTACCCTGATCGTGGTTGCCTGTTTTTTGATCATCGTATCTTTAAGCCGCTATGTATCCCTTGGCTCGATTATTTCAATGCTAATCCTGCCCCTGGTATTCTGGGTGCTTGGATTTGGCCTTTCTTACATTTTGTTCGGGTTGGCTGCGGCTTTGCTGGTCATAATCCGCCACCATGAAAACATCGGGCGTTTGTTAAAAGGGACGGAGTCAAAACTGGGGCGAAAGGGTTGATAACTATTGCTCAGAAAAGAACTGTTGGAGTTGTTATTTGAAGCGGCCAGCATTCAACGCTGGAACGATCACATCAGGCCTGAACATTTTTCCGAGCTTGATAAGCAGGCCCATAAGATGGTCTATGCTTTTGTCCTGGCTAAGATTGAAGAAGCGGATCATGACACCGATCTTGACTGGCAGCGCCTGATCGAAGGCGGTTTGTTCGAATTCCTGCACCGTATCATCCTGACTGATATTAAGCCTCCGGTTTATTACAAACTGATGGCCGAAAAAGGAGAACAGCTGAACAGCTGGGTGCTGGAGAACCTGGAAAACAAGGTTCCAGGCTTGCGCGATCAGCAGATTGATATCCTGCAGATGATGGATGAATATTTCAGGATGTCGGGGCGGGCCAACCTGGAAAAGAGAATCCTCCAGGCCGCTCATTATCTCGCTACCAACTGGGAGTTTAAAATCATTTATCGCCTTAATGAAGGTTTGTACGGTTTGGAGGAAACCAAGGCAGCTATCGCCAACCAGATTGAAGAGCATTACGACCTGGCCGGAGTGCAAAAGCTGGCCCTGGGCAAGAAAACCAGCAATTTTCTCGATCTGGTCGGTCAGCTCCGTTTTCAGCAGCGCTGGGCCCAGTCGCCCCGGGTTCCAAAAACATCGGTCATGGGCCACATGCTGATTGTAGCCATGATGAGTTACTTTTGTTCTCTCGAACTGGGAGCCTGCCCCAAACGGCTCTATAACAATTATTTTGCCGCTCTTTTCCACGATCTGCCCGAGGTGCTGACCAGGGACATTGTTTCTCCAGTTAAAAGATCCGTAGCCGGTATCGAAGAAATCATCAAAGAGATAGAGCACAGGCAGCTTGAAGAAAGAATTTTTCCCCTGCTTCCCGTAGAATGGCACAACGAATTCAGGTATTTCACTGAAGACGAGTTTGCCTGCAAGGTTATTGAAAACAGCCGGGTCAGGCACGTCAGTTCCGAAGAGATAACCGCTAAATATAATTTCGATCATTATTCTCCCCTGGACGGCGAGATTATTAAGGCCTGTGATCAGCTGGCCGCTTACATCGAAACTTTCTTATCAATTTCACACGGAATTAAATCATCCCACCTGGAAGAAGGAAACCGCCAGCTTTACAATCGCCATAATAACCAGGTTGTTGCCGGTATAAATTTTGGCCGGTTGTACAGCTATTTCAAAGTTTAAAACATGTAATAATCCGCTTCCAGTTGATCAGGTGATTTTCCTGCGGCCCTGCCTGTAAGCCTGGTAATCGGGAACGTGCTTGGCCGTGATGATCGCAGCCAGGGCTAACCCGAACAAAACCCATGCAGTTTCATGGTACTGGAAAAATAGGATGACCGGGATGCTTAAAGCGGAAGCGCCGAATGCCGTGTTAAGATCTTTCATGGCTATGGTTAAACACACAGCAGCGAGCAGGATGAACGGGATGGTATGAGGAGACAAAGCGATAAATACCCCGAGGGCCGTAGCCAGGCCTTTGCCCCCCCGGTATCTTAAAAAGACGCTGTAATTGTGGCCCAGGACTACCAGCAAGCCGGCCATGAATACCACCAGTGGTTCATCACTCCAGTTTAAAGGCAAAAGGACAGCCAGCACTCCTTTGCCGATGTCAATTAACACGGTTAAAAGCCCTGGAATGAAGCCGGCGGCCCGGAAGAGGTTCATGCCCCCCACATTTCCCGAACCGGTTTCGCGGATATCGATCTTTTTAAACAAACGGCCCATCAAGTAGGCGGTTGGAAAAGATCCCAGCAGGTAAGCAATTGCCATTGATAACATATCGTTCATTGTTTGATCTAACCTCCTGATCAGCTATTATTATTCTGCGTAAAAACTACTTCATGTTTCTGAGGCAAATAAATCCCGATCTTTACTTTGAAAAACCGACAGGGCTTCCATGCTGCGCCGGGCGTATAATTCACGTTTCTGCTTTTTGGGCGCTTTTTCCTTTAGGGAAGGGAAGAAGCCAAAATTTACATTCATATTCCCAGGTTATTTCGATTGTTGCACCTCCTAAACCTATTCAACTTACTTCCTCAGTATATAACGATTGTTGACTTTTTGAAAACCTTGCTTTAAAATAAACTAAGAATTACACAGACTATAAATTGAATTGCATAGACTATCAATTAACATCGGGGCGTGGCGCAGTTTGGTAGCGCGCTTGACTGGGGGTCAAGAGGTCGCTGGTTCAAATCCAGTCGCTCCGACCATTTTTTTTTAGGATTCTTTTAGGGGGGGATGCGGGGACTATAAACCATATTAAACTGATTATGAAAGGAAGGGACGTGCCCGTTTTATGCAAAAAAAAGTAATTACAGGTATTGCACTAACCTTAATTTTTATCTTAGCACTTTCCCTGCCTGCGGCCGCTGATGAGTACAAACGAACCAGTACCGGCTTCAGGTATATCGGGGACATCTTCCATCAAAAAGAAATTGAATACCATCGAGGTTCAGGCAGCTTTTATGTTCGAGGATTTGGGGAAGCAAGCGGTAGCCATGATGTTCATTCCGTTCAGTACAGGGATGGCAGGCGCCAGGACGGTGTATTTACCAGGACGGAAGATAAAGTTAATATAAGCATGTACATGAGGGGCAGGACCGACCCCAATGCCGCTTCAGGTGATATTTTAAGGATGGAAGAAGAAGCGCTGGCTCAAGTGGAAAGAGATCGCGAGCAGGCCATCCAGGCCCTCAATGCCGAGAGGGCGGCCAAAGACATGGACGGGGCCACTTACTATTCCAGGATGAGAAGCTTACAGGATTATTACGACGATAGAGTAAAGGGCATAATAGATGCTTACAGCGAAGCGAAAAGAAATGTAAGGATCTTGAGCTCCAACAGCATCAGCCTGCCCCGTAATGAAGCAACAGTCAGGGTTGGTGTTGATATGGACCCTGGAGAGGAAGGCTATATCAGGCAGTCGATTGCCGCCGCTTCCGGCAGCGAAGAATATCTCAGGATCCGCTCGGATTTTGAAAATACGGGCGGCACCACAAAGCGCCAGCTGGATGTAGACGGTTTCATCAGCGAAACCATGCGCGTTGACGGTTACGCCAGGGTTTATGAGTCCTCCGAAGTAAGAGAAGGAAAAGCAAAGACAGGTTGGTGGGATAGGCAACCATAAGTTGTTTTACATATGCAAAGAATTATGGAAAAGGCCGGCGGTATAACCGGGCCTTTTCTTTTTGACATCAAAAATGTTACTAAGTATAATGTATTTACTAAAAAAGAAATGTTACAAGGAGGAGGGTTGTGCCAGGATGACTGTTGAGAAAAGCCTTGAAGAAAAACAAAAGATGGCGCATGACCGGGCTAATGAGCTGAAAGACACAATAGCCGATTACAGGGAAGCTCTAAAAGATATGCCGTTTGGCTTTAAGAACTGGCCTCAAATTCAGAAAAACCAGAAAAGAATAAAAGAGTATTTTAAGGCCTCCGATCATGACTGGGAAAATTGGCACTGGCAGCTTAAAAACCGGATCACCACTCCTGATGTTTTAAAAGAACTTCTGCCCATAGATAAACAGGAACTTGATGAAATCAAGGAAACAGGATCAAAATTTCGCTGGGCGGTTTCTCCCTATTATCTCAGCTTAATAGACCCTGATGATCCTGACGATCCGGTTAAAAAACAATGCATACCAAGCATCAATGAATACCTTGACCAGGAGGGTTATGATGACCCGATGGGGGAAGAATTTACTTCCCCGACAGCGGCAATTACCCGCCGTTATCCGGATCGCCTGATTATAAAAGTTACCAACCAGTGTGCCATGTACTGCCGCCACTGCCAGCGGCGCAGAGGTATCGGCGAACAGGATTTGGCCACACCCAGGGAGCAATTGGAAGAAGCAATTGATTATGTCAGAAATAACGAAGAAATACGCGATGTTCTGCTGACAGGCGGAGATGGCCTGATGCTTAGTAATCAGAACATCAAATGGCTCCTGGAGGAAATCGACAGCATCGAACACGTTGAAATCAAGCGCTTCGGGTCAAGGACACTGGTAACAATGCCGCAGCGGGTTGACGACGAGCTGTGTCGAATTTTTTCCGAGCATCTGCCTCTGTATGTTATTACTCATTACAACCATCCCCTTGAAGTTACCCCCAGGGCGAGGGAAGCATGTTTTAAACTGGCCAGAAGCGGCGTAAGTTTGGGCAACCAGGCAGTGCTTCTTAAAGGCGTAAATGACGATCCCTTTGTGATGAGAAAGCTAAACCAGGAGCTGCTGAAAATGATGGTCAGGCCTTACCTGATTTTCCACGCCAAGGCAGTCAAGGGCACTTCCCATTTCAGGACCAAGGTCGAAGAAGGTATAGAGATAATGGAAAAATTACGCGGTTACACTTCAGGGCTGGCAATTCCCCATTATGTTGTCAATGCACCTTTTGGCCTGGGCAAAACACCGATGCTGCCGGAATACCTGGTCAGCATGGGCAAAGATCTTTTAAAAATCAGGACCTGGGAAAACAAGGTCCTGGACTATGAAAATGATTAAATTTATTTTCAGCTACCGCTGATTTTATTCCTTGATGTAATCTATAAGCTTTTCCCATTTTAAGTATTTGTCAATGTTATCCTTAATTATTTTTATTGCTTCAGTGTTCTGTGGATGAATGCTCCGGTAAATACTCTGCAGGTTTTCGATGGTGGAGTAGGTATCTTCATGGACCAGTATTACCGGGACCCCTTTTTCTTCAGCCCGGGAAAGCACAGCCAGATCCGGGTAAAGGCCACCGGTTAATATAATTACCGAGGTGCTGGTTTCAAGGGCCGTCAGGGCCATATCGCTGCGATCACCGCCCGTGATCAAAGCCTTATTCGGAGCCCGGCGCAGGTAGGTAAGGGCGCTCTCACTGGTCATGGTCCCTACGACCACTTCTTCAACGATCCGGTTCATGTTATCTGGAGCGGTTAGGACATCGCCTCCGACAACATCAAAAAATTCGGCCACGGTCGGAGCTGATATTTCGATCTGGCTCGGGATTACACCTAAAACATCAAAACCCTTGTCCTCAACCAGCGGTTTGTATACGCTGTTGCTTTTGTTCCACTGGGTGGTGGCAACATTGTTAAAAATACAACCGAGTACCTGAATATTTTTGTTTGTCCACATCTCCAGGTAGAGCAAGTTTTGATCAAGGTCAAAATCGTCATCAGCCTTAATTATCGGCAAAGCTGCAGCGCCAAGTATTTCCGCCAGGTTAAAATCATCGAGGCCCTGATTGTGGCCTACATGGGGCTCGATGCTGCCATCAATCAGGACGACGTCGTATCCCTCGGAACATTTTTGAAAGGCTTTTTTTATGCGGGGGTGAAGATCCCTGGCTTCCTGCATAAATCGCGGGGTCAGGTAATGGTCGTTTACAGTAACAGGAGAGACGGTGCCCCCGGGGAAAGGCAGGGATAACTGATCACGCATCAACATGACGTCGTCGTCGTCTTTTTTTACTGTCCCTTTCCGAAAACCAATCGGCTTGAAATAAGAAACTTTCAAGCCCTGCTCTTTAAGTTTTAATCCTAACCCAAGGGCGGTGGCAGTTTTCCCCCCGCCGGCTTTTCCAGAAAAATAAATCGCCTTCATTTAATCACCTCATTAAGTAGTTATCCCTTTTCATTAACTTCTTCAACCGTTATTTTTACATCAAGGGCTGTGGCGCCCTTGTAATGAACACGAACCGGGTTGATGTCCATTTCGGTTATTTCTCTAAAATCACTGACCAGTCTGGACGTCCTCAAAATAGTCTCGGAAAGGGCTTCGATATCGGCCGGTTTTTTGCCCCGGTAGCCTTTGAGCAAAGTATAAGCTCTGGTTTCGGAAATCATTTTTTTGACCTCTTCCCGGGTGGTTAGCCCCGAAGCAAGGCGGAAAGAAACATCTTCAAGGAGGTTGACATAAATTCCACCCAATCCGAAAACTACCAGTGGTCCAAACTGGACATCCCTGGACATGCCGACGATAACCTCGATTCCTTCCTCAACCATATCCTGCACTTCAATGCCATATATCGGAGCATCGGGAAGGTAATAATGCACGTTTTCTATGATTTTTCGATAGGCTTTTTTTACTTCCTTATCGCTGTGTAAGCCAATTGCCACCCCACCGACATCAGTTTTGTGTGCAATACGTGGTGAAGAAATTTTCAAGGCCACGGGGAAACCAAGTTTTTCACCAATCTCAGCTGCTTCATCTTCTGACTCGGCAAGGTACGTCTTACTGACCTGGATACCGTAAGCCGACATCACATCGGAAGCCTCATGCCCCAGCAAAACCACCCTGCGGTCGGCAAAAACATCGTCCAGGATTTTACGAACAGCTTTCTTATCAATACCGGTTAGTTCCACCGGTTCTGAAGGATCGGGCGCTTTGAGGTATTGAGCGTACTGGAGCATGCCTCGCAAAGAATTAACAGATGGCTCCGGAAATGTAAAAGCAGGTATAGAATTGGTGGTCAGGTAGCTTCGCCCTTCGGTCAGGGTTTTCCCTCCCATGTATACAGCCATAACAGGCTTGTGGTTATGTTTATTATTCAGTTCAACTATAGTGCGGGCAGTTTTTTCCGGTTCGGTTACCGCCGCCGGGCAAAGCAAAACCAGGGCGTTGTCTACGTTTTCATCTTCTATGACGGTTTCCAGGGCAAACCGGTAACGGTCATCACGGGCATCGCCGAGAATATCAACCGGGTTATAAAGGTTTGCTTCACTGGGCAGATGTTCCCTTAACTTATCAATAGTTTCTTTTGTAAAACGGGCCATTTTAAGGCCATACTTTTCAACAGCATCAGTGGCTACGATAGCAGGCCCGCCGGCATTGGTAACGATGGCTGTCCGTGAATTGCCGGGCAGCGGCTGAGTTGCAAAAGCCCTTGCCATATCAAAAAGATCGTTCATGCTTTCAGCCCTGAGCACGCCGCTCTGCCTGAAAGCGGCATCATAAGCCCGGTTGCTGCCGGCCAGGGCCCCGGTATGGGAACTGGCAGCCTGGGCGCCGGCGCTGCTGGTCCCAGATTTTAAGATAATTATGGGCTTTTTCTTACTCGCCTCCGAGCAAACTCTGACAAACCTTTCGCCGTCGGTAATGTCTTCAACATAACAGAGTATAACGTTGGTCTGGGGATCGTCGGCACAGCTTTCAATCAAATCAATTTCGGTCAAATCAGCCTTGTTACCGGTGCTGATAAAGCGCGAAAAACCCATCCCCATTTCGAAGCTCCAGTCAAGAATTGAAACCAGCATAGCACCGCTCTGAGATATAAAAGAAATATTTCCCCGGTTGGGGAATCCTTCAGCAAAAGAAGCGTTAACCGGGGAATGGGTATCCATAAGCCCGACGCAATTTGGGCCGAGCATGCGCATGCCGTAGCGTTTGCAAATTGATCTCAGTTCCTGTTCCTGCTTCAGGCCTTCCTTGCCGACTTCCTTAAAACCGGCGGTAATGACGATTAACCCCTTAACGCCTGCCTGTCCGCACTCTTCAGCCACTTTGGCGGCATGCTTGGCGGGAACTGATATGACGGCTACGTCAATAGGGGCTTTTACATCTAAAACCGAACAGTATGTCTTCAGGCCGGCTATTTCTTCCTCGTTGGGGTTTATGGGATAAATATTCCCTTTAAAACTACTTTTAATGATGTTATCTAAAACAGCATAGCCGATTTTCTGGGTTGAACGGGAAGCTCCGACCACGGCAATATGAGCCGGGTTAAATAAAAATTCTAAGTTACTCATGGCCACAATCCTTTGTTATAATTTCTTGCTTGAACACCTCTCTTTATTCTATATAAATACAGGGGCATTATCAACAGTTGTTCGAATTTTTCCCTGCTCATTGACTTTTAAGCTTTTTTTGGTACAATGTATCCTGACGCTTTCATTTGAAAAAACTGTTTACAAGGAGGTATCAGAGATGAGCGCTTTAGGCCGTCATATTTTGGCTGAGTTTTATGGTTGCCCTATGGAGATTTTGAGCGACCTCGAGCAGATAAAGCAATCCATGGTTGCGGCTGCCCTTGAGGCGGGAGCTGAGGTTAAAGAAACCGTTTTCCATCAATTCAGCCCTCAAGGCGTAAGCGGTGTGGTAGTAATATCCGAATCCCACCTGGCCATCCACACCTGGCCCGAATTCGGATATGCCGCAGTTGACGTTTTTACCTGCGGGCAAACAGTTGATCCATGGGTGTCGTGTAATTATTTGAAACAGACGTTTTCAGCCCAAAATATGTTGGCTCGAGAAATCAAGCGCGGCATCTTTGATGTCCAGGTCGAATACAAACAGGCGGCAACTTATTCTTAAAGTTGCCGGTCAAACTGCAGCTCAAAGCAGGGAGGGCTTAAGCAAGGAGGATAAGCGAAGTGCCTTTTAAAAAGCATAAGTGGTACATAGATCACACTTCACCAACTACGGCTCATTTATATGGTATTGAAAACTACATTAGAAGTTTTCAAAGCGAATACCAGCAGGTAGAAATTGCCGAAACCGAACTCTACGGCCGTATTCTATTTTTGGATGGCAAAGTTCAATCTTCAGAAAGCGATGAGTATATTTACCACGAGGCGCTGGTTCATCCGGCAATGCTGATGAATCCGGCGCCTCGGCGTGTGCTGGTTATCGGGGGCGGAGAAGGGGCCACTCTGCGTGAAGTGCTTAAACACAATACCGTGGAGCAGTTGATCATGGTCGATCTGGACCGGGAAGTTGTTGAACACTGCCGGGAGTACCTGGAGAAATGGCACCAGGGTAGTTTTGATGATCGGCGGGTAAGCCTTTATTACATGGATGCCAGGGAATACCTGGAGAACGAGAACGGCACCTTCGATGTCATTATCAGCGATGTCCCTGAACCGGTGGAAGAAGGGCCGGCTTTAAAACTTTTCACCGTCCAGTACTTTGAATTAATCAAAAAGCGCCTTTCGGATAATGGGCTTTTTTCACTGCAGGCCGGCGACACCTGTCTGCCCTTCATTGAATCGCACAGTGCCATCAATAACACAATTAAAAAGGTAATGCCTTTTGTAAAACCGTACCGGGCTTTCGTCCCTTCTTACAATACAGAATGGGGCTTTATTCTTTCTGCGCCTTTTAATACGGATCTGCACGCCGCCGAAACATTCGATAGCCTGGTAGAAGAACGAAAATTGGATCTGTATTATTTTGATGGCGAAACAGTCCTGACAATGTTTACGGTGCCCAAGGATATGCGAAAAATTTTAGAGGAAGAAACAACAGTTATAGATGACGACAACCTGATGCCGATTTACTAGCAAACATTTATAAGAGTTGGAGGATTTCAATGGAAACCAGGGAAAGAACATTTTTAATGGTTAAGCCGGACGGAGTGCAGCGGGCTTTGGTTGGCAACGTGATCAGCAGGATGGAAAACAAGGGCTTAAAGCTGGTAGCAATGAAGATGATGCAGGTATCCAGGGAGCTGGCCTCCCGCCATTACAGGGAACACGAAGGAAAGCCCTTTTATGATGGTTTGATCGAATTTATTACTTCAGCACCGGTAGTAGCCATGATCTGGGAAGGTAACGAGGTTATCGAAATGACCCGGACCCTGGTGGGCGCTACCGATCCCAAGAAAGCGGCACCCGGGACCATGCGCGGTGATTTGGCGGTGTTTACCGGTAAAAATATGGTTCATGCTTCCGATTCCCTGGAAAGCGCCACCAGGGAGATCGACTTATTTTTTAATGAAAATGAAATTTGCTCGTACAATCAGCCCCATGAAAGCTGCCTGTACGAGTAACTGACCAAAAACAACCCGATAACCAATTTATAACGGCGGCTGAAATTTTCAGCCGCTTTTTCTTGCATAATTGGGAGCAATGCGTTATAATATACATAACTAATTAAGTTAGTAATTTAAGGTGGTGGTGAGAGATGTTTTCCACTAAATGTCCCGGTCAAGACATGCGGTACTGGACCGCTGACGATGTCCACGAGGAAAAATGCCCCGGCTGCGGGGAAATAATTGAGTTTTTTAAAACCGACATCCGGCTGCGGTGCCGAAATTGCAAAACCAGGGTGGCCAATCCCAGGTTCGATATGGGATGTGCCGAATGGTGTGCCCATGCCGAGATGTGCCTGGGGCCGGGTGCAAAAGGGATCCAAAAGAAGTCTTTCCGGACCGTTCTTGAAGAAGAATTTGAACGTCTTGGTGGCAATAAACCCGAAAGCAGTAAAGCCCTGAAAGATATGATTAACAGCGCCGAGGATAAATGCCGCCGGGCCGGTGCAGACATGCTGCCGGTTGTGGCGGGGACGGTCATCCTGGCCCTGGTCAAACTGGGCCTGGTAAAGGAAGCCGGAAAATATATCGATCAGCTTGCTGAAGAGCACGAACTGCCCGGTGAAGCAGTAAATGAAACCCAAAAATTGGTTGAAACTGCCCTGGAAAATAATCTTGCAGGAGTAGCCGAATTTGAAAAGAACGGAGATCAACCCGAAGCTGACGAGATAAGGATAATAGGAGAACTGTTTTCCGAACACGGGGATAAACTGGTTCGGCCGCGATAAATTATTAATGGAGGATGATTAAATTATGAACAACGTTGTCAGGAAAATAATTTCAATTGATGAAAGCAAGTGCGACGGTTGTGGCCTGTGCATTCCGTCCTGTGAAGAAGGTGCCCTGCAGATAGTTGACGGAAAAGCCAAACTGGTTAAAGATATTTACTGCGACGGCCTTGGAAACTGTCTCGGGGAATGCCCTCAGGGAGCAATTGAATTGATCGAACGCGAGGCCGAACCTTTTGATGAAGAAGCGGTCGAAGAACGCCTTAAATCACTTGAAAGCGAAAAAAATGTTGAGCCTGCCTCAGAAAACATGGCCAGCTGTGGAAGTAAGGAAATTAAAGATCTAAACAAGACTGCAGCACCTGCCGGACACGAGGAAGCACACGAAACGGCAGCTCCTGAAGCGGAATTAAGCCACTGGCCGGTTCAGCTGCACCTGGTTTCACCGGAAGCCCGTTTTTTGCAAAACCAGGATCTGCTAATTGCCGCAGACTGCGTTCCTTTTGCTTATCCCGATTTCCATCGGAAATTCCTGGCCGGTCGGGCCCTTTTAATCGGCTGCCCCAAATTGGATGATGTTGATGTTTATCACGACAAACTGGTTGAGATATTTAAACGAAATAACGTGCAGAGTATAAACCTGGTCCACATGGAGGTAGGTTGTTGTTTTGGGCTTTCCCGTCTGGTCCGATCGGCCCTTCAGGAAGCGGGCGTTGATCTTCCTTTGAAGGAAACAATAATTGGGGTGGATGGCAGCATCAAGCAGTAAAAAAAGCAGCCCAGGCAATTAGCAGTCTTTGGCTGCCTTTTCAGCAAGATCTTTTATGGATACCTCTTCCAGGACAGAAAGCATGTTTTGCTGAGCCCTGGCCCAGATGCCCCTCAGGGAACAATGAGTTTTGTTCTGGCAGGGTGTTTCGCTGAACAGGCAGCGGGTGATTCCAATTGGCCCGTCGATTTTTTCTACAACCTGCCTCAGGTTTATTTCAGATGGATCAATCAAGAGCCTGATCCCGCCGGCCGGGCCTCTGGTGCCGGTGGTCCAGCCCGCTTCTTTTAAAACTGCAAGCAGCTGGACCACGAGATTGGAGGGGATAGCCCGATTGCGAGCTATCTCTTTGCTTGTAATAACCGTTCCTTCCGGGTGGGAGGCAAGTTCGGCTAATATAATGATGGCGTACTCGGCTTTTTTAGTAATCATGGTTCATTTCCTTTATTATAAATAACTAGATTGGTTATATTATATTCCAGGTTTTCTTGACCGTCAACTCCGGGCAACTATGAGTAAAATTTTAACGGGGGGATTGTGTACTTTTAATTCTGAACTAATTATATTATAATTATATTTAAAGAGGTTCTTAAAAATAAAAAAGGTCGAGGATATAAGATGAAAAACAAATTTAATGAAAACCATAAATTAATTCTGACAGGCTTAATCCTGCTGTGCCTGGCAGGCGGCTTCTTTGTTTCTGCCGGGGTTGCCGGCGCAGAAACAGGAACGGCCCCGGTTTATGTTATTGAAGTAGATGGTGCGGTTACTGCCGGTTTGCAAAGTTTCCTGGACCGGCAGATCGAGGTTGCCGTTGAAGATGATGCCCAGCTTTTTATCCTGGTCATGAACACTCCCGGTGGACTGGTTGATGCAACCTTGAAAATAAACGAATTATTCTTAAATGCCGAAATGCCGGTTGCCGTGCTGGTTGCTCCTTCAGGAGCTATTGCCGGTTCTGCCGGAGCATTTATCCTGGTCTCCTCGGATATTGCGGCTATGGCTCCGGGAACAACAGTCGGAGCCGCTATGCCGGTGGCAATGTCGCCGGAGGGTACCGAGGCAACTGATGAAAAAACTATTAATTTTTATGCCTCCCACATGCGCAGTATAGCCCGTGAGCAGGGCCGGCCGGAAGATCTGGCCGAAAAATTTGTTACCGAAAATCTGACCCTTGATGCCAGGGAAGCCCTGGAAGAAGGCATGATCGAATACCTGGCCGGCAGTGTGCCCGAACTGCTGGAAACAGTTGACGGGACCGAAATAGAAAAGCAGGGCGTCACTTACCAGTTAAATACCATAGATGCTCAAATCAAGGAACCACAGATGAATTTAAGGGAGGGCCTGCAGGATTGGGTCAGTGACCCCCAGATCGCTTTTTTTATTTTAATGCTCGGTTTCCTGGGAATTTATTTTGGCTTGAGCGCTCCCGGTACAATAGTTCCGGAGGTCAGTGGCCTGATCCTGTTGATTCTTGGTATCTACGGAATCGGCCTGTTTGACACCAATACAACCGGTATTATAATGCTGCTCCTGGGGGCCGGTTTGATTGCCGCCGAGATCTTTACTTCCGGGTTTGGAATATTGGGCATTGGAGGGGCAGCATCGCTCCTGGCAGGTGCCATTTTACTGCCTACGGAACCCCTGATGGAAGCAGACTGGTACGCCGCTTTCCTGGTCACTGTAGTGGGAACTGTGATTGGCCTGTTGATTATAGTCCTTGTCGTGGCCCAGCGAGTACTTCACAGTCGCCGCAAACACCAAAGCGGCAGCGACTATTTTAAACCTCCTGAAAGGGGAGTGACCGTGGAAGAAATTAACCCGGAGGGAATGATAAGAACCAGGGGGGAACTCTGGAAAGCCCACAGCAGTAACAATAAGCAGATACCAAAAGGAACCGAAGTAGAAATTGTTCGTTCTGAAACCCTTAAATTGTGGGTCCGCCCCGTACAGGAGGCTGAGTCCGCGGGTGAAACAGACGAATAAGTAGTTTGCAGATATCATAAATTAAAGGAGGATTTAAAATGCTTTATGAAGTGTTAGGCGATGTAGGTATATTTGTACCCATTCTAATTATTGTTTTTCTCTTTATCCTTAACGCGATCAAAATCGTCAGGGAATATGAAAGACTGGTTGTATTTCGCCTCGGGCGCCTGATCGGTGAAAAAGGGCCGGGTTTTATCCTGGTTATCCCTATTGTGGATAAACTTGTCCGTGTATCCCTGCGGATTGTTACTTTAGACGTTCCCAGCCAGGAAGTGATCACCCGCGATAACGTTACAACCAGCGTCAATGCTGTTGTATATTACCGCGTTGTCGATCCCAACCGGTCGGTCAACAATGTTGAAGATTTCCGGATGGCCACCGCCCAGCTGGCCCAAACCACACTGCGCAGCGTGGCCGGACAGGCAGAACTGGATGAACTGCTCTCAGAAAGGGATAAATTGAATGCAAAGATCCAGGGTATCCTCGACGAAGCAACCGATCCATGGGGTATCAAGGTGACGGCAGTGGAAATCAAGGACGTTGTAATCCCCGAGGCGCTTCAGAAAGCTATTTCCAGGCAGGCAACGGCTGAAAGGGAAAGAAGGGCCGTCATTGTCCAGGCCGACGGCGAAAGGGAGGCTGCCGGCAGGATTGCCGAAGCGGCCAAAACCCTTAGCTCCCAGGAGGGCAGCTTCTATGTCCGCTTGCTGAGAACCCTTCCTGAAATTGCTACCCAGCAGGGCAACCTGATTGCATTCCCTCTGCCGATTGAACTGCGGCACTTGCTGCCTGATCCGTCTCAAATTAGACGTATGAAACAAGAAGAAAAAGGTGAAGAAGAATAAAAAACGGTGCCGGTAAACTGTAATGTTACAAACAGCCGGAATGAAAACAATTCCATATAAAACCGCTTTTGTGATCAACCCTACTGCCGGTGATGGTAAAGCCGGCCGAATATGGTCCAAAATTGAAGATCTGTTAAACCAGGCCGGGCAGCCATACCGGGCCTATTTCACCCGCCAGGCGGGAGAAGGGACCGGGCTGGCTGCCCGGGCTTCATCTGAAGGGGCGGAACTGGTTGTGGCCGTCGGTGGTGATGGTACCTTAAAAGAAGTGGCCGGAGGTATTAATCTTGAGCAAAACCTTTTTGGCGCAATACCTGCGGGCACCGGTAACGGTTTTGTGCGCTCCTGCGCCATCCCCCTTCAATGGAAAAAAGCTTTCCGGGGCCTTGCCAGGTGGCAACCCCGCCGAATTGACGTCGGGCGGGTCAACGATCAATTATTTCTAAATGTAGTCGGTACCGGCCTGGATGCAGCCGTGGTGAAAACCGCAGCCACAAAATACCGGGCTTTAAAGGGTTATCCTGCCTATGCTTTTGCCGTTGTAGATCAGGCTGCAACATTCAGCCGTTTTCAGTGCAGGGTTGAATGCAACGGACTTAAATTTGAGGATGATCAGGCCCTGGTCGCACTTGTAGCCAACGGACGCTATTATGGAGGTAAATTGTGTATTGCGCCCCAGGCATTGCCGGATGACGGCCAGTTCGATTTCTGCCTGTTAAAAAAACGCAGTATTCCAGGCCTGCTGTCTCTGGGAGCAAGGGTGGCGGCCCGAAAGCACCTTTCAAGCAGAGACGTCATCACAATGCGGGGCCATACCTTCATCCTGGAAACTGACCCGCCAATGTTATGCCACGCCGACGGTGATTTATACGAAGCGCCTTCGGTCAAAATAGAGATTATACCGTCCGCCCTCCGGATCCTGGCTCCCAGGCCGGTGCAGTAAAAATCCCTGCTTTTCATAGGTGACATATTATCATGATCATTAACAAGGTGACATTATCACGTCCTAACCACAAATTTTGCTTTAACCTATTGATAAAAAAGCCAGGAATGGTTATAATATCA
>PWGX01000009.1 GCA_003554615.1 Syntrophomonadaceae bacterium
AGCGGTGTCCGCCTTCTCCGTGCGAGTGAGAGGAAAAGGCGCCCATGTAGCCACGCCGCACTTGTGGATTGATGCTGCAACCCAGCGTTGAAACAGTTGGGAACCGTCATTTCAATTTTCCACGGCTATTGGGACATCTTCGTTGTAAGGAGTAAGTATTGATGATTAAAATACTTGGCATTGACTGTGCTTCGAAGCTTAACAATACCGGGTTTTCAACAGGAGTTTATCAAAATGGCCAAATAAATGTTTTGGGTGCTTTGGTGGGTAGCAATATATTTTCGCTTCAAGAAGTTGTTTTAGAATGGCACAACCCCAATACAACTAATTTGATTGCTATAGATGCGCCCCTAGGCTGGCCCATAGATATGGCGACAAACCTTAAAGACCATTTTGCTGGACAATCACTTGATATTGAAGCTAACCAAATGTTCCGAAGGGAAACCGATAGATTTGTTAAGCGAAAAACCAACAAACTGCCCCTTGATGTAGGCGCAGATAAAATTGCCAGAGCTGCACTATCCGGACTAAAACTAATAGGCGAGATATCTTCGATAATTAATAAACCTATTCCCTTGGCATGGAACCCTCAAAAATTACCGCAAGTATCTATAATCGAGGTTTACCCTTCTTTAACGTTGTTCCTTTATAATATTATTTCGCAGGGCTATAAGAAACGAGAAAATCAATCTGAACGAAAAGATATCATAATTGAGTTAGATCAACTATTAAACTTAAATGATAATAAGGGTTTAATGCTATCTAATGCAAATGCTTTGGACTCAGTAGTTTGCTTACTTTCTGCGCTGGATTTTATAAACGGAAATGTAACATTTCCTGAAAATTATGAGCTTGCCCAAAAAGAAGGATGGATATGGTTTAAAAAATGATAGAGAAAGGACTTTACTTGAATGATGGAGGCAATAACTCTTAACTAATAGATTGCTACCAAATACCACCAGGGACCTGGATAAAAAGAATAGATGACAATTAACCAGGAATAGTGCAGGTAGTTTGCCCGCACTATATTTTAATTAATACTTAAAGGTTGGTGATCTTTTGGCATTCAGCAGTTTAGGACGGGGAAAAATCTTACTCAAAGCTGGTTTGGCTTTGATTTTTCTTGTAATTGTATTAATTGTTTTGGTCAGCTTATACTCGGGTTATTCCTTAATAAATCCCGAAAGGACACCTCTTGACCGTCAACCTTCACATGAGATGGATTATAAAGATATAAAATTTAGCAGTAGGTGTGGAGAGGAAAAGTTAAGGGGTTGGTATTTTCCAGCAGAAGAGAGCACCAGCACAGTAATATTTGCACATGGTTACGAGCAGAACAGGCTTCAGGGAGAAATAGGACTGCCATTGACAAAATCCCTTCTACAAAAGGGATATAATGTATTGCTGTTTGATTTTAGAAACTCAGGTGAATCTTCGGGCAGTATTACTTCGATAGGCCAATACGAAACAAAGGACCTGCTTGGAGCTGTAGATTATATATCGTCAACAAAGGACGATGAAAAAATAGTCATACACGGCTTCTCCATGGGTGCCGTAGCTGCAATTTTGGCAGGCAGTGAAGAAGAGAAGATAAATGGAGTGATAGCTGACAGTCCTTTTGCTAACTTAACAAGTTATCTAGAAGATAATCTGTCTTATTGGACAAACTTGCCATCTATACCGTTTAACTGGACTATAACAAACTCTATCCGGCTAACAACCAAACTTCAGCCTGATAAAGTCAGCCCCTTCAATGAAGTGAAAAATTACGATATACCACTGTTACTAATACACGGTATTGAAGATGAGATTATCCCTTTAACAGCTTCTGAGAAGATACTGGAGGCTGCTCCTGAGAAGTTGGTGGATTTATTGATTATACCGGGCGCGGGGCATGTTGCAGGGTACTTAGATGATGAAAAAAAATATACACAAAATACAATAGAGTTTTTGGAAGGCGCTATGGAGTAAGATTCCAAAGGATTTCATAAATTCTTTTAGTGGCTCGTAGGACATTGCAGAGGTGGTGCAGAAAAATGTATATCTTAAACGCTGTCCAGCCTGGGTTTTTGGGTGGGCACCCAAAAGGCAAAGACGGCGTGAATATTGGCTGCGGAGAGGTTATTATTAAGAAAAATGTCGCCATTTATAAGGGATGGTGTAGAATTAAAAAAAGGAGGGTTTAACCGTGAGCGTGAGCAAAGGCAGGGGGTTTCTGTATCGACTGGCAAGGCTTTTAGGGGACTGGTCAGCCCTCTCCAGCGGCAGCGGCAAGAAGATGGCCAAAAGGGCGGGCAGGAGGACAGCTGGCAAGGCATCAGGGAGGGCGCTTCGGAAATTATTTAAGTAAAAGGGAAGGCAATTAAGAGTTTAATGGTATCCCTACGAGAACTATAGAGAATTACAGGGAGTGATATAAATAAGGTGAGAAAGGAAAAGAGTTTTTAACTTAAGTTATTTGTTAAATGTAATTATGGGGAGGCATAGCCCCTGCCACAAAGATGGCGGAAGTGCGCAAGGGATTACTGCAGGAAAAACGGTGGAAAAGGTATGAAAGAACCAGTTTAAATGGGGGCATGGTAATATCAGTGAAGAAGAAAAAAATGATTGGCAAGCAATAAAAAAATGGCACACAATACCGAAAGAGATTAGGAAAAAACTTGAAGATAACGTATTTTGTGTCTTCTGTAGAGATGTGACCACAATAGCAGAATATAACATAGAGCTTACTGGAAATGACATTATCTTAAAAGGAAAATGCAGCAGATGTGGGGGACGAGTAAACAGGCTAGTTGAAGGGGAGTAACAAAATTTATTTTGTTTTAATTTTAATAAATGGAAGAATAAGAGCGAGGAGCCGGAGCAGAAGCGGTTGGAATTTAGGCCTCCCTGGAAACAAATATGAGCCATGTAAAATTAATTGAAGTAGTGTTACAAAAGATCGAAGCGGAGGCGAAGCAGTGAACCCTTACTCTGATATGAGTGTAAATGAGATAAAAGAAATGCTGAACAAACAAGGCTGGGTACTATATTATTTTGGTAGTAAAGCTGTTTGTTTCCGCAGTAGTAAGGGGATAGAAGCAAGTGGAGCTACTCTATTAGAGGCAACAATGGAATTGGCAAGGAAGGTGCGTGAGCTTGATATGTAAGCAGGCTTTACGAGTGTTACCTTCCCCTACTCTTACAAACTGATTCAAGTCTTTTTCTTGGCAATAAGGGCATTCAAGCTTTGAAGAAGTGGTGTTTATTTTTTCGTTTATATTGCGCGACTGCAGAACTTTTTGTTTCAACTTCATCTTCCCTACCTCAATTCTTGAAGTCCTTTTGTCGTACAAAATTATTTCTTTAACAGTGGAAAAAAGTGGCCGAAAACGGCCACTTTTTAAAATATATATTAAGAGGGGGTCAACTCGCACCAATTGTAACAGGCGATTGTTACAGTATTATTACAGATATATTATATTTTCATTACCTTTAAAGTAGAAGCACGCTCACTTTTGTTTTAGGAGAGCTTTCGACTGGTCAATGATACTACAGTAGATTGTGTGGTTATTATTTTCAGCTATTTTTATCTTGTTACAAAGAAGTATACAATTTTCTGTCATTTTAGATGACATTTAGAAGGAATAAATCTATTATGGGTCGAAAAGGTAACAGTAATACGGGAATGACTAGGCAATGGTTTAGTGGTCTATTAAGTTTTAAATGGGCCAATACATAAGTAATTATATTTTAGGAGGGATTTTTATGTTTTATTTCAGAAGATTTTCTATTGTAGCGGTGTTGCTTCTATTATTGTTAACAGCGTCAATTGTTGGAGCTGCAGCACCACCTGATGCGGAGGGTCAACTGGGCTGAAGATGAAATCAGGCAGCTGGTGGGTATAGGAGCTATCACAGGTTACCCTGACGGCACTTACAGGCCTGAGAACACCATTACCAGGGCAGAGTTTTCTTCGGTGATGTGGGGTGCATTAGGTCTACATGAAGCAGAAGGTGCAATGTTTCCTGATACCGATGGCCACTGGGGACAGGGAAGAATTGAAGCACTGATTCAAGATGGAATTATAGATACCGAGCTGTATGCACAGCATTACAGTCCCGATGAACCTGTTGTGCCTGAAAATATTAATATTAATACTGCCTCACTGGAGGGGTTACAGGAGATTGTGCATATCGGCGAAAGCAGGGCGCAAGAAATAATTGAGCTGAGACCGTTTTATTCTCTTGATGAGTTGACCAGAGTAACGGGGATTGGAGATGCGAGGCTAGAAGATATAAAAGATGAAGGGAAGGCTTATGTGGAGTAAACTTTATTTATTTCCATGTAAGTTTCATTTATTGAATCCAATCGTGGGGGGATTGTTTGTGAAATTTGATGATGCAGTTATGGCCATTGGGACAGTTCCGGATTTGCGAAGGGTTGCATCTGCTCATGTGGTTGACCACCGGAACTTAAGTGAAGAAGAATTAAGAAATGCCCTCAAGAAAGTAAAGCCGCAATATCTTCATTTTGATACTGTTAAGAATAACATCGAAACCGCTTTTTATAAAAACGAATCTATAGATCATAGAACAATAAGCCAGATTATCCTTTATAATGTTATGCTTAATGAAGATGGATATATGCTAGGTGCTGGCGAAACGGAAGAAAAAGTAATGTCCATCGAACAAAATGTAGTTAATAGGTCGAATGAAATTGAAGTCTCAGATCTTGTTTCCCATGCAGATAGTCAGCGGCAGAAGGATTTAGAACTTTACTATTTTATTTTAAAAGTTGCCTGGGAGTACGAAGATTCAAAAAGTCCTGATGAAGTAAACCTTCTTCGAAAGTTTCGATATAAGCTTAATATTAGTGAGATGGATCACAAAGTTTTAGAAGCCAAACTTGGGAAATTTCCCAAGCCTAACAATGAAATTCATACCAGAAGTGAAATTCAAAAAGTTCGCAGACATTTACATGCTTTAGGATTACTGTTCCCCATTCGTGATGAGAGGGGAAATGATTTAGATTTGATTCCTGAAGAACTTGCAGAAATAATGAACAAAGCATTACAAAAAGAAATTAAAGAGCCTAATTATTCAATATTGATCCGCAATAAATTAGTATATAAGAAAAAATTTCTCCAGACTGCACTTGAAAAGGCCAACATATCTGTGAGTTACCGTGATACATTAGATGATCTTGCCGAAAAAGTAATTAAATACATCCAGCCAAGTGTATTGATCAACGGGGTCACCACCCGTGATGGTCTTAGTAACGAAGATTTGCATAAGTGGTGTTCAGAGCTAGATTTGCCTGTAGGAGGAACAAAGCAGGAACGCATTGAGAGAATTATTTCATATTATGACTCCCTCAGACAAACAGCTCCTGTACGTGAAGATGAACGGACGGTATGTTACGAAATGTACGAAGAGCTTGCATTTCGGGATCATTCGGTGCTTCGTGCACATAATATTATTTCTAAAGACTTGGAGATAGAATCAAAGTTTGAGGAAGCAACTTCCTATTTATTTCAATACAAACTTAATCATATTCCACTAAAACAAGCCGGTTCGAATAATCCTGATGGCTTGTTGAGCTTTAAAGATATGTATGTAATGTGGGACAACAAAAGCAAAGAACATCCCGGACTTGTCGACCTTAAAGATCACATTAAGCAGTTTCACCAATACATGGAAAAAGTTAACAAACCTGTTCCTATTTTTTTGGTTATTGCCCCAGATTTTACAGAAAACTCCGAGCTAGTTGCTTTCAATTATACTGCTGAAAACATAAACAGAAATATTGTCTTAATAACAGCTAAAGAATTAAAAAGTTTGGCAGAAGAATGGAGCAGTTTTGATAATAAAAGACATGACGAGCCTTTCTCCTTAGGGTTGTTAGCCAGAACTGGGCGTTTTAACAGAAAACTATTAGGAAGTTTTAAAGATAAGTAATTGTGTGTAATACATAAATACCTACAAGGTGGCTTACTTTGAAGGAATCATATAACAGGTATTATTTAGCTTAAGAACTTACCTTGGCTGCATTGGCCTTGGTAGTAGTTGTAGTACTCTTTATCGAATTCACCCGGCCATTAACTGAGGAGCAGGCCGCACTCCTGGCCAACATAGATTTTACTATCCTGTCCATCTTCGCTGTTGATTATTTCTACCGTTTGGTCAAGGTGCAGGATAAGTGGCAGTTCTTCAAGTCCAATATTTTTGATCTTATAGCCATTATGCCTTTCGATAAAACGTTCCGCATAGCTAGGTTGGCACGGTTAACAAGACTGGCCAGGCTATCAAGGAGTGCCAGGGTTGCCAGGTTGCTCAGACTCACGAAACTGGCCCGTCTGG
>PWGX01000015.1 GCA_003554615.1 Syntrophomonadaceae bacterium
AAAAAGAATATCGGTTAATTTATGCGCTACTTTTCCTTCCTGCCTGGTGTCCTCCATCTCCCCAAAATGCTCGAAAAAATCACCATGATATAAATTATTGCTCATGATTATCCTCCTTAAGGTATAGTCCTGAGCAATATCATAATTCATCGATGATCGTTTGTCCAGAGCAATTATCTCCATTATTTACAATATTTTGCTTCATGAATTTGCCGTGCCTGGGCGGGCGGTACGACTTTTCAACGGCACCTGATGATGGTATAATTGGAAGGCAAAATATTATATAATTTGGGCCATTATAATTTAAGTATTGATACAGAAAGGCAGGTGTGACGTTGAGTAACTTACCGGTACCGGTTAATTTGGATACAGTTGCTAATAATCTCGCCGACCCCGTTTTCCTGGTCAACCGTAACAAGGAGATCGTTTGGTTAAATAAGAAGGCCAACGAACTGTTTTATACCAGCGATAAAGAGGCGCAGGGAGTTGTTATAACCGAATTGACCGGCGTAAACAAACTGGACTCCCTGTTAGACGATGTCTTTGAGCAGGAAACCGAATTAAAGTGTTCATATGAAGAAGCATCTGTAAAAGTAAAGCGCCAGGATCAGCGCTATTACTTCAAAATTGCTATTAACCCGATTTTCCACGAAAGCGAGCTGTGGGGTGGGCTGCTCCAATTCACCGATGTGACCCGCTTTCATGAGATGGAAAAGATAAAAACCGATTTTGTATCCATTGTCTCTCATGAATTCCGCACCCCGCTAACCACCATTATTGTCGGTGTAGAGATGCTTAAGGAAGGGATGCTGGGGGATCTGACTCCCCGCGGCAAAGAGGTTTTGGAGGCTATTGGCGCCGATTGTGAAAGGCTGAGCAGGCTCATTGATAACCTGATGGAACTGTCCAGGATTGAATCGGGAACGATCTATGTAGAGGCTGAACCGGCTGATGTAACCGATCTGGTCCACGAAGCCGTCCGCCCCCTAAAATTCCAAGCAGAAAAGCAGGGCATTGAGCTTATAACTGATATCGCCCCGAACCTGCCCCTGGTAGCCGCCGATTTTAACAAAGCAGTCTGGGTTTTGGCCAACCTGGTAGGAAATGCCATGCGCTACACCGATCCCGAAGGCACAATCACTGTCCGGGTCAGGCAGCGCGGCAAGCGCCTGTTCTTTTCTGTTCAAGATACCGGATGCGGAATACCAAAGGAACACCAGGACAAGATCTTCCGCAAGTATGTGCAGGTCAGCGGCCCCGGCCGTAAAGGCACCGGTGGAGTGGGCTTGGGCCTGGCTATAGCCAAGGATATTGTAATGGCTCACGGCGGGGAGATCTGGGTTGACAGCGAAGTGGGAAAAGGGACTACCTTTACCTTCACTTTCCCGGTTTATTATGGTCAAGAATCAGTTAAACTACAGGATGCCGAAGAAGAAGGAGGAGGCTAAACTATAACTATGTCAAAGAAAATATTAATCGCAGAAGATGAAAAGAACGTCATTTTAGGGGTGCGCACCTGTCTTGATGCTGTAGGTTACGACATGGAAATCGTTGAAGACGGAGAACAGGCTCTTAATGTAGTGCGCCGGGAGCACCCGGACCTGATTCTGCTTGACCTGTTGATGCCCAACGTGGACGGCTTTGAAGTCTTGAAAGAGGTAAAAGGAAATGATGAAACCAAGCATATTCCTATTATTGTCCTCACAGCCAAGGCCGAAGATGAAGATCGCCAGAGAGCAATGGACCTGGGGGCTGATGATTATATGACCAAGCCTTTTAAACCCCAGGAATTGTGGGATCTGTTAAAGAATTACCTTCCAGAGCATGAAGCTTAAAAGCTCGGATTATATCTAGATTGACTAGAAAACCCATTAGGCTTAAAGGGCACAGACAGCTGTGCCCTTTAACGAATCAGGAGGGAAGGTATGGTTTTAAGCAAACCTGCTTTTGAACAAGGGCCGATCCGGCCGCCCAATGAAGCAAACAGCCTGCTCCTGCGCCTGACCAGGAACTGCCCCTGGAACCGCTGCTTGTTTTGCCCGGTTTATAAAACCAAGAAGTTCAGCAGGCGCAGTGCTGATGAAGTCAAACAGGATATCTTCTCCATAGCGGAAGATAAGGAAAAAATAAAAGAAATTTCGAAACAGGAAGGCCACGGCGGCACAATTAACCGCGCAGTGGTGGCCCGAATCCACTCCGATTACCCGGAATTGCTTCCGGTAGCTTTCTGGCAGTATCACGGCGGAGAAACAGTATTTCTCCAGGACGGTGACAGCCTGCAGCTTCCTGTGGATCAGCTTAGAGAAATTCTGCTGCTTTTGAAAGAGAAATTTCCCGAAATCAAAAGGATTACTACTTACGCCCGGTCAAGGACCATCCTGCGCCGCTCGGTTGAGGAGCTGTCCAGGTTAAAAGAAGCCGGGCTAAACCGGGTTCATGTGGGTATGGAAAGCGGCAGTGATGCCGTGCTGGAGTATATGAAAAAAGGGGTTACCGGGGACCAGCATCTAGAAGCTGGACAGAGAATAAAAGAAGCGGGCCTTTCATTAAGCGAGTATGTCCTGCTCGGGCTGGGCGGCAAAAACTTATGGCGCGAACACGCCCTGGAAACGGCAAAAGTGCTTAATGCTATCAACCCTCATTTTATCCGTTTCCGAACCCTGGCCATCCATTCAAACACTCCCCTGGCCGAGGAGGTCGAGAAGGGTAATTTCAAGCCCCTGCATGATGACGATGTGATCAGGGAAGAAGATTTGCTCATAGACAGCCTGGACGGCATTACCAGTTATTTGTACAGTGATCATATTTTGAACTTGCTCGAAGAAATAAGCGGTCGATTCCCTGAAGAAAAACCGAGGATTAAGAAAACCCTGGAGCGGTACTTGAGTTTTCCCCAGCGAAAAAAAGAGCTGTTCCGGCTGGGACGGAGGACGGGTTATTTCAGAACCCTAACTGACATGGACAACCCTTCCCTAAAAGAGGCAGTGGAAGATATTTACCGGCAGGTTAAAAACAGCGGTTACTCGGTGGATGATTACATAACCCGGCTGCTGCGCCGGTTTATATAACTAAGAAAAACGAGATAGAGGCCAACCCGTTATCCCATGGTGGTGATCCTTATGCGCGTTGCAATTTGCGTGCTTGAACTATACATACCCGGAGCGACTTCATTAAAAGCCAAACGCCAGGTAACCAAAAGCTTGATCCAGCGCCTGCGCAACAAGTTTAATGTATCTATAGCTGAAATCGGCGAACAAGATCTCTGGCAGCGGGCCGAGCTGGGCCTGGCCGTGGTGTGTCATAACGGGGCCGGTGCCGACAGCATCATGGAAAAAATATTTGCTTATGTCGAATTGGAAAACAGCGTGGATATCATTTCTTCCAGGATTGAAAATTACTGAGCCCCGACAAAGGAGCATGCCTTTGATACAGGTTACAAGGATCACCGAGCTTGCCCACCACCTGGTTGGACTGGTCATCAGCGAAGGCGATCTGACCGTTGATGCAACTGCCGGCAACGGCCATGATACAGTTTTTCTGGCTACAAAAGTTGGGGAGGCCGGGCATGTTTATTCATTTGATATCCAGCAGGAAGCACTGGATACCACCTATAACAAATTAAAGCAGAAAAACCTGGAAAAACGGGTAACCCTGATTACCCGAGGTCATGAAAACTTAAAGGATTATGTTCAGGACCGGGCTGCCGTTATCATGTTTAATCTCGGCTATCTTCCCGGTGGGGATCGACGGATTACCACTAAATATGATACAACAATAGAAAGCCTGGAGCAGGCGCTGACTGTCCTTGCGCCGGGCGGAATTATCACAGTGGTCATGTACCCGGGCCACCGGGAAGGGTTTGAAGAAAAAGAGCATATTATTCCCTTTTGCAGGCAGCTTAATTCCGATCAATACGTAGTTTTAAACAGCCGTCTGCTTAACCGCGGCCATAGTCCTCCGGAACTGGTGGTTATTCAAAGAAAGGGTAGCGGCGGCTGTTTGGAAGGGTAATCTTTACAGCTTAAACAAGGAATTACACCCCGCCTTGTCGAACAATCGATAAAGGCTGACATCGAAAAAACGGAAAGAAAACTATAAAATAGGAGTACGAATAAACTGGTACACAAATTGCATCTAATCGAAGGCGAATTAATTCAGGTTGAACAGCGACTGCAGCAGATCGTTGAAGCCGCGGGCCCCGAAATTAAAGAGGTGGGCAGCTATGTTTTTAACGGGAGCGGCAAAAGAATGCGGCCAACCCTGTTTTTGCTGGCGACATATCGCCCGCAAAAAAACCTGACTCCATATATCGACGCCGCTGTTGCCCTGGAGCTGATGCATACAGCTTCGCTCCTGCACGACGATGTTATCGACCAGGCCTCCACCCGCCGGGGTAAAGGAACTGTTCATGTTAAATGGAATAACAAGATCTCTGTTTTAACCGGCGATTACCTGCTCAGCCAGGCCTTTAAATTACTGGTTGGTTACCATGACTGGCGGCTGATGGAAGTTGTTGTCGATATAGTCCAGAATATGACGGAAGGGGAGATGGAACAGGCTTTCGCCGACCCGGCCATGCCGGACCTTGAAAAACGCTATTTTAACTGGATCGGGAAAAAAAGTGCCTCCTTTTTTGCCGGGTGCTGTAGGGCCGGCTCATTAATCAACGGGGACGATTCTAATGAACAGGCTAAATGGTCGGAATTTGGCTATAATCTGGGGATCGCGTTTCAATTGATCGACGATCTTCTTGATTATACGGGGAAAGGGGAGCAGACCGGGAAACCGGTTTATGGTGATCTAAGCAACCGGGTCATAACCCTGCCCCTGATCAGGACTATAGATTTTGCCAGGAAGGACGGTTCTATCCACCGCCTGCTTGAAGATAAATCAGAAACCGGTCATCACTTTACTGAGGTGGTGCAAGCAGTTTTAGACAGCGACAGCCCGGAGTACACTTACCGGAAGGCACAGGAATATATTAATCGAGCCGAAAGTGTGATAAATGAATTTCGCGGACTCAATCAGGAGGTTCAAAAAGCACTTAATGATTTAACTTTAGGTGTGCTGAACCGTAAAAAATAGTATAATATTTTTAAGCAACCGGACTCAACTTTTAAAAAGTTGCCCGGCGTGATTATCTTTAATAAACTGCGTGGAGGATGAAGTGATGCCTAACCGAAATATTTCGAAATCAGTGATCAAAAGGCTTCCCATATATCTTCGTATTTTGGACCAGTTAATTCGGCGTGATGTAGAAATGATTTCCTCCAAGGAATTAAGCAATGAATCAGGTTTTACAGCTGAGCAGATCAGGAAAGACCTGGCCTACTTTGGTGCGTTTGGAACCCGGGGAGCCGGTTATAACACTTTGTTCTTAAGGGAAAAGATCATAAAAATTATCGGCCTCGACAGTATTACCGACACCATTGTGATCGGAGCTGGTAACCTCGGAACAGCCCTTACCCGCTACAATCTGACTAAGAACCCTTACGTCAATGTGATAGCTGCGTTTGACAAAAATCCGGATTTAATCGGCAAACAAATTGATAATCTTGAAGTGCTGCCCATCGAGAAAGCGCCGGAAGTGATTAAGGAATACGGTATTAAGGTATGTCTTATTACTGTCCCGGCTAATGCCGCCCAGGAAGTGGCTGACCTGGTGGTGAAGCACGGGGTGAAGGCGATCCTCAATTTTGCCCCGGCCAAGTTAAGCGTTCCTGAAGGAGTTCACGTCCATAATGCTGATTTAACCATAGAACTGCAGAGCCTTATCTATTACAGTTCTGCCGAAGAAGAACGCTTGACCCGGGTGGCCAGAGAAGCCAAAGATAAAAAGCCAAAGCCATCTAAATCTTTTACCTATGATTGATCAGGGACAGGCTTAAATGTTTGAGTGGCATCAAAAATTTTGGGGCCCTGGGCGCTGTATGTATTGACTTTCAGCAGTACCTTCTGTATACTAATCTATGCACACGGAGCTGTGGTGTAGTTGGTTAACATATCGGCCTGTCAAGCCGAAGATCGCGGGTTCGAGTCCCGTCAGCTCCGCCATATGGCCGAGATAGCTCAGTCGGTAGAGCAGCGGACTGAAAATCCGCGTGTCGGCAGTTC
>PWGX01000001.1 GCA_003554615.1 Syntrophomonadaceae bacterium
ATCCCCATTTCCAGTCAGCGAAACGGCGATAGATGGAATACCCATAATCAAGCCCTCCACGGCCGCCGAAACAGTCCCTGAATAAAGCACATCGGTCCCCAGGTTGCTGCCCCGGTTAATGCCGGATATAACAAGGTCGGGTTTTTCTTCCAGGATCGCTTCAAGCGCCAGTTTTACACAGTCTGAAGGGGTCCCGTTGACACACCAGCCCGTAAGTTCCGGATTATGCATATAACTGACTTCATCTACCAGGAGCGGCCGGTGCATGGTAATAGCATGGCCAATCGCACTGCGCTCCCGGTCGGGAGCGACTATGGACAGTTTGTAGTGGTCACTGTTTTCATATAAACACTGGCTGAGGCGCTGAATACCTTCAGCATAGATTCCATCATCGTTTGTAATCAATATGTGAGTTTTTTTCATTTCAATTTCGTCCATTTCGGTTATCGTCGCCGGGTGCTCCTTTCTTCCATCAAGATCTACTTCTATTTTAAACCTTTGCGAAGAGTTTATAAAGCTTTTCCTGGTCCGGGCTGTAAACTACTCCTTTCTCAGTAATAATTGCATTGATCAGCCCGGCAGGGGTCACATCAAAAGCCGGGTTGTATACATTGATATCCTCAGGCGCCACATCCTGATTACCGAAACGGGTGACCTCTTCCGGTTTCCGTTCTTCGATTACAATTTCATCCCCGGAAGGAAGGGAGAGATCAATGGTCGACAGCGGAGCGGCCACATAAAAGGGAATGTGATGGTAAGCGGCCATCACGGCCAGCGGATAAGTGCCGATTTTGTTAGCGGTATCGCCGTTTCCGGCAATGCGATCAGCGCCAACAATAATCAGGTCGATTTTACCCTGTTTGATCAGGTAACCGGCGCAGTTATCTGTGATCAGGGTGGCCGGGATATTCTCGTGGAGCATCTCGAAAGCAGTCAGGCGGGAACCCTGCAGCAAGGGCCTGGTTTCATCAATAAAAACATGGACTTCTTTGCCTTCTCCAATCGCAGCCCGCACCACTCCCAGGGCAGTACCGTAGCCGCCTGTAGCCAGGGCGCCGGCATTGCAATGGGTTAACACTGCAGCTTTATCCGGAATCAAAGCGGCTCCGTTTACGCCAATGAGCCGGTTGTTTTCCAGATCTTCGCTGAAGATTTTCTCGGCTTCCACCAGTAAACCTTCGGCAGTTTCCTGCGCCGTCAGTCCTTCATTTTCTGAAAGCCATTTATCGATCCTTTCCAGGGCCCAGGACAGGTTAACAGCGGTCGGCCTTGATTGGAATAGTTGTTTCGATGCCCTGGCCAAATAAGAATGCATTTGGCCCTGATCATTATTTTTTCCCAGGGCTTCACGGGCGGCCAACGCCATGCCAAAAGCGGCGGTGATCCCGATGGCGGGAGCGCCCCGCACCGCCATCTCGCTGATCGCCTCGACCACTTCCGAGCAGGCAGTGCAGGCCATATACTCAACCCGGTGAGGCAAAAGCCTCTGGTCAAGGATATACAAACACCCATCTTTCCAGTAGAGGGTTAGCAGTTCATCTGTTTCACTCATTTTTAGATTTGATTACTCCTTGGGATAATTATTTCCGGCATCCCTGCACCGGCAGGAAGCATCGGTTTTTATTTCAGCAATGGAGGCGGCCAGCAGTTTTTCCAGTTCCAATTTATCTGTATCCATCGCTTCAAGAACTTCATCCTGGTTCAGGGGCTTGGCGCTGACTCCGGCGGCAAAGTTAGTCGGCAGGGCTATGGTGCCGTAACAAAGTCCCGCTTCCCTGGCCAGCACAACTTCCGGGACATTGGTCATACCGACAACATCGACGCCCCAATTCATAAACATATTTATTTCAGCCGGAGTTTCAAACCGGGGCCCCTCTGTACAGATATAACATCCGCCATCTACCATGTGCTGGCCCAACGCCCGCCCGGCCCTTAGAATGGCAGCCCTGGTATTGGGGCAGTAGGGCTCAGAAAAGTCAGTATGAACGACAAAGCCTTCTTTTCCTTCATAAAAGGTGAGGGGCCGCTGTTTGGTGAAATCAATAAACTGATCGATTATGACGCGGCTTCCAGGCCCCATATCCCGGCGAAGAGATCCCACGGCGGCAGTGGCGATAACCGCATCAACTTCAAGCTTTTTTAGTGCTGCTATGTTGGCCCTGTAGTTAACCAGGTGGGGAGGCACTGTATGGCCGCCGCCGTGCCGGGCCATAAAAAAAACTGTCCGGCCCCGGTATAAACCCTGCTTTAGAACTGAGGCCCCAAACCTGGTTTCAACTTTGATTTCCCTTTCGTTTTCAATAAATGCCTGTTTGTAAACTCCAGAACCACCGATTACAGCCACCTTTGGGTGTACCATCCGCACTCCTCCTCATTGCCTCTATCAAACTCTTGAAAGGTAATTATTCTGCTTAAAAATCTTCGAGTAACAACCGAAAATTCCTGCCGCACATCTGTTGACGTGATTTATAAAATACGCTATACTATTAACTGCTTGCAAAAGAATAACTGTTCAGCCGACGTAGCTCAATGGAAGAGCAGCTGATTTGTAATCAGCAGGCTGGGGGTTCGAGTCCCTTCGTCGGCTCCAAGAAGCAATGTGGAGAGGTACCCAAGTTGGCCAAAGGGGGCAGACTGTAAATCTGCTGGCATACGCCTTCACTGGTTCGAATCCAGTCCTCTCCACCAGAAAGGGCCATTAGCTCAGCTGGTAGAGCACCTGACTTTTAATCAGGGTGTCCCAGGTTCGAGACCTGGATGGCTCACCAAAATTCATGAAAGCGGCGGGGTATTCAAGCTCCGCCGTTTTTCTGTAAAAATCATAATCCATAAAAGTTAACTCCGTTTTACCTCTTGTTAAATTATCCCATTAAAAAACCCGGCCAGTTCCGGGCCTTTAGGTATTCCTGAATTGCCGCTTTTATCTTTTGCCTTACCGCATCACAGGCAAAAGTCTTTCCAAAACCATGTTAATGGGTTACGAGGCTAAACAGGGTAAAGCACATCTTTACATCAGCTGTTTTTAAATTATTTTGGCGTTGTATGCAGAAATTGCCCTGCTGTAGCGAACATGTTATTATATAACAAGTTAATAAAAGTAAATTTTCTGCTTTTTCCGTTACAAAGCCGGCAACCAACAACTGCAAAGGAGGATCACCGTGAGTTCCAGAATCTTGATAGAAGATGCCACTTTAGTAACCATGGATGAAAACGATGGAGTGATTGATTCAGGAAATCTGCTTATTGAAGACAACATCATCAAATCAATTTTTACCGCTGCTGAAGATACGCCCGGGGATGTTAAGGTTATCCCCGGAGAAGGTAAAGTTGTGATCCCGGGCCTGATCAATCTGCATAACCACGCAGCCATGACCCTGTTTAGGAGTTATGCTGACGATTACCCCCTCATGGAATGGCTGACAAAGAAAATTTTTCCCGCCGAAGCCAGGTTGACAGAAGCAGACGTTTACTGGGGCACCTCCCTGGCCCTTCTGGAAATGATCCGGGGCGGAACCACAACTTTTGTCGATATGTACTATTTCATGGAGCAAACCGCCCGGGCCTGCCAGGAAGGTGGAATCCGGGCCATGTTGTCCCAGGTTTTCATCGGCACCGAAGGCTGCAGCGAAGGCTTTAATACCTTTGAGGATGCCATAAAGTTCATCGAAAACTGGCAGGGCCAGGACGAGGGGCGTATTCAGACTATCCTGGGGCCCCATGCCCTGTATACCTGCCCGCCTGACTTTTTAAAAAAGGTGCTAAAAGAAACCGAGCACTTGAATACAATCATCCATATCCATTTATCAGAATCGAAGTTTGAGGTAGAAGAGTCAATAAAGAACTTCAACAAAACCCCGGTTGCTCTGATGGACGAATTGGGTATGTTTGAGAGACAGGTCATTGCCGGCCACTGCGTTCACCTTAATGATGAAGATATTGATATTTTGAGCAAAAAAGGCGTTGGGATATCCCATAACCCCTGCAGCAACCTGAAGCTTGGTAACGGTATCGCTCCCCTGCAAAAATTGATCGATCACGGGGCCTGCGTGGGTCTGGGGACAGACGGTGCGGCCAGCAACAATAACCTGGACATGTTTGAAGAAATTAAACTGTGCAGTCTTCTGCAAAAAGGAACCCTCGAAGATCCCACTGCCGTTCCGGCCAAAACCGCTTTTGAACTGGCCACCAGGGGAGGGGCCAGGGCACTTGGCATGGAAGGCCACCTCGGGGTGATCAGGGAAGGAGCAAAGGCCGACCTGGCCATTTTAGATTTTAAAAAACCCCACCTCCAGCCCCATAATGATCCGATTGCAAACCTGGTCTATTCAGCTTCCGCCAGCGATGTTGAAACCGTAATCGTAGACGGGAAAATCCTCTACAACAAGGGTGAATTTCTGACCCTGGATGAAGAGAGGATTTATCATGAAGCCGATAAATGCGCAAAAAAATTGCGGCAGTAAAGATGGTATTTCAAGCGGTCAAATCACACCTGTAAATGAAAGCAAGGAAAATAAATCCCTCTATTTTCAAGAAAACATCTTTGTTAAAACTAAAACTTGCAGATAAAAGCCGGGGCAAGAGACACCCCGGCTTTGTTATGCCTTTATTAAGCAGCCTCACCGGCATATTCAAGTTTAGTAGCGGTAGTGATCAGGCTTGAACGGCCCTTCAGGCTGCTTGCCGATGTATTCGGCTTGCTCGCCACTCATCTTAGTCAGGCGGGCTCCAATTTTTTCAAGATGGAGGCGGGCCACTTCTTCATCTAGTTCCTTGGGCAGCCGGAAAACGGAACACTCGCGATCATTCTGGGCCAGATCGATCTGGGCCATGACCTGGTTGGTAAAGCTGTTGGACATGACAAAACTGGGGTGCCCGGTAGCGCAGCCGAGGTTTACCAGGCGCCCTTCAGCCAGCAGGATGATGCTGTGCCCATCGGGAAATACAAATTGATCCACCTGGGGCTTGATGTTGATTTTCTTGATACCCGGGTAATTTTCAAGTTCACTGACCTGGATTTCGTTGTCAAAATGGCCGATATTACATACAATGGTCATGTCCTTCATTTTTTCCATGTGTTCGACCCTAATCACGTCTCTATTACCGGTCGCCGTTACATAAATATCGGCGTAAGGAAGGGCGTCTTCAATGGTGACCACTGAATATCCAGCCATGGCGGCCTGCAGGGCACAGATCGGATCCACCTCCGATACCATGATCTTTGCTTTTAAAGCAGCCAGTGCTTCAGCAGAACCTTTTCCTACATCGCCGAAACCGGCTACAAAGGCAGTTTTACCGGCTACCATAACATCGGTGGCCCTCTTGATGCCGTCAACTAAGCTTTCGCGGCAGCCGTAGATGTTATCAAATTTGCCCTTGGTTACCGAGTCATTAACGTTGATCGCCGGGCACAGCAGCTTTTCTTCCTTCTCCATCTGGTAGAGGCGGTTCACGCCAGTGGTTGTTTCTTCACTCACACCCCTGATATCGGGAACCATTGAGTGCCAGTAATTTGGATTTTCAGCCTGGATCTCTTTAAGCAACTTGTTAACAATTTGCAGCTCCCGGTTTGAAGTTGGTTCATCCAGCATAGCCGGATTGTTTTCCGCATCGTAACCACGGTGAATCAGCAGGGTGGCATCTCCACCGTCATCAACGATCTGGTGTGGCCCTTTGCCTCCTGGCCAGGTAAGGGCCTGGTGGGTGCACCACCAGTATTCTTCCAGGGTTTCGCCTTTCCATGCAAAAACGGGTACGCCATTAGGATCATCGATGGTCCCTCCATTTTCAGGCGGCCCAACAACAACTGCAGCTGCGGCCTGATCCTGGGTTGAAAAAATATTGCAGCTTGCCCAGCGGACCTC
>PWGX01000003.1 GCA_003554615.1 Syntrophomonadaceae bacterium
AAATCGGATGAATTATAAAGCCTATAAGCAAAGTGGTTTAAACGTCGGAAGTGGGGCAATCGAAAGCGGGAACAAAAAGGTGATTCAGCAGCGTATGAAGCAACCTGGCATGCGCTGGAATGTTGAAACCGGTCAAACGATTGCTTCCTTGCGAGCAAAAAATAACAGTGGACAATGGCGTGATGTGGAGCAACTCCTTAATACCGCATAACAATTACCAATTATTGGGACAAGATTTAAAATTGCACCCGGTTATTGGCGGCGTGTTTACTTATCCCTGCCGCTAAGATATGATTTGTTAATAAATCGGTAATAGTTTCTTTTGATCAAATGGAGGTTATAAATAATGCAGCCAAAACCGGAACGAAAACCTGTCAACCCCCACTTTTCCTCCGGGCCGTGCGCCAAACGTCCGGGATACAACCTGGAAGCGCTCCAAAACGCCCCCCTGGGCCGCTCGCATCGCAGCGTGATCGGAAAATCAAAATTAAAAATAGCAATCGATAAAACCAAAGAAATCCTCGGCCTGCCCAAAGATTACCTGGCGGCCATAGTTCCGGCATCGGATACGGGCGCTTTTGAAATGGCCATGTGGAACCTGCTTGGGGAAAGGCCGGTAGAAGTGGTCCATTTCGAGTCATTCGGGAAAACCTGGGCCGATGACATCCGGAAACAGCTCAGGCTGGAAAAGGCCCGCTTCCACGCCGCCGATTACGGCTGCCTGCCGGACCTGTCCAAGATCAATTTCAACCACGACCTTGTTTTTACCTGGAACGGGACCACCAGCGGGGTTAAAGTGCCGGGCGGCGAATTCATTCCGGCCGGACGCAAGGGACTGGCGCTGTGCGATGCCACCTCCGCAGTATTTGCCATGGACTTGCCCTGGGATAAACTGGATGCGGCGACTTTTTCCTGGCAGAAAGTGCCGGGAGGAGAAGCCGCCCACGGTATGCTAATTTTATCACCCCGGGCCGTCCAACGAATTGAAACCTACACCCCTCCCTGGCCCCTGCCTAAAATATTCCGCCTTAAAAAAGACGGCCGGTTACTGGAAGATCTCTTTGAAGGATCGACCATCAATACACCTTCCATGCTTTGTGTTGAAGATTACTTGGACGCCCTGCAGTGGGCTGAAGATATAGGGGGACTGCCCGAATTGATCAGGCGCAGCAAAGAAAACCTGGCGGTAATTGAAAAATTTGTCGAGGAAAACAGCTGGATCCAGTTCCTGGCTGCCAACCCCTCAATCCGCTCCAACGCCAGCGTCTGCCTCAAAGTTAAACTAAGTCCTGAACAGGTAAAGTCCTTAACAAAACTGCTCGAATCCGAAGGCGCGGCCTATGATATAGCCTCCTACCGGGACGCCCCTCCCGGCCTGCGCTTCTGGTGCGGAGCTACAGTGGAAAAAGAAGACCTGGAAACAGCCATGCTATGGGTAAAGTGGGCCTATCACCAGGTAACGAGCTGACAGTTTAATTTGACAAGTTCATTAAAAAGGCCGCTGGGAAGACTCTATCGGCATAACTTTGCTTTAAACAGTAAAGGATAGATGGAATACCGTCCTTTAACCAACCGTCAATCAATCAGCCGTCAATTTTCTTGACCAGCAGTTCATTAACCAGCTGGGGATTGGCTTTGCCCCTGGTGGCTTTCATCACCTGCCCGACCATGTGGCCAAGGGCCTTGGATTTGCCGCCGCGGTAACTTTCCACCGTGTCCGGGTTCTCGGCTATCACCTGGTCAACAATCGCTTCCAGTTCTGACTGGTCTGAAATCTGCAGCAGCCCTTCTTCTTCGACCACCTGGCGAGGTTTTTTACCGCTCTCAAAAGCCTTATCCAGGACTTTTTTGGCAATTTTACCGCTGATCACCTGCTCATCGATCATCTTCAGTAGTTCAGCCATATCTTCGGGTCTGAAAAAAGCCTGATCGGCTTCCAACCCGGCATTCTTCAGGTGGGCGGAAAATTCGCCCATCACCCAGTTGCTAACCTCTTTTGGCTTGTTGTAAAGAGTTAGGCAGGATTCAAAATAATCGGCCATGCAGCGCGATGCGGTCAGGACCCCGGCATCATACTCCGGAAGGCCGTACTCTTCCACAAAACGGTGGGCTCTCTCTTCGGCCATTTCCGGCAGATTTTGAAGGGCCTGTTCTACTTCTTCGGCGGTAAGTTCGATTGGGGCCAGCTCGGGATCGGCAAAACAGCGATAATCATCGGCTTCAAGTTTGACCCTCATGACGATCGTTTCCTGCTTGTCCTCGTCCCAGCGCAGGGTCTGGGTGGCCACTTTTTCCCCGCTGTTCAGGATTTCGACCTGCCTTTTTATTTCATGATCCAGGGACTTTTCAACCGCCCGGAATGAATTCATGTTTTTTAACTCTGTTTTGATCCCGAAAGCCTGATCGCCTGGAATCCGCAAAGAGACATTGGCGTCGCAGCGCAGGCTGCCTTCTTCCATTTTACAGTCAGACACTCCGGCGTACTGCATTATGCTTTTAAGCTTTTCCAGGTACCGGCGTGCTTCCTCCGAAGAACGCAGATCCGGTTCGGTCACAATTTCGATCAACGGCACCCCGGCCCGGTTATAGTCAACCATCGACGATCTGGCGGCAGCCTCTCCCCCGGCTTCATGGACCAATTTTCCGGCATCTTCTTCCATGTGAACCCTGCCGATGCCAACTTTTTTAAGTGATCCCTGATCATCCTCAATTTCAAGAAACCCCTTGCTGCCAAGAGGAATGTAATACTGGGAGATTTGATAACCTTTGGGCATATCCGGGTAAAAATAATTCTTGCGATCGAAGTAGCTGTATAAGGCAACTTCACAATTAAGGGCAACAGAGGCAGTAAGAGCCTGCTGCAGCGATTCCCGGTTCATCTGGGGCATAGCACCGGGAAACCCCAGGCATACCGGGCAAGTATTGACATTCGGCTCAGACGCAAATCGATTGGGGCAAGAGCAGAACAGCTTACATTCGGTGAGCAGTTCCACATGGACTTCCAGGCCGATCACAACCTCATACTTCATAACGACCTTCCTTTCCTCATAACTAAATCACCTCAATACCCTGGGACAGGGTTGGGACAGGGGGCTGTTCTCCTGTCCTACGAACCCGGTAATCATTGGGACAAGGGACTTTCACCCATGTCCCTGGGGCCGGAAGTGGATCCGACAGCGAGCAGGGTTTTTTCGCTAAACGGAGGCCCGACCAGCTGCATCCCGATGGGAAGCTGATCAATCTGCCCGGCGGGAGCACACAGTGAAGGCATTCCGGATAGGCTTACCGGCGCGCAGAAAAGATCGTCCGACCACTGATCAAGATAACTGCTTTCCCCTTTTAATGGCCGGGGAAGATTTTTAGCGACAGGAAGCATTAACAGGTCGCACTCGTTGAAAGCAGCTTCAAAATGTTGGCGGACCAGTTTCCATATTTTCAAAGCCTGGCGGTAATAACGATCATAATTACCTTTGCTAAGCAAAAATGTGCCAAAGATACTTCGCCGCCGCGCTTCTTTCCCTAATATTTCAGAGCGTGATTGCCGGTACATCTCTTCCAGGCTGTCCGTCTCCCGGCCTTTGCCAAAGCGAATTCCATCAAAGCGGGCATGGTTCGAGGAAGCTTCCGTCAGGGCAAGGACGTAATAGGCCTGCAGGCCTTCACGCAATAAGCCCAGGTCAATCTCTTTTATCCTGTAACCACGACTGCTAAGTTGATCCCTGACCTGTTCAAATATTTCCCGCAGGTCCGGCTCCAGGTGATCAAAGGCTGTAACAGGGTAACCAATAGTCATGTCTTCAGAACCGGGAGTTTTTATTATTTCTGATATCCCTTCCCGGCAAACAGCGGTAGCGGCATCACGTTGGTCAAACCCGGAAACCAAATCTAAAATCCCGGAAATATTTTCGCTGGAGAAAGCGGTTACCCCCACCCGGGCAAAGGAACTGCAGTGGGCATTAAGGCCGTAGCGCGAAATCCGCCCGGTTGTGGGTCGCAGTCCTACCACCCCGCAGTGCGAGGCCCCCTGTCGCAGGGCTCCGCCGCTGTCGCTTTCTACGGCGAGCATACAGATTCCCGTAGCGACCGCCGCCGCACCGGCGCTTCCGGCCGTTCTTCCGGCCTGCCAGGGGTTAACCGTAGAGCCGGTTGGAGAAGAAAGGGTAGTTGAACCCTGACCCATATCATCCAGGTTGGTTTTGCCAATTACCACTGCCCCCGCATCCATTAGCCTTTCAACCACGGCCGCTGTTACCGGGGACATAAACTCATTGAAGGCAGCAGATCCCAGGCCGGTCGGCAGAACACCATAACATAGATCATCCTTAACCGCCACCGGTATTCCCGCCAGGGGCGGCTTCTCGCCGTTTTTAATCTTCCGGTCAACAGCTTTAGCCTGTTCAAGGGCATCGACCCCGGCAATGCTGGTAAATATATTAAGCCCTTCATTAAGCACGGAACAGTTCTTGATGGTCTTTTCAATCAACTGGTGCGCAGTAATTTCACCTTCTAAAACAGCCTCAACGGTCTGATGGACAGTCGTTTTTCTTAATTCCAATCTTAACCTCCCCTTCTGCGGCCTGATAGGTTACTCCATGACTTTCGGAACCAGGTAAAAACCGCCGGCAAAGTTTGGAGCAGCTTCCTGCAGTTCGGCCAGGTCGCTTTGCCTGGGATAGTCCCCCTTGAGCACGTTGACCGCGTCATGGCCGAACAATAGCTGCCCTGTTTCAGCGGTGTCAACTTCAAGCAGCGGATCGAGCCAGGCCAGGAATTCTTCCAGTTCCAGGTACAGTTGTTCCTGTTCCGTAGAGGAAACCCCGATTTTTATGGCCTTGATTGCTTTTTCAAGTCCATCAGTAACATTATCCATTCCTGATCACCTTCTTTACCCTGTTTGTAATACAAATAATACTCAAAACAGCTCAGGTATGTTATTCTTTTTAAGGGGGCATATACCTTCCCTTTTATACTAGATCGGATCCAATATTAAACTGTTGGGGGTATCTCCTGGACAAAAAAGTAGACCAGGATGGCAATGATAAAGCAGTAAGCGGCAAAATAGATCAGACGGCCTTTTTTTAGAAAATCGATCAGCCACACAATGCCGATCCAGGAGAAAACAAATGAAGCCAGGAAAGAAACAATCAAGGGAGCGGTCCCAACAGCAGCCCAGATCTCCAGGGATACTTCACCGATGGCCAGGACTGTGGAACCCAGGATGGCCGGTATGACCAGGAGAAAGGAATAACGGACCGCCGTATCCCGGTCCAGCCCTGCCCAGAGGGCCACGATTACAGTTGACCCGGAACGGGAAATACCGGGCAGGACGGCTACGGTCTGGGCCAGCCCCACCAGCACTGCATCCAGGTAAGTCATGTTTTCTTCCCTGCGGCTGCCGTATTCTTTGAACCGCTCAATCAAGATTAAGGCCGTCCCGGTAACAACCAGGGCCACCGCGATAAAAGCCGGGGTCTTCATAACATCCACAACCTGGAATTTTAAGATCACGCCCAGCGCCCCGGTTATGAAGGTGGCAATAATAATATAAATCCCGAACATGAAATGGACCCTATTTTCAGCAGTTTTTTCGCTGAAATACCTAAAAAAACCGGTCACCACAGCCCACAGTTCACGGCGAAAATAGAGCATAACTGCAAAAACCGATGCGATATGAAGGTATATTTCAAAGGCCAGGCCGGGAAAATTATAACCAAGCAGCAGTTCAACAATTATTATATGAGCTGTACTGGAAATAGGCAAAAACTCAGAAATACCCTGGACAATGCCAAAAATTAAAGCCTCAACTAGATGCATTGACTATTTATCCCTGCTTTCCGGCAAAGAATAGGGAAACAGGCCGGATTTTACAAAGAGGTAACGCCCGGATAGGTCATTCACCGAACTGGCAAGCTTCCCTGTTTAATATTTGAGCAGTACTTACAAATACTTTATTAACCAAAAGCTTTTTCCATACACTGCTGATGGATTTCGATTGCCTGGCCGCCGCGCAGGACAAAACGGATATGTTTTACCTCCCGCAGTTCAGTGATAACCTCTTTGATGGTCCGGAAGGCAATTTCGGCAGCATCTTCCATCGGGTAACCAAAAGCGCCTGTTGACAGGGAAGGAAAGGCTATTGAGTCAATCTTTTTCTCATCGGCCAGCCACAGAGCATTTCGGTAACAATCTGCCAGGAATTTCTCCTCCGGTTTATCTTTACCATAAACTGGACCAAGGCAGTGGATAACATACTGGTTGGGTAAATTATGCCCTCCGGTTATAACCGCTTCCCCGGGCTTAATCGGCGCCAGGGGCCGGCACTCCTCTTCAAGTCCCGGGCCGGCTGCCCGGTGCAAGGCGCCTGCTACTCCGCCGCCGGGTTTCAACTGGGCATTGGCGGCATTAACCACTGCCGTCATATCGTCCTGTCCCGCAATATCGCCGCTCGCACACTCAATGGTAACTCCGGAAAAATACTTTTTCACAATCGTATACCTCCCTTTTCCCTAAAGGTATGTTCCGGTTTAAGGGTTAAACCACCGGGCGATCTTGACTATATTATGACAAAAAGGCCGAATATTATCAAATATTCGGCCTAAAAAATATTGATAAACCATTACCTCCCCCAGGGGCGGGTAATACCTGTTATTTCATTAATAATCTTTTATCCAGCCTCAACCAGGCCGCTGTATTCCTCCGGATTGAAACCGGCAACTAACTTTTTATCATCGGTTAAAAGGGGCCTGCGCATGATCTTGGGATTATTTTTGATCAGTTCGGCCGCCTCTTGATCGGTTATGCTGTCCAGGTCCAGCTTCAATTCTTTAAACCCCTTACTGCCCGGATTGAGCAGGCCCTTTATGCTAGTTCCGCCCCTGGAGGCCAACAGGCTTAATTCTTCTTTCTCCAGGGGCTGTTTAAGTATATCACGGTACTCGAATTCAACATTATTTTCGGAAAGCCACGCCTTCGCTTTACGGCAGGTAGTTCAGGTTGGAAAGCAGTAGAATTTTAACATACCCAATGCCTCCTCTGTATTTAATCACCGATCTTCCAGGTTTCCCAAACCTTGCCCACCAGTTCCGGGCCCGGCTTGAGGGTTTTTTTGCCCGGCTGCCATCCAGCCGGAGTCGGCTCTCCGGTCTCTCGGACATGCTGGAAAGCCTGGACCTGGCGGACCAGTTCTGAAAAGTTCCGCCCCACCGGGGGAGTGAGCACTTCCATGGCCTGGATCTTGCCGTCGGGATCGATTAAAAAGCGGCCTCTAACATTAACCCCGCCTTCTTCATCGTAAACTCCATATAAACTGCCTATCTTTCCCCCGGTATCAGAAAGCATCGGGAACGGGATGCCACCTTCAACCATTTTTGACAGTTCCACTTCCTGCCAGATCTTGTGGGTAAATTTGCTGTCCACGCTGCATGACAGGACTTCCACACCGAGATCCTGCAGTTCCTTATACCTGGCGGCAACTGACGCCAATTCGGTCGGTCAGACGAAGGTGAAATCTCCGGGATAGAAGCAGAGCACCACCCATTGATCCTTGTAATCTGAAAGCTTGATATCCTTGAAACCGCCGCCTACAAAAGCACTGGCTTCAAAGTCGGGGGCCACCTGGCCAACTCTTACACTCATGTTTATACCTCCCATTTATTATTAGTGTTATTATATTCTATTTATTAATAATGACTCCTGCTTTTATTAAGAATATTTATCTATAATTTTTAGGGTGGCCAGACAGGTTAATTGACCAAAAAGTTCGGCTCCCGGGTTAGAGTCCCGGAAGCCGATTGTATTGATGGGAGGGGGAAGGTTGATTTTCTTATATTATAACCTGCCAATAATTTGATCCTGCTTGCTGGAGGGATCCTGGCTTCCATTATGGAGCGGGTGATTATGGTTTCATCCTTAAAAACGGCATCGACTAATGCATCAATTTCGTCCCCTTCATCTCCCGGTTCTTCGGGAGTTCCTTCGAAGCCGGTTTCTTTCACTACCCGTATAATAGTCCCGGGAAACAACCTCAGGATTATAATCCACGTAAGCCTTAACGGAGGCAAAATTTACCGAGGCCTTTTCCACACCATGTTTGTCCTGCAGGGCCTTTTCCAGGCTCCGTGAACAACTTGCACAGCTCATACCGTCAATCAAAAGGGTTAGTTTTTCATTAACGCATTCCCCGCCTCCTAAAAAAGGCAAATTTTTTTATTCCCCTGCTTCATCTTCTTTAGATTGATAAATCAGGTTCTGCTTCTCTGCCAGTTCAGCCAGCGTGATACTGCTCAGCTCATTGTAAATGGCATCTTTTAAGCCCACCCATACACTTCGGGTAACACATAGATTAATCCTTTCGCAGACATCGGGATCGTCCACACAGTCGACCGGGGAAAGTGAACCTTCAACTGTTTGAATAACCTCATACATGTTGATCGCTTCCGGCGGTTTAGCCAGGACATACCCACCCTGGCTGCCTTTGTGGGTTTTTACATACCCACTGATGCGCAGGGGGAACATAACCTGTTCCAGGTACTTCAAAGAAATATCCTGCCTGGAGGCAATATCTTTTAATTTAACCGGTTCCTGGCCGTATTTTAAGGCCAGTTCAACCAGTGCTCGGGCAGCATAGCGGGCTTTTGTTGAAAGCTGCATCTTATTAATCCTCCTTTTGGACGCCCTGTCCAAAAAATAGAAACGGCCCCGGTTTCGACTGCTCAGCCACCTTACTCATTAAAAAGAACCGTTGACATGTACCGCTCGGCAAGATCGGGCAGGACAGTCAAAACCAGTTTGCCCTTATTTTCAGGACGCCCGGCTACCTCCAGGGCTGCGGCGCAGGCTGCTCCTGATGAGATCCCGACAAAAAGCCCTTCTTCCTGGAGCAGCCGCCTGGCCGTTTCCAGGGCCTGCTGGTCAGAAACCTTGATCACTTCATCCAACAAATCCAGGCGTAAAACCTCCGGGACAAACCCGGCCCCAATACCCTGGATTTTATGAGGAGCCGGTTCTCCCCCGGAAAGAACGGGAGAGTTTTCCGGTTCGACCGCGATTGCTTTCAAAGAGGGGTTTCTTTCTTTCAACACTTCTGCAACCCCGGTAATGGTCCCCCCGGTTCCAACTCCAAAAACCAGGATATCAACCTTTCCCTCAGTATCGGACCATATCTCTTCAGCGGTAGTCCGGCGGTGCACTTCCGGGTTGGCTTCATTTGTAAACTGCTGAGGGATGAAATAATGGCTGTTTTCTTGTGCCAGTTCTTCCGCCTTACTTACCGCGCCATTCATTCCTTTCTCTCCGGGGGTGAGGATCAGTTCCGCCCCCAGCCCTTTTAACAGGTTTCTTCTTTCTATGCTCATCGTATCAGGCATGGTCAGGGTGCACCTGTAACCTTTAGCGGCACAGACTATAGCCAGCCCGATGCCTGTATTACCGCTTGTCGGCTCCAGGATAATCGTATCCGGTCCAATCAGGCCCTCTTTCTCAGCTGCTTCAATCATACTCAGGGCAATCCTGTCCTTAACGCTCCCCCCGGGATTGTAGGATTCGAGTTTGGCCACAACATCAGCCTGGCAACCTTCGGCAACCCTGTTCAAATAAACTAACGGGGTATTGCCAATCAGCTCTGTTACATTTTTGGCAATTTTCAAGTTCGCCACCATGCCTTTCCCTAAATTTCTACTATTTATATAGATTATCTTTTAATAGTCTATGCAATTTTACCTCAAATGTCAACATCCGGGGGCTGTTTTGTTCAAATAATCCCGTTTTTAACTGGACAAAGCAGGTAAATGTAAAAAAACCGGCCCAGACATGGCTGATTAGGCATGAAAACCCCCTTCTTAAAGTGATAATATAAATAGTTTTGGTTTAGAGATACAGAGGGGTATAATGAAGTTAAAAACCGGCAAATACTTTCGACTTTTAGAGAAAAAACTGCCGCTTATTTTTCTACTTCAGGAGCTTTTTCTTCATCGGCACCGTACCAGAGCACCCGCTGCGGGAAGGGGATCTGAATGCCGGCCGCTTCAATGGCGGTCTTTATTATCCACAGCAGCTCCCGTTTAACAGTGTACCATTCCGAAGTCGGGTTCCAGACCCGGGCTACGATATCAACACTGTTGTCTCCAAGCTCATCTACAAAAACATGTGCCTCAGGACTAACCAGGGTCAGGGGATGTTCATCGATTATTGCCCGGATTATTCGAACCGCTTTATCGGCGTCGTCCGAATAACGAATCCCGATCACAAAATCCACCCTCCGGACCTGGTTGCTGGAATAGTTGATGATACTGGAAGTGAAAACAGTTTCGCTCGGAATCCTGACATAAAGCCCGTCGAGGGTTCTGATCGAGGTGGAAATAATATGAATATCTTCGACAAAGCCCCGGTGGTCGGCTATCTCAATCTGATCCCCAATCTTTACCGGCCGTTCTCCCATCAAGAAAAGCCCGGAAATCAAGTTGCCTATAATGCTCTGGCTGGCAAAACCAACGGCCAGGGCAACAATCCCCCCCGGCCACCATTAGGCCGGAAGGTTCAAGTCCCACAGTGGGCATAAACCAGAGCGCAGCAATGACTATAATCCCATAAGAAGCCAGTTTGGCTATGATTTCCAAATGTTCCTTGCTCATTTTTTCTTTAAGTGACCTTCTCAGCAAGGACCATTTTCTCAAAGCCATCACTGCCGTTTTCCCTCCGGTAGCACATTCCCCCCTCACACTTTTCCATAGCCAGGGAGATACCTTCAAAATGCAAACTGACAGGTATTTTATGAGGGGCCCAGGGAAACCCACTTCCGTTCAGGCCAGGCTGATAAGACCAGGAAATCGGGGTAGCTGTTTCCGTAGTTGTACTTTGTTTTTTATCCATAACCATCTTCCTTTGTCAGTCCTGCCAGGATGTTTATAACAGGCCCCTTATCAATCTTCATAACCGTTTAAAGTTTCGCACAGGTATGAAGTTATTTTATCCCGGAGCCATAATGGTTCAAGAACCTTTATGTCGGGCCCCCAGCTGACAATCCAGGGCACCATCTCATTGGCACCGGTAAGAAGGAAAGTTGCTTCAATTTCACCGCTGCCCAGCTCAGTTATAGTTTGTGAATCGTGAAACTTTATGGCCCGGAAACGTTCGGCTGTGCCGCAGCAGACCCAGATACGGACTGTTTCCAGCCTGGATCCCCCCTCCTGGGTCCAGGTGGCCCAGGCCTGGCTGTACGATTTTTTAAGCGAATAGCTGGGAGGCATTTTATAGCTTGAATCTTCAATAACCTGCAGGTCGCGGATATGGACCACGTGAAAGATTCGGTTGGCTTTACTGCTCAGGCAGTACCCGGTCAGGTAGTAATTGTTAAAGCGGTTCAAAAGCCCGTAGGGCTCTATTACCCTAATCAATTATATCCTGCAAAATAAAAATATGCTATGCTTGGGTAAATGCAGTCGTTTTCTTAGTATCCTGCACTATACTGATTTTAAAAGAGGAGAACCGGTGAAACCCGATATTTGCAATTTTTTCCCCATCCCCGATCTGTTCAAAACCGAGCATCTGCTCTGCATCCAACCCCATCCCGATGATCTTGAAATCGGAGCCGGCGCCACGGTCGCCCGGTTGTACCGGGCCGGGGTCAATATAACCTGGCTCACAGTAACTAACGGCTCGGCCGGGACTTATGATCCATCTGTAAACTGCACTGATCTAGCCCGGACCAGGCGGTATGAAACCGAAAAAGCAGCGGCTATCCTGGGAGCAAATGATCTGCTCTGGCTTAATTTCCCCGATGGAGGCAATCTGCCTTACGAAAAAGCCAGATCCAGTATTGCCGGGGCGATTAGAAAAACCAAACCAACTGCAGTACTGGTCTGTGATCCCTGGCTCCCATATGAAGCCCATTCAGATCATATCCGCACCGGCCTGGCTGCAGCTGAAGCAGCTTTTCTCTCCGCCATACCCTATTTTTGCCCTGAAAACCTGGAAGAAGGGTTAACCACTCACAAAGTAGAAACGGTGGCTTTTTATTATACTGCTTACCCCAATACCCTCATTGACGCCTCCGCCTGCTGGGATAGCAAACTGGCCGCAATTGATTGTCACGTGAGCCAGTTCCCGCCCGAAAAGGGAAAACTGCTAAAAAGGTACCTGACCGAGAAAGCCAGGGAACAGGCTGAAAGTTACAATTTTGAGCTGGCCGAAGCCTTGAAAGTGCTTTCCCCCAACCATCTCCATATTTTTGAACCAGCCTGGCAGTGCTGACTTACACCGGCTTGTCAAACAAGTAGTTATCCTTTTTTAACTGCCAGAACCTGCTTTTAACCATTTTAGAAGATGGAAAGCATGTTTAATTGCACCCGCCTCCAACCCTGTGGCTACCAGTGCCCTTGCCTTGCAGAAAACCTGTCTTCTTAAAAATCAAGCTAACAATTGATGAATGAATATTTATTTCTTTAAAATTCATTACAATAACGAATTATTATGTTATAATGATGTTCAAAGCAAAAATGAAGGAGTGATAACCATTAAGATTGAACTTGAAAAAAGCCAGGTTGTGTTGTCTCCTGAAAATGATGAAGAGAAATCCAAGCTTACCGCTCTCTGGAAAATTCTTGTAGATTGTGTTGGCGACAGCAGGAAGCTGGTGCCTGTAGGAGAGTATGTGCCCCAGAAAAAGGACCAGGGAGCTTCATTCCACATTGAAGGCCTCGACCCCCAGGATAACTCCTTTGCAGAGGTTAGGGCGGAGGAAGATGTGCAGGTTTACTGCAGGACCTGCAACAAACTGCTGGGTTTGAAAGCCGGCGAGGTCATCCCCATTTGCTGTGGTAAAATGATGAGCATTATCGACTAGGAGCATTACCATAAACAGGGAAGAAATAGTGGTGGCCCGCTAATTCGGTAAGGACCACCACTTTTTTATGCACCCTCTGGGGAAATTGCTCATCTTCTTGGAGCAATGCCATAAAACAGGATATAACTACCCCATCACCCTGTTAATTGACCGACCCAGAATCTTCACTATTTTTTCCGCATCATGCTTTTGACGTGTCGATTTCCTGTTTTTTTTTAAAAGCTGATCATATAACCAGCCTTTCGTAATTATAGTCACATTAACTGCATCAGGCCAGATCAAGCTGCTCGATCCATAATTCCACACTAGTTTCTATTTTACCTTCAAACAGCACTTGACATCCTTTCAAATATGACTAGATAATAGAAGCAGTGCAGCAAGGGCTGTTTATTCGAGTATTAATTTATGATGAAAAGGATGTTACCCATGATCGATAAATTTTCACCCAGGTACTTTTTAATGGTCCTATTAACTTTATTTTTGCTGCTCCCGGCGGCAGGTTGCACCTCTGAAGAAGAGGTCTATGAAATGGAAACGGACGAAGAATTCCAGCAGGCCGTAGAAAATGCCGTGGAACGTTTTTTGCGGAACGATAACCCCGAAACTATCCTCGATGATCTTTACGAAACCTTTGCCGAGCGCTATTCGGAAGAAGAAATAGAAGAATATGTTATGGAAAAGGTAAACGAAGAAACGGAACAGGTGAATACAAAACTGGAAGAACTGGAGCAGCGTGTAACCGAAGCCGAAACCAGGGCTAATGAGTTAAAAGAAAAACTTGAAAACCAGGCCGACGAAAAAACCCTGGAAGATATCAACGAACACTTAAAACCACTATATAACTGGATTGAAAAACTGGATACTAAAATTGAAGAAGCCTCCGATCCCGGCCGAATCGTCGAACTAATGGAAGAAAAAATTAACACTTACAACGAACTTTCTTCGATTATTGAAGACAAATTGGACTCTGATCGGCTTGAACTAAACCACAACCTGGAAGCTAGGGATCTGCTTAATTATTATCACGATATCGAAAACCTCCTTGAAAAGGAAAAGGACATCGTGTCGGCTTATGAAAGAGTAAGCGGAGATAATTTTATCAGTGAACAGGTCCTGCACGATGAATTAAGAAAAACCGTTATCCCAAAAACTGAAACTCTGCTTGACGATTTAAAAGGGATAACCACCGAAAGCGAAGACGTGGAAAACCTCCATGACACTTTTATGCAAACCTGGGAACTGAAACTGGAAGGCTATGAAAAACTGGCCGAAGCCATAAAAAATAACAAGGTTAACCTGAAAGCCGATGCAGAGGAACTAATTGAAGAAGGAGAACGATACAGGGAGCAGTTCCTGAACAAATTGGAAGAACTGGTTTAATAAAACCACACTTCTGCAAAGAAATAACTAGAAGGAATAAAACCCTTCGATAAAGAAACATGAATTAACCACTTCTAAAGAAAGGATGTTTAAAATGGGCTTTGCTCTCTCCAAAATGCAGTTGAAAAGTTCAGCTTTTGAATCACGTGGAAAAATCCCCCGGAAACACACCGGGGAAGGGGAAGATGTTTCTCCCGCTTTGGAATGGACCAATGTTCCTGAAGGCACAGCTTCATTTGCAGTAATCTGCCACGATCCCGATGCGCCATTGGTTTCTCCCGGCACCTACGGGTTTGTCCACTGGGTCCTTTATAACATCCCCGGTTCAGTTACCAACCTTCCGGAAGACACACAGGATTATACTACCGGGATTAACGATGCCCAAAAGCAGGGTTACATGGGTCCTATGCCTCCCGAGGGGCATGGTGTCCACCATTACTTCTTCTGGGTCCTGGCCCTGGATAAGGAGTTAAACCTGGAACCGGGTCTGACCATGTGGCAGCTTTTAGAAAAAATCGAACCCCATGTTATCGGAATGAACCGCCTTGTAGGCAGCTATGAGAGGTAGCAACTTTAGATTTTAATCACTAATTCTTAGCCCGTGATCGTAATTAATCGTGCTGCATTTAACCCGATTATCCAATATTCATCTGCCAGTTATACCTCAACCTTAACCGGGTAAAAAACTGCATAAAACAATAAAACATTTTTCCTGCACATTTAAAAGGGCTGCCTCATCGCCACCTTTGGGGCAGCCCCGTTTCTTTCATAAGTGAGGCTCCGGGTTGTCATTCTAAAGGGTTAATCCTTATTTTACTCTTTTTTCACCTTGCTTCCATGCTTATTAGCGATTTCAATTTAAAAACTGTTCTTGTAAAGTAAGGTTAAATAGAGAAAATAAGGGGTTATATTATACAATCACCAATATTGACCGCATTTCGCAATTCGTCCGGCCACAGCATTTTTTGTTGCATAATTGATTGTTTCAGTGTTCACGGCAAATAAAACAGGCCGGGCAAAACCTTTTATAACCGGGCCAGGCAAAATAACCCGGAAGAACAGTATTTTGACAGCGCCCGGGCATTAATGCATTGCTCTGTTTTCAAAAAGCACGTTTAGAGCAAAAAATAGCTAAGAGGTGTAAAAAATGAGATATGCTGAAACAGGGTACAACCTGGAAATTGACCTCTCCAGCGGAAACATTGAAAAAGTGCAAACCGATCCGGCCCTGACAGAACTGCACCTGGGCGGGCTGGGAACCAACGCCAGAATTTTGTGGGACAGGGTCCCTCCTGAAACAGATCCCCTTGCCCCGGAAAATCTGCTTATCTTTGGCACCGGCCTGCTGGCCGGCACGCCCGCTCCCGGCGCCAACCGGACTATTGTCACCACATACTCACCTCAAACCCTGTTAATGGCCTATTCCATGATGGGAGGTTTTTTTGCTCCCGAGCTTAAATACGCCGGTTACGATAAGGTTATTTTCAGCGGCCGCTCGCCGGAGCTTGTTTATATCTGGATCAATAACGACAAGGTGGAAATAAAAGATGCTTCCCACCTGCAGGGTAAAGGTGTCGTTGAAACCGAAGAACTGATCAAGCAGGAACTGGAGGACCAGGATGCCCAGGTGGCTTCTATAGGCCTGGCCGGAGAAAACAATGTCTATTATGCTTCCGTAGAGCATGCCCGCTCCAGCGCCAGCCGGGCGGGAATCGGGGCTGTTATGGGCTCTAAAAACCTAAAAGCGGTGGCCGTTCGCGGCACGAAAGATCTTAACATCGCCCGGCCGGAGAAATTTATCGAACTTTGCAATGAGGTCCTGGACTACATCCAGTGGCGGGCTGACAACCCGGTTCAACATGTCCCCCCCATCCTGGCCGGACTGGGGTCGCCACAGGAAATGGCCATTCACGACGAAGCATGGCACACCACCGCTTTCTCGTGGGGGAATGCCCGCTACCGGAGAAAAGAATTCTGGACCGAAGAAGTGGAAGATGAATGGTTCAGGGTCCAGGACGGCGCCGTGCAGAGGTTGATCAGCTGTTACAACTGCCCCATGAAGTGTGGGGCCATTATTGCCTATCCCACCCTGGAACTTTCAAAGTATATGATGAAGTGTTATTCGAAGCTTACCTACGTGATGGGCGCCATGGCTGATAACCTTGAGTTTGGCTTCAGGATTGCCGGGCTGGCCCAGGGCTACGGGGTAGACTCCTACACCGCACCGCAGGTAATGGCCTTTGCCATTGAACTATATGAAAACGGCATTTTAACCGACGAAGACTTACCGGATTTCCCCGCTGATAACGAAGGCCGGTTTTTCTACCTCCTGGAAAAAATTGTCCGAAGGGAAGGAATCGGCGATGTTTTAGCCAACGGTGTTTACTGGGCCGCCCGCCAGATCGGCGGAGGAGCGGAAGCTTATGACAGCAATACCATTAAAAAACATGAACAGATCCCTATTAAATTGGGTATGCTAAACCCGGTTTTCTTCTTGATGCATTCCACGGGAGAAAAAATCAACATTACCCAGATCGAAGGACAGCTTCCCCAGGCTCCTTTCCCCGAAAAGGAAGACAGGGAAGAATTTGTCAAAGACTGGTTCCAGGCCCCCAGCGAAAACATCAAGGACTTTTTTGTCAAGTGGGAACCGCGGGGAGAGTACGCTTTCCCTTATTTCCCCGACTTCCAAACCGCCTGCGAACTGGTGGAATGGCAGGAAACGATGCACTACATTGACGACACTACCGGTATATGTGCGGGCCTGTCATCTTTTCCGATCAAACCTCCTTACCACATCCATAACTTGCCCACCCTGATCTCTGCCGGGACCGGGCTGGATATCGACAAAGACGAACTGTGGAATAAAATCATTAAAAGAAACCGGTGCCTGCTCAGGGCCATTAACACCAGGAGGGGCCTGAGACGAAAAGATGACAGGCCGCCGGAAGACCACTGGAAGAAACGGTTCCCCGAACATGAAGCCAAACTGCTCGATGAATACTACAAATTTAAAGGCTGGAACAGTGAAGGGATCCCGACCAGGGAAACCTTGAGATCCCTGGATCTCGACCATGTCGGGGAAGATTTAGAAAAGCGAGGGATATATGATGATGGGCAAAAAGACGAAGACAGTTAAAGTGATCAATATCGACCTTGAAAAATGCAACGGCTGCCGGGCCTGTGAGATGATCTGCTCCGCCTTTCATGCCTCTGAGAAATACAGCTCGAATAACCCGGCCAGGTCCCGGATCAGGATGATCCGCCGGCCGCTGGAAGATATTTACCTGCCGATATATGCAGGTGAATACACTGCAGCTGAATGCATGGGCAGGGACAAATATGTTATTGACGGCAAGGAATATGACGAGTGCGACTTTTGCCGGGCCTCCTGTCCTTCAAGAGAGGCCTTCAAGGAGCCTGATTCCGGCCTGCCCTTGAAATGCGATATGTGTGAAGACGATCCGCCTCAGGAAGAACCCCTTTGCGTGAAATGGTGTCTTTCCGATGCCCTAACTTATGAAATAAGGGAAGAAGAAGTTGAAGATGAAGAGGAGGAAGAACAGAAAGACCTGACCCAGAAAGAAATGGAGCGAAGCATAAAGGCTTTAGCCGATAGATACGGTTTGGACAAAGTGGCCAACAGCATGGCCCGACTGTTAAAGAAAGAGTAAAGAAACCACGGCGAAAGAAGGGATCATTTTATCGTGGATACTGAAACCCCGATCAAGGAAGTTATTGAGGAAATAAGAGAATTTGGCGGTGAAGCCGTTAAATATTGTTACCAGTGCGGCAAGTGCGATACTGTCTGCCCCTGGAACAAAGTTATAGATTTTAGCATCCGCAGGCTGATCAGGGAAGCGGCATTCGGAATCCCTGAAATTGAACTGGAAGAAGTCTGGCGCTGCACCACCTGCGGAAAGTGCCCCCAGGAATGCCCCAGGGATGTTAAGCAGATTGACGACGTTGTAGCCATGCGCAGAATTGCCACCGAGTACGGCGTTTCTTCCACCCTTCTAAAACCGGTCCGGTCAGCCAGCGCCAGCCTAACCGCCGAAGGCAACCCTTTTGTCCAGGACCGCTCCAAACGGGCCGACTGGGCGGAAGGTTACAATGTCAAATCTTTTAACGAGGAAATGGAAATCCTTTACTTTCCCTGCTGCTATGTCAGCTACGACCAGCGGCTGATGGAAATTGCCCGGGCTACTGCCGGGATCCTCAACAAGGCCGGGGTGGAATTTGGCATACTGGGCACTGAAGAAAACTGCTGCGGGGAAAGCATTCGTAAAACAGGCAATGAAGAGGTATTTAAAACCCTGGCCCGGGAAAACATCAAAACCTTTATCGATCACGGGGTAAAACGGATCCTGGTTTCTTCACCCCACTGCTACCATACTTTTAAAAATGAATACCCCGAGTTTAAAGCTAATTTCGATGTAATTCACATCTCGGAATATATAAACGAGCTTATTAACGAAGGCCGCTTGAAAACCAACGGAGACTACTCTAAAAAAGTAGCCTACCACGACCCGTGTTACCTGGGACGGCACAATGGTATTTATGATCCTCCCCGGGATATCCTTAAATCGATCCCCGGCCTGGAATTTCATGAACTCCCTGAGTCACATGAAAAGAGCCTTTGCTGCGGCATGGGCGGGGGCAGGATCTGGATTGACACCAAGATGTCGGAACGCTTTTCCAACCTCAGGCTGGAGCAGGCGATCGAAACTGGAGCCGAGGTGCTGGCCACTTCCTGCCCTTACTGCGTTGATGCCCTGGAGGAAAGCAGGTCGGGCCTGAATTATGAAGAAACAATTTTGGTTAAAGATATTACGGAAATCCTGAACGAGTTAATTTGAAACCTGGCGAGGTGAAAAAATTGGATCATCCGACCGATCTAAACGGAGAACAGCTGATCAAAAATCTTGCCGGCGGTAATCTCGGAGATGTGATGGTAGTTGGCGGAGGTGTCAGCGGCATCCAGGCTTCCCTGGATCTGGCCGCCGTGGGCTTCAAGGTGTACCTGGTCGACAGGGCTCCCGCCATCGGGGGCCATATGGCCCAGCTGGACAAGACCTTTCCGACCAATGACTGCTCGATGTGAATACTCTCACCGAAACTGGTCGAGGTCGACCGGCACACCAACATCAAAGTCATCCCCTATGCTGAAGTTGACAGTGTGGAAGGCGAAACTGGCAATTTCAAGGTGAAACTGAGGAAAAAGCCCCGTTACGTCCGGGAAGACAAGTGCACGGGCTGCAATACATGCACGGAATACTGCCCGGTCCAGTACCCTGATGAGTTCAACCAGGACATATCAAACAATAAAGCCATCCATATTTATTATTCACAGGCTATCCCGCTGATCACCTATATTGACGAGAACTGCCTGTACTTAAAAGAAGAAAAATGCCGCATCTGCGAAGCGGTATGTCAAAATGAAGCCATAGACTTTAATCAAACCGAAGAAATAATGGAAATTAGCGTCGGAGCGGTAATCTTAGCTCCCGGTTACGAGGAATTTGATCCTAAAATAAGAGCGGACTTCGGGGCCGGGAGATACGACAACGTGATCACCAGCATGGATTACGAGCGCCTGACCGATTCCACCGGGCCTTACGAGGGACAGATCCTCCGCCCTTCCGATCTGAAGCCTCCCCAAAAGGTAGCCTGGATCCAGTGCGTCGGTTCTAGACAGGTCAACCCCCCGGGAGCCAATAGCTACTGTTCCTCGGTATGCTGTACCTATACCCAAAAACAGGTTATTTTAACCAAGGAGCACGACCCGGAAACAGAATGCACCGTTTTCCACAACGATATCCGCTCCTTCGGCAAAGATTTCGAAAGGTTTTTCCAGAGGGCGGAAGAACTGCCCGATGTCAGGTTTATCCGCAGTTATGTCTCGGTAACGGGAAAAGACCCGGAAACCGAAAATGTGATTATCAAGTATACCAACCCCGAAGAAGGTGTTAAAGAAGAGGAGTTCGACCTGGTGATATTGTCCGTAGGCCTCAATCCGCCTCCGGATGTGGAAGGTCTGGCCAAAAAATTTGGGCTGGAATTGAACGATCATGGCTTCTGCAAAACCAACCCGGTCAACCCCATGGAAACATCACGCCCCGGGTTCTATGTCAGCGGCGCCTTCCAGGGCCCGCTCGAAATACCTGAAACAGTAGTTACTGCCAGCGGGGCCGGCTCCCAGTGCGGGGAACTGCTCAGTTACCGCAAGGGCGACCTGTCTGTGGAAAGGGTTTATCCGCCCGAAAAAGATGTTTCCCTGGAAGAACCGCGGATCGGGGTTTTTGTCTGCCACTGCGGGGCCAATATCGGCAGGGTGGTCAATGTGCCATCAACCGTTGATTACGCTTTAACCTTGCCCAACGTGGTTTATGCCCAGGAACAGCTTTTTTCCTGCGCCACTAATTCTGCCGAAGAAATTACAGAAATGATTAAGGAAAAAGACTTAAACCGGGTTATAGTGGCCGCCTGTTCTCCGCGAACCCTGGAAATGCTCTTCCGGGACACCCTCAGGGAAGCGGGCCTGAACCAGTACTACTACGAAATGGCCAACATCCGGGAACACTGTTCCTGGGTCCACCCCAGGCAAAAAGATGAGGCCAATCAAAAAGCAAAAGATATAATCAGGATGGCTGTAGCAAGAACCCACCACCTGGAACCGTTAATGGAAATCAAGCTGCCGGTCGATAAAAAAGCGCTGGTGGTAGGCGGCGGAGTTGCCGGAATGAGCTGTGCCCTTTCCATTGCCGAGCAAGGCCATCAAGTTTACCTGGTGGAAAGAGAAACTGAACTTGGTGGTACAGCCAGGCAAGTTTACGAAACCCTGGAAGGGCTAAATGTCCAGGCATTCCTAAGCGATCTGATCAAAAAAGTTTACCGCCACCCCTTGATTCATGTTTACACCGGGGCCGAAATTACCGGGACTGCCGGTTATATCGGCAATTTTACGACCAAAATCCAGTCTACCCGCGGAAACACCGAAGTTAAACACGGGGCCACAGTCATTGCCACGGGAGCCGATGTTTATACTCCCACCGAATACCTGTACGGCGAAGACGACCGGGTCATGACCCACCTGGAACTGGAAGAAAAAATTGCTACTGAAGACGAAATGATTGCCGGTGCAGAAACCATAGTCATGATCCAGTGCGTGGGCTGCCGGAATGAAGATCGCAATTACTGCAGCCGGATCTGCTGTAACGAATCAGTTAAAAATGCCCTGCAATTAAAAGAAAAGAACCCCGAACGGGACGTCTATATCCTTTTCAGGGATATGAGAACCTATGGTTACAACGAAGACTATTACCGGGAAGCCGCCGGCAAAGGGGTCGTGTTTATCCGCTATGAACCAGAACAGGAACCGCAGCTTGAACCAGCCGAAGAAGAGGGGCGGCCGGTTATAAAAGTAACCCTGCCCGATTACGTCCTGCAAAAAAACATCGAACTGGATGCAGACGTTATAGCCCTTGCCGCCGCAGTTATTCCTTCAGCCGGAACCAGGGAAGTGGAAAATTTATTCAAGGTCGGCCTTAACCCAGACGGCTTTTTTAAAGAAGCTCACGTCAAGTTGAGGCCGTTGGAATTCTCGGCTGAAGGGGTGTATTTATGCGGCATTGCCCACTATCCGAAAATGATTTCTGAAACCATCAGCCAGGCTTACGGAGCTGCAGGCCGGGTCCTGGCCCTGCTTTCCAACGATATTATTACCGCCTCCGGGGCCATCTGCGAAGTGGACAAAAACAAGTGCGTTACCTGCGGAGCCTGTATTGACGCCTGCGCCTACGGGGCCATTGAATTCGAGGAAACTGATGAAGCAGGCTTAAAGGCAGCCGTAAACCCGGTCCTGTGCAAGGGAGACGGCCTATGCAACGCCGTATGCCCCACCGGGGCGATCCAGTTAAAACACTTTACCGACGAGGAACTGCTCAGTCAGATCGATGCAGTTGTCCCCGAGGAAGAGGTTGCAGAAACAAAAGAAACCGCGGTATAAAGGACGTTAACAGGCCTGAATACGGGCAAAATACTGAACCGGGAGGTGACAGCGGATGAGTGATAAACATACATTCAAACCGAAAGTGGTCGGCTTCGTATGCCAGTGGTGAGGATATGGAGCTGCGGACTTGGCTGGAGTTTCCAGGCTACAATACACAACTGAAATCAGGCTCATTCGGGTCATGTGCAGCGGACGGGTCGATCTGGCCCATCTGTTCAGAGCTTTTTCAAACGGAATGGACGGGGTTTTGATCGGCGGGTGCCGGCTGAAAGAATGCAACTACATTACCCACGGAAATTACCATGTCCTGAACCTGGTCCTTTTGAGCAGGAGAATTATGAAATACATCGGCCTGAACCCCGACCGGTTAAGGATTGAGTTTATGTCATCAGGAGAGGGGAACCTTTTTGCAAAAGTTGTCGATGATTTTGTCGCCACGGTCAGGGAAGCGGGTCCGCTCGGCATCAGCGAAGGACTTAACCCCGAAACCCTGCGCCTAAATTTAAAAGCTGTTTACAAGCTCATTCCTTATTTCAGGCTGGTGGAAAGCGAAAGGTTGAGGGGCCATTTTGAAACCCGGGAGCAGTTTGAAGCATTCTATGCCGGCGAAGAATTTGAACGGCTTTTTAAAGAGTTGATCGCCGACAAGTTGGCCATCAGCCAGATCATAGCCTTGCTGCAGAAAAAACCGCTTTCGACCGGGGAAATATCGGAAGTGCTTGGTCTGTCGCCCTCCGACATATCCAAACACCTGAACAATTCCGCCAGGCAGGGGCTGGTCAGATATGAGGAAGAGGAAAAACGCTTTGCCCTGGCTTAAAACAAAAAAGCAAAACCCTGCCCGGGATAAAGGAGGATACCGGTAAAACAGCCATGGATATCGAAAAAGTTGATCAAATTATAGACAAACACAACAGTGAGGCCAGCTCGCTGATCCAGGTTCTGCTGGAAATCCAAAGCGAAAACCGCTGGCTGCCCCGGCAGATCCTGGAAAGAATCAGCGAAAAACTGGAAGTGCCTTTGAGCCGAATCCAGCATATAGCCACATTTTACAAGGCTTTCAGCCTGATTCCCAAGGGGCGCCACGAAGTACACATCTGTATGGGCACCGCCTGCCATGTCCGGGGTGCGCAAAATGTCCTTACTGCGGTTGAAGACTACACCGGCATTAAGCCCGGCGAAACAGACCTTGATTTGAAATTTAGCCTGGAAACAGTAAACTGCCTCGGCTGCTGCGCTCTCGGACCGGTAATGGAAGTCGACGGGCAGATCCACGGTAAAATATCGCCGGCAGAAACTGCAGACGCCTTAAAAAAATATGAGTGAGGTAAGATTATGCCAAAGCTGAATTCATCTGCCGAACTGGAAAAACTGAGAGATGAAATTTTATCAAACAGGGATTCCGACCAGCGGATCATAACCCTTTGTTCCGGCACAGCCTGCCATGCCACCGGCAGCCGGTCGGTTGCTGCAGCCATCGAGGAAGAGCTGGAAAAACAGGGCCTAAAAGATCAGGTCATAGTCCGCAAAACCGGCTGTCACGGTTTTTGTGAAAGGGGCCCGATCATTGTCCTCTATCCCGAAGGCATCTGCTATCTCCAGATCGAGCCGGAGAACATCCCTGAAATAGTTTCTCAAACCATCAAGGAAAACAAGATCCTGGAACACTTGCTTTATATTGATCCCTCCAGTGATGAAAAAATAACCAGGGAAGATGAGATCCCCTTTTATAAAAATCAGCAGAGGCTTTTATTCGGCGCCAACCTCCAAATTGATCCCAAGAGTATCGAAGATTACCTGGCTTTAGGCGGTTATAAAGCCCTGGCCAGAGCCCTGCTGAAGATGGATCCCGGGCAGGCCCTGGAAGAAGTAAAAAAGGCCAACTTAAGGGGTCGGGGCGGAGGCGGCTTTCCGGCGGGCATTAAATGGGAAGGATCCCGCAGTGCGCCGGAGGATACAAAATACGTCATTGTCAACGCCGATGAAGGCGACCCCGGAGCCTACATGGACCGAAGCCTGCTCGAAGGAAACCCCCACTCGGTCCTGGAAGGCCTTGCTATCGGGGCTTACACGATCGGGGCCAGGGAAGGGTTTATCTACGTCCGGCAGGAATACCCCCTGGCGGTGGACAATATCAATACGGCGATCAAGCAGGCAGAAGAATACGGTTTTCTCGGAGAAAACATCCTCGGCTCGGACTTTAGCTTTACGGTAAAAGTCCACCAGGGAGCGGGAGCTTTCGTCTGCGGTGAATCAACCGCTTTGATGACGGCACTTGAAGGAAGGGCCGGTGAACCGAGGCCCAAATACATCCGCTCCAATATCAAGGGCCTTTGGGATAAACCCACCGTCCTCAACAACGTCGAAACCTGGGCCAATGTCCCCCTGATAATCAACAACGGCGCCGAGTGGTTTGAAAAGTACGGGACTGAAACCAGCAAGGGAACCAAGATTTTCTCCCTGGTGGGCAAAATTAACAATACCGGGTTAGTGGAAGTCCCCATGGGCATGACTTTAAGGGACATCATCTTCAAGGTCGGCGGCGGGATCCGGGGCGGTAAAAAATTCAAAGCAGTACAGACCGGCGGTCCTTCCGGGGGATGCCTGCCCGAACACCTGCTCGACCTGCAGGTTGGCTTTGACGAGTTAACAAAAGCCGGTTCGATGATGGGCTCCGGCGGGATGATCGCCATGGATGAAGATACCTGCATGGTCGACGTGGCCAGGTACTTCCTTGATTTTTTAACCGATGAATCCTGTGGGAAATGCGTGCCCTGCCGGGAAGGGGTTAAACAAATGCTTAAAATCCTGACCAACATTACCGAAGGCCGGGGCCAGGAAGGCGACCTGGAACTGCTGGAAGAGCTGGGCCAGGTGGCCAAAGAAGTCTCACTTTGCGCCCTGGGGCAGACCGCACCCAACCCCTTCCTCAGCACTTTACAGTATTTCCGCGATGAATACGAAGCCCATATCAGCGGGAAAAGGTGCCCGGCCCTGTACTGCAAGGACCTGATCGCCTATTATATCGATCCGGAAGAATGCCAGGCCTGCCAGGCTTGCCTGAAAAAATGCCCCTCCGATGCCATCATCGGAGGCAAAAAAACCATTCACGTTATCGACCAGGGAAAATGCACCAAGTGCAACACCTGCTATGATGTCTGTCCTTCCCGTTTCAGCGCGGTGAAAAAGATTTCCGGGGAACCCGTTCCGCCAGCTATTCCCGAAGAAGAAAGAACCATTACCAGGGGGAGTAAAGAAAAATGAGCAAAGTCCTGTTGAAAATCGACGGCAAAGAAGTCGAAGCAGAAGAAGGAATGACTGTCCTGGAAACGGCGCAGGACGAGGGGATCGGGATCCCCACCCTGTGTCACCATAAAAAACTAGAGCCATATGGGGCATGCCGGATTTGCACGGTTGAAGCGGAAAAAAACGGCCGCTCGAAACTTGTCGTTTCCTGCGTCTATCCTGTGGAGAAAGACCTGGAGGTAACTACCAGGTCGGAAAAGATTGACCGGGTCCGCAGGACGATCCTGGAACTGCTCCTGTCCCATGCCCCCGACTCCGACCAGCTTCGAAAACTGGCCGAAGAATACGGGGCCAATAAAGACCGCTTCGAAAAAGAGCCTTCGTTCTGCATTCACTGCGGCCTGTGCGTGCGCTACTGCGCCGAAGTAAAGGGCAAGTTTGCAGTTGGTTTTATCAACAGGGGATCAAGGCGGGAAATAAATTTTATCCCGGAGCTGGCCGCAACCGAATGCTGGAACTGCAAAGAATGTTTCCCGCTTTGTCCGACTTCAGCCCTCCAGGCCGCCTATATGTTCACTGAAGCCCAGATTTCTGAAACTCCTGTTTTTGAAGCCGATTCGAAGTAAAGTTATAGGTGAGGCTATTTTTCCTGGAAAGCAAGCTCGATCATATAGACCCCGGAAGAAAATTTCTTCTCCACAATATGACCGGTTTTTTCCAGCAGGTGCAGGATATGCTTATTGTCCGGCAATATTTCTGCTGTAAAACCGGTCAACCCCTGTTTTTGAGCAATATTGGCCAAATAAGACAAAAGCTCGGAACCAAGGCCCCGGCCCTGGTAATCATCCCTGATCACCAGCGCTACCTGGGCGGTCAGGCTTCCCTCGAGCACCACGTACTGCCCCACCCCGATTACTACTTCAGCTCCTTCATGCTCAATTGTAGCCAGGATCACCATCTCCCGGGTGTAATCGACAACCAGGAACAGATCCTGAAGCATCTCGCGGGGCATATCTTCACGCCGGGACAAAAAGCGGTTATACCTGGTTTCTTCCGATAAGTTGTAAAAGAAATCCTTCAGGATGGGTTCATCGCTAATTTTCACCGGGCGCATGAAAAATTCAAGGCCCGCTTTAGTCGTTCTTCGCGTTTCCAGGTCGGCGGGATACTTGCCTTTTTCCCCGGGCATATAAGCCTGATCTTTGTATATTAAAGCAGCCTCTTTAGCTTCCTCGATCAACCAGGGTTGGAAAGAAGGATGAGCAATGGATATTAAAGCCATAGCCCTCTCCCTGACATTCTTGCCGTGCAGGTAAGCGATGCCGTATTCTGTGACCACGTAGTGGATATCCCCCCGAGTCAGGGTCACCCCGGCCCCTTCTTTAAGGAAGGGGACGATCCTGGAAACAGCGCCGTCCTGGGTTGTCGAGGGCAAAGCCAGGATGCTCCTGCCCCTTTTTGCCAGCACCGCTCCGCGCATGAAATCGGCCTGTCCCCCTATTCCGCTGAAAAAATACCTGCCCAGCGATTCGGCGGTGGCCTGCCCGGTTAAATCTATTTCCAGGGCTGTATTTATGGCTACCATATTTTTATTCATGGCAATATTGATCGGGTCGTTGGTATAGTCTATAGCCCTGAATTCTATGGCCGGGTTGTCATCCAGGTAATGGTATGTGTCCCTGGTCCCAATACAAAAAGAAGCGACGGTTTTGTCCCGGTCGACAGTTTTCCTGGAATTGTTGACTACTCCCCTTTTCATCAGGTCAACGATTCCGTCACCCAGCAGCTCCGAATGAATGCCGAGATCCTTTTTGTTTCTAAGGTTGGAAAGGATTGCATTCGGCATCACCCCGTAACCGACCTGGATAGTATCTCCGTCATCAATGATCCTGGCCACGTATTCACCAATTCTATCGACCGCTTCCGGGGGCGCTTCGGGAGCTTCGTGTTCCAAAAGCGGCTCTTCATGAGGGACTACATAATCAACATCTTTAATATGAATAAACGTGTCCCCGTGAATCCGGGGCATTTCTGAATTTACCTGGACAATTACCAGGGAGGCATTTTCTACGGCGGTTTTTGTAATGTCAATGCTGATCCCCATGCTCATGAACCCGTGGTTATCCGGTGGAGATACCTGGACCAATGCAACATCGACTGGCACCAACCGGCGTTTAAACAGGTCCGGAATATCGGAAGCAAAAATGGGCGTGTAATCGGCAAGTCCTTTATTAACTGCTTCCCTGGCATTTTCAGCAATAAAGAAAGTGTTGTGGCGAAAATTTTTCCTGAATTTCCGGTCCGTATACGGAACAACTCCAAGGGTCCAAACATGCAGGATCTCGGCATCAAAAAAAGCCTTGGGATTTGATTCGACAAACTTGATCATGGCCTGGACCAGATACTGAGGTTCACCGCAGGCTGTACCGATAAATATCCTGTCCCCGGCATGGATGTTGCTAAATATTTCATCCTCATGCACAAACTTCTCCGGGTAGTTTTGCTTTGCTTCTTCCAGGAAGCTTATTCTTTGCCCGTCATCCTCCCTTTTTAGATCTTCCTTAGCCATCTCCCGGTTGTCCTGTTCCCTTGCATCCATCCACCATCACTCCTTGCCCTGCAGTAGGCCCGTTTCAAAGCTCGTTTTATAACCTGCCAACCCGGCCTTTGCTTACTGTTATTGTAACACAACGCCCACCGGACGAACCAAAATATAATGGCGGGACTTTCAAACCAGTTGTACATAAAGTATACTGAGTTTAAATTAATGGCCAGGTGAGGAGGAATTAACAACCGTGAATTACCACGAGATAGACCGCTCACAGGAACTACGTGAACGATACAAAGATGATTTATTTCCCTGGAAACTTGGGATCGAATTAGAGGATGTGCGGGCCGGATACGCCCGTGTAAGCATGGTAGTTGCACCGGATATGCATAATTTTAACAGTGTAACACACGGCGGGGCCCTTTTTACCCTGGCCGATACAGCTTTTGGCCTTGCTTCAAATACAAGGGGAACAGCCCTGGCCATGCACATAAGCATTAACTACATTAAAGGTACAGTCAGCGGTGACCGCTTGACCGCCATTGCTGAGGAAGAACACCTGACTCGCTCCACCGGTATTTACAGCATGACTGTATACAGAGGCGAAGACACGGTGGCCCTGTTAAGAGGAACCGTGTTTCGAAAATAAAGCCGAATTATAAAACCAGATTTCAGTTTCAAAAAGGCTATCCTGACGATGAAATCAGCCAGGGAACCGGCCAGCCGTCAAATCGTTCCAGGAGCGCTTAATGATTATCGCTCACAGAAAGGAGAGAAATGCAATCATGATCATGGAACTCAGCGGAAAAAAACCACAAATAGCACCAGGAGCTTTTATCGCTCCGACCGCTGCAATTATCGGCGATGTTGTAATTGAAGAAGGGGCCAGTATCTGGTTCGGAGCCGTCTTGAGAGGGGACTTCGGGAAAATATTCGTCGGCAAGGGAACCAGCATCCAGGACAATGTGGTTATCCATACCATGGCCGAAGGAGAGACCGTTATCGGTGACAAAGTTACCATTGCTCATGGTTCGGTCCTGCATAACTGTACCGTGCGCAGCGGAGCTATTATAGGCTTGAATGCCGTCCTCCTGGATTTCTGCGTAGTCGGCGAACAGGCAATGGTGGCTGCCGGCAGTGTAGTACCCGACAACATGGAAATCCCTCCCAGACACCTGGCCGCCGGAACTCCCGCTAAAGTAAAAAAGAAAATTGAGGGGACCTCGCTGATGTGGGTGGAATCAAGCGCCGGGTATTACCAGGAAATGGCTAATAATTACCTGGAACAGGGCATCGGCCGGGTAAACGGCTGATTGCAGCTGAAAAGGCCTTTTTACTCAACTTATTGCCTGCAACACCGGTTTTACAATACTCGAATAAGGTGGCCACGAATCCAGCCTGCCGCTATTGGCAAGGGCAATCCCGGGCCGACAATTAAAGATATCCTTGTTTATATTCAAAATTTACTGTATACTATGAATGGAAGCGTTAAACGCCTTAATAATAGGTTAGACGGAGATATTACCGAATATCAAGGCGATCAGCTGCCACCTGAAGACCTTTAGTTTCAAACGGGTGCTAAAAGCTATTAAACAATTCTTCATAACCTATTAATGAAAGGGTGTGGACCAGAGATGGATAAGATTTTACTGGCTACAGATGGATCCAAGCATTCCCAAAACACGATTGAGCAGGCTCAAAAGCTTGCCAAAAAGTTTAACGCTGAAGTGACCATTCTTTATGTCATCGAAGTAAATCCACAGCAGGGCTATGACTTCTTTGCTTCTTACCAAAAGAAAGAGCAGGAGCTGATCCATGCCGGCGAAAAAGTTTTGCAAAAAACAGCTGAAGCTTTTAAAGGAGAAGGAATCGAGATCAATACCAGGCTGGAAAAAGGAAATCCTGCCGATATTATCTGTGAGATAGCAGAAAAAGAAAACTATGAGCTTGTGATCTTAGGCGGCAGGGGCCTGGGCAAAATCAGCGGAGTCCTGCTGGGAAGCGTCAGCAATGCCGTAGCCAACTGCCTGAAGAATAATCTAATGATCGTTAAATAACCGGCAAAAATTCTTCTTGCGCCCACAGACCGGCCAGATCAGGTTCAGGTTCGATTATCGTTACCGTTCTAAGCAAAAATTGCCGGCAATAGGTGCAGGGAAAATCATACCGGGTTAAGCAAACCATCTAAAAAGCTAAAAATCAGAGAATCTCTGCAAAAATAAAACACGGACGCACCCTGAAACAGGGCTGCAACTCCGTGTTTTTCAATGCCCATTTCTCAGCTCTTATATCAATCAACTCTACACGCTAACTTTTACGACCATGGCCGCACCGGTATCTCCCGCTGCACAACCGGTAAACAAACCGTAACCCCCACCGGATAAAACCAACTCTTCAATCAGTTCAATAATGCACCGCCCGGCAGTCGGGCCCTGGGGATGGCCGAATATAATCGGGCTCCCATAGTTATTAAAACCCATTACATCCAGACTAAATTCATTGGCCATGTAAATATCATTAGCGGCAAATGGATTATGTGTTTTGATCACTTTGATATCTTTAATAGTCAGGCCCGCCTGATCCAGGGCCATTTTAGCGGAAGGAACCGGAGAAATCGCCATATGGGCCTTTGGGGCCCGGCTAAAACCGTAGGAAACAATCCCAATCTCGATCCCTGGATCTGCACTCATCTCACGGGCTTCTTCCCTGCCGGTTACTATCACCCCGCAGTTGCCGTCGGCCGGGTGCGTTTGTGAGCCGAAGGTATGGATCCCGTCCGGTAGCAGTGGTTTAAGCCTGGTGAGGCCCTCTTCCGTGGTCCGGGTAATGCCTTCATCAGCATCAAGCAGCCCTTTCTCCTTTCGGCTGATCGTGTATTCTACAGGAAACATATAGCGTTTCTGAAATTCGCGTTTGTTTTTTAAAGCATCCTGGTACTGTTCATACCGTTTAAGAGCCACTGCATCACATTGCTCCCTGGTAATATTGCCGGCCATCCGGACCACATTTTCCGCAGTCTGGATCATGGAAGTACCGCCCCAGGGATCTTTTCCAAAGTGATCCATAACCCAGTCTTCTGATATAACCTGCCCGCCCGGGCCAAAGGGGTTAGGCCAGACCGTGTGTGGCCCGTTGGAGGTGCGATCGACCATCAGGCAAAATACCGTCTTGTGCAAACCGGTTTCTACACCCATCGCGGCCATGTTTATACAGGTGGTTGACGTGGAGCAGGCCTGGGAAATATGGACAGCCGGGATTCGTTCCGCCCCCATCATTCCAGCCGCCCAGGGTGAAGAATAGAAAGTATAAGGCTGGCCGATTGTTTTACCAAATACCAGGTAATCAAAAATGCCGGGATCGATTTCTTTGTCCGCAAACCATCTTTTAGCTGTAGACGCACCCAGGACAATAGCGTTTTCATTAGCCAGATTTCCCTGCCACCGCGAAAACGGGGTGCTGTAATAACCTCGATAAGGAATAAAAGCTTTTGAATACATTTTTTGCCTCCTCTTGGCTAATTAATTTTATTTACCCTTTTTATTTACCCTATTGTTAACATTTAGTCTATTCACATATTTTTTTTCGCCATCCCCGCTCCTATTCCTGCTTTAATAAGAAAATATATTCCCTTTGGTTCATTTAGTCGAAACATTTTCCCGTTATTTTCATTCTTACCTAATCGCTTATGAGGCTTAAACTTCACCATCCGATGAATGTAAACGGTAATATGTATTTTAACGGGAGATCATTTAATGAAATCCAATTCGTATTAATATTTGCTCCTACAGTGCCAAACTACACCGGTTAAAAAGTTGCGCATTATTTAACAATATGATATATAATCGTATATAGTTATTTGAATAAAATTTTATTATTGATTATTAAAATAATTTGTGGTAGACTTGACTGTGTTATTATCAGAAATATTAGTGTATTGTGAGTTGCTTTGCTTGACAGGGTCAGGAACCTCATATATTCTACCTGCTCTTAGAACCGTAACTAAAGCATCATTTATATTTAATAATTATTGGCAGGTTGTAGAGATCAATCCTTAAAAGGGACATTTATCCTGAATCCATTAATTTTTTAAAAGAAGGTGGTTTTATAGAAAAATTATTAGTTAATATTGGCTGAAGGTTTTAAAAGTGATCGTAAACCAGTCTTACAATACCAGAAGGAGGGTCAAGTAAGTAATGAAAACCAAGCTTTTTTTGCTCATGCTAATTTTAGCCCTGGTGCTAGTGCCCGTTCTAAGCGGTTGCGAACCAGAAGAAGTACCGGTTGATGAACCTGAAGAACCGGTCGATGAACCTGAAGAACCGGTCGACGAACCTGAAGAAGAAGGTCAGAGTTTTACTCTTGAATTCGCCACTTTCTGGCCCGAAGGCGATTTCCAGGTAGCAGATGGCCATAAAAGCTGGGCCCAGGAAATCAAAGATCAGGTAGAAGCGGAAACTCCTCACACGATCGATTTTAACTGGCATTACGCCCAGGCGCTTCTTGAAATGCCCGAGATTTACGGGGGGGTTGCCGACGGGGTTGCCGATATTGGAACAACCTGCCCCGCTTATACACCAGGAGTCTTTCCCCTTACCGATGTTTTCGAACAACCCGGTTTTAATAACGATAACGCCCTGGTTGCTTCTGTGACCATGCACGAAGCCTGGAAGCAGTACGAACCGCTGCAGGAAGAGTACGCCGACGTCAAGATCATGCATTTCTGGGCCACCGGTCCCGGCGACTTTATGACCAACACCAGGGTCGAGACCATGGAAGACCTGGACGGCCTGGATATCCGGGCCGTCGGAGGGACAATACCCTGGGTAAGGGCCCTGGGGGCAAACCCGGTCTCATTTGGCATGGGAGCATCATATGAAAACATAGAGACCGGTGTTGTTGACGGGCTGCTGGCACCAACCGACACGCTCAAAGGCTTCCGCCTGGCAGAGGTAACAGAATATATTACCAAGAGTCCGCCAAGCTATAACATTATATTCATGAAAGTGATGAACTGGGATACCTGGGATGCATTACCCGAGTCAGTGCAGCATATTATTGATGAAGTCAACGAACAATATGTTTATGAATACGGTGAGCTGAGAACAGATCATACCGTTGAAGGCCAAAGGTTCGGTGTCGAAGAGCACGGCATGGAAGTAATCGAACTCGATGAAGACGAATGGCAGCGCTGGGTGGATCTAATCGACCCGCTCATGGAAGAATGGGTTGAAGAAGCAGAAGCAGCCGGCCTGCCCGGTCAGGAAGTTATGGATCTTGCCCTCGAACTTGATGCCAGGCACTCAGAAGATTACGGCGACTACGGCAACTAAACAAGAATTAACAAGCTGTTAACAGCCTTGCGCTGCAGCTGCCTGTAGAACTGAAAGAGAGGGCTTTCACTCTGTTCAGAGGATAAAACTCTGGAGAGGTGAATGCCCTCTCTAAACGAATCAGTAAATATAAAAAAGCCGACGACAGGGGGCAGTTATACTTGCTAAAAATGTTTGAACGATTCGTGCAAATACTGACCTGGCGGACCGCACAGATAGCTCAAATAGCAATGATCATTGTAATGGCAATTACCGTAACCAACGTTATTATCCGTATTCCTTGGAGGCCGATCGGCGGGGCCGTCGAACTGGTGGAAATGTCAGGCGCAGTCCTGCTCGGCCTGGGGGTAGCTTACACGGCATTGATGAAAGGCCACATCATGGTCGGAATCCTGGTGGAACGTTTTTCACCGCGGGTGCAGGGCTTCATTGAACTGGTTGTAAGCATTATCTCACTTTTCTTCTCTTACTTCCTGGCCAGAGAAATATTATTCTTCGCCTATGACAGGATGATGGCCGGGTATGAAACCGGTCATTTAAAGATACCTATTGCTCCTTCTATATACCTGGTTGCTTTTGGCTTGATCATGCTGGCCCTGGTACTGCTGCTGGATATGATCAAAGCTGCAATAATTGTTGCTAAGGGGAGTGAAAATCAATGAGCCCAATCCAAATCGGAATTGTTTCAATCTTGTTTGTGTTCGTCTTTCTGTTTGCCAGGATGCCCGTTGCTTACGTAATGCTGGTGGTGGGAATGACCGGGTTTGCCATTGTTAGAAATCCTGACGCCATGTTTTCACTTTCCAGCCAAACCATCTACAATACTTTCGCTTCCTATTCCCTGCTGGTTGTTCCCATGTTCGTCTGGATGGGCTATATTGCTTTTTACTCCGGGTTAAGTTCAAGAATTTACGATGCCACCTACAAGGTCATGGGCAACTTAAAAGCAGGCCTGCTATTGGCCACCATTGCCGCCTGCACCGCTTTCGGAGCCATCTGCGGATCGACAACAGCCACTGCGGCAACCATGAGTGCCGTGGCTCTCCCGGAAATGAAAAAATATAATTACGACCGCTCCATCTCCACGGCCACAATCGCAGCAGCCGCTATCCTGGGCGTAATGATCCCGCCCAGCGTAATTTTTATCCTGTATGGAGTTTCTGCCGGCGAATCTATCCGCCGGCTCTTTTTGGCCGGGATATTCCCCGGATTTCTTTTAATGGCCCTTTTTATGGCAGCAGCCTACCTGCAAACAATGCGTAACCCTGCCCTGGCACCGGCGGGAGAAAGTGTCCCCTGGGCAGATAAGCTAAAAGCAGTAGTTAGCGGAGGGGTAGAAGTCATTATTATCTTCATCGCCGTGATGGGGGGGCTTTTTGGCGGAGTTTTTACCCCCACCGAAGCCGGGGCGGTGGGGGTTTTTTCCACCCTGGTCGTGGCCCTGATCAGGCGTCAGCTGAGCTGGGAAGGCTTTAAAAATTCACTAACGGACTCTGTCCGTATTTCGGCAATGATCATGTTCCTTGTTGCCGCAGCGGCTATCTACGGCCGTTTCCTGGGCATAACAGGGTTACCAAGGGGGCTTGCTACCTGGGCGGTTGAACTGCCCCTTCCCCCCGTGGCCATCATATTTGTGATCCTGCTCATTTACCTGATCTTAGGGTTTTTCATTGATGCCCTGGCCCTGATCCTCCTCACGGTGCCCATTTTTTACCCGGTGGCGGTTGAGCTCGGCTTTGATCCGATCTGGTTCGGGGTAATCATCGTTCTGGCCCTGGGTATGGGCGTTATTACACCGCCAGTTGGAGCTAATGTTTATGTCGTAGCCGGGGTGGACAGGGAAACCCCGGTCATGGAAATTTTCCGGGGGGTAGGGTGGTACCTGGTGGCAATTATTCTATGTGCCACTCTTTTAACTGCCTTCCCCCAGATTGCCCTGTATCTGCCTGGTTTAATCAATTGATAAACTGAAAATCAGAGCCATAAACCTTTGTATAAATTACCTGCCTTATGCTTAAAGGAGCAAGCCGGAAGATTGTTTTATCCGGCTTGCTCCTTTTATACGATAATCCTATACTCTAGTTGTTGCCTGTATTGTCGTCGTTGAAATCACTTGGAACCGGTTTTTCTATAATAAACAGGCTGTCTTCGCTGTTCCTGCTCAATTTTACAGCCATTGATATAGCCTGGGTCCGGTTTTTGACCTGGAGTTTACGGTAAATATTGCGCAGGTGGGTTTTTACTGTATCAACCGCCAGGTTTGTTGCGGAGGAAATTTCTTTGTTGGTCAAACCCCGCACCAGGTGCCTTAAAATTTCCTGCTCCCGGGGAGTTAATTCGACTGGCTCTTCTTCTTTTTTTAGCGGCTTTATTTCTGTATGCTTTTTACTCAGGCGGGTGTAATCACTAACAATTTGCCTGAAGACAGACTGATCAATAATGGTTTCTCCGCCGTGCACCCTTTTAATGGTGTCAATCAAGTTCTGCCGGCTCACATGCTTAAGAATATAACCGGAAGCGCCGGCCTGCAAGGCCAGGCGGATCGATTCTGTATCTTCAAAGACAGTTAAAAAGATAATCTTAATACCCGGTTTTTGAGCCAGGATCTCCCTGGCCGACTCAATTCCGTTCACACCCTCCATTTTTATATCCATCAGGATAACATCCGGATCGAGCGAATGGGCTTTTTCCAGGGCCTCTTTGCTGTCTTCGCAGCTTCCGGCCACAATAATCTCTTCACTGTTGTCAAGCATGTTGGTTAAACCTTCTCTGACCATGGGATGGTCATCGACAATGAGTATGCTTATGGTCAATTTTCTTGCTCCTCTCCGGATGATGTTTTAGAGGGAATACTGACTTTAATTTTCGTGCCTTTGCCAGGTTGGGAATCAATTTTGCAATCTCCCTCCAGCAGCAGAGCCCGTTCCTGGATCCCGGCCAAGCCCAAACGATGCATGGGCTGGCTTTGATTATAGTTATTTTTAGTGATGCCAAATCCGTTGTCCTCGACAATCAGGCCCACATTTTCATCTTCAATATTAAGGCTGACCCTGACATTGGTAGCTCCAGCATGCTTGACTACGTTTGTCAGGGCTTCCTGCAGGATCCTGAACAAGGCCACCTCAGTTTTTGAATCCAACCTCTGTTTTTCACCGGAGATTTCCAGTTCAATGGGCAGATCGTATTTCTCAATTATGCTGTTTACATGAGCCTCAACAGCCGGAATCAGGCCGTAATTATCCAAAATAATGGGACGTAGATCATATAAGATCCGCCTGATCTCCTGGATCTGTTCATTTAGAACCCCCGTCAATTCCATTATCTCGCTATGCCAATTTTCCGGTTCCATCCCTTCAGATGAAGAAAGGCGCTGGAGGCGATACCAGATTGCGATCAGGGACTGGATTATTCCATCATGCAGGTCGGCGGCAATTATTTTACGTTCATCCTCCTGGGCGGTAATCAACTTGTTGACCAGCTGGTGCAAAAGCTGTTCCTTTTGCCCGAGCATATCGATCAACCTGGCGTTTTCTATGGCAACGGCAGTAGCCCGGGCAATGGCAAAAATAATTTCTACTTCTTCGCTGTCAAAGCCTTCCGCCTCCGGGGGGCGGTCAACCTGCATAATGCCAATGGTTTTACCCTTACTCATAATAGGGGCCAGCACGACCCATCCATAATTAAAATCTTCCACAATTTCCCTTGTCATCATTTTTTCACTGTTCCGGGGTGTTACCACCACCGGCTCTTTGGCATTGATTGCTTTTTTTATGGCCGGAAATGCCTTCCTACCTTTGAGAGCCTTAAATTTCCTTTTTAAAACCGGGTCGTAACTGCCCACCGCCACAGTGGGGATAAGAGTCTGATCCTCATCTTGGAGGAGGTAAATACAGCTCTTGGATGAAAATAGATCGGCAGTTAGCTGGGCCACAACATGAAGAACCTGCCTGATATCCAGGGTAGAACTGATCGTATTAACCATTTCCAGCCACACGGAAAGTTTCCTAAGGTGACGGTCTTTCTGCCTCTGGAAAAGGGATTCCTGGATAATATCGGCCATATGCCTCCCCAGGGAAGCAGCCTTGGCCAGCATGTATTCCCCAGTTTGGTAGTCGGTATTAAATATGCCGATTTCCATCATTCCCACCGGGTCCCCGGCTTTTAAAAATACCGGCAAATTAGTGGATATAACCGGCGAAAGAAGATCGAGCAGCTTTTTATTGCGCCTGTTTTCGGGGTCGGAAAGATAGTTGTTTAACTGGACACAGCGTTCCGGGTGGACGGCAACGCCGCTTCCATGATTTTTCTTTTCCTTGGAGGCATGCCAGCAAACAGGCACTTTTCCATCACGAAGAAGCATTAATGTAGCCCGGCAAAAATCAAAATTATCTACTGAAGCCTGCAAGGTACCCTGCAGGGAGGAATCCACCTGCTCAATCGAATCGAAATTAGGACTGACACGGCAGATGAGGATTAACTCCGGTTTATCCTTATACTCTCCTGCATGCCTGTTTTCACCTGTCAAGTGTACACCGCCTTTAATAGGGACCGGTTGTATAAATAATAAAGTTCATACCATACATACATTCATTATATGCCAGTATAAAACCTGCCATTTCGCTCTAATCTTTAGAATTAACCTGCTCCTTTCACTGCCTGCCGGAAATCTGCGAAGGAAACTTTAAAAATTTCATTAAACTGTTTTTTTAATTTTATCTTTTCCTTTTTATGCAGTCAACACAGGGCTTCACTTAGGGGTTCATCCTTAGGGGTTAGCCCCGATTTCATACTTTTTAACCTTGTTTCCATGCTTTTTAGGGATTTTTTTAGTACTTGTTTTTATTTAAACTTAAATAAAGTGCCAATAGTATAAACAAATTTACTGCAACCTTTTCATTCAGTGGCAAAGCAGGAATATTTTAAATCAAAAACTGTACAGCCGATTATCAGCAGGAGGTGTTTAATTACGTGCGCTTAAAGGGCAACGTGGCAATCGTAACCGGTGCCAGCAAAGGCATTGGCGAAGCGGTTTCTTTGGCCCTGGCCGGAGAAGGTGCTGACCTGGTCCTGGCCAGCCGAAGCATAAAAGAAGAAGATCCGGTGGTCCATAAAATAAGAAAAATGGGCCGCCGGGTCCTGGTCAGGCAGGTTGATGTTGGAAACAGCGGCCAGGTTTTTGACATGGTCAGGAACACGATGGATGAATACGGGCATATTGATGTGCTTTTCAATAATGCCGGTATTTTTAAACCGGCTATGCTCTGGAAGATGTCCCTGGATCAGTGGGACGAAGTTTTAAGAATCAACCTCAGTGGAACTTTTTACTGTCTTCAGGCCGTTGCAAAGCCGATGATCGAACAAAAAAAAGGTTCAATCATCAACGTAACTTCTTCAGCCGGCCTGATAGGAACCATCGGGCAGGTCAATTACACGGCGGCCAAGGGAGGGGTTCATGCCCTGACCAAATCAGCCGCCAAAGAACTGGCCCGCCACAATATCCGGGTTAATACAATCGCCCCGCTGGCAGAAACCGACATGACCCAGGTTATCGCCTCCGATCCAAAGTTTAAAGAAAAGTATCTGGAACGGATCCCCCTGGGTCGCTTCGGAAAACCGGAAGAAATCGGACCGGCAGTTGTATTCCTGGCTTCGGATGACTCGAGCTATATTACCGGCCAAACTCTGTGCATTGACGGTGGAATGATTATGCTTTAACAGCCGGGATACATTATGAAATGAAGCGGCTGCTAAAGCTGTTGTGGTATTGTTTGATCGTGAGGAATGACTAGCCAAGGAGGAATACCCATGCCTAAAGATGTGGCCATTATCGGCGTAGGACAAAGCAATTTTGTCAGGGGCTATGAAGGATCGATCAGGGAACTTTCTTTTGAAGCTTACAGGGAGGCGATGCAGGATGCCGGCATCACATCTGAAAATATCGATGCCTCGATCATCTGTTCCGCTCCTGAATATGACAAACAGCGCAGCCCTTCTGGCCTGATCGCAGAATATTTGGGGTTGAACCCCCAGCCTACTTTTGCCGTTGAAAGTGTATGTTCATCAAGCACTACCGGACTCAAAACCGCTTACGGCCTGATTAAAAGCGGCCTGCACCAGGCAGTGGCAATAGTCGGATTCCAAAAAATGTCGGAAATATCCTCCGCCGATTCCCAGGAAAGGATGGGACGTGGTGCGGATATAATGTGGGAATCTCCATTTGGAACCACTATGCCTGCTTATTACGCCATGCACGCCAGGACTCATTTTGACACCTACGGCACCACTGAAGAAGACCTGGCCCTGATCAGGATCAAGTCGGCCAGGTACGGGCAGCTTAACGAAAAAGCAGTTTACAGGAAAGACCTGACTATGGAAAAAATCATGGAAAGTAATTATGTCTCCAGCCCCCTGAAACGATTTGACTGCTGTGCCAACGCCGACGGTTCCTCCTGTATCATAATGGCCTCTGCCGAAAAAGCAAGAGAACTGTCAGTTCAACCCGTCTGGATCCTGGGCCTGGGTTCTGCCACCGCTTCCTACAGCATTACCGGCAGGAAGGCCTATGAAGGCCTGGAAAGCGCCCGCGGAGCTGCCCGCCAGGCCTACGAAATGGCTTCAGTTAAGCCGGATGATATCGATGTGGCTGAAGTGCACGATTGTTTTACCATCGCTGAACTAATGGCTTACGAAAACCTGGGATTTGCCAGTCCCGGCCGAGGGGTGGATTTGATTCGCAACAAAGAAACATACCTGAAAGGAAAAATTCCGGTAAATGTGGACGGAGGCCTTTTATCGAAAGGCCATCCGATCGGCGCTACCGGTGGTTCCCAGGTCAGGACTATTGTCCAGCAACTGCGGGGAGAATCAGGAGAAATACAGGTTCCCGGGGCAAAAATCGGCCTGGTCCATAATATCGGTGGGGTAGGCATCTATGCTAATGTAATTATCATGGGATCATAACTTGAAGGAGATATGTCCAGGTGAAAGCACCAATTATTGATTTTCACATCCATCCAGTCGTTTACGATCAGTTTTACGTCGAAACTGCCCTGAACTGGATCAAGGAGATGCACGCCGATAAAAACTGGGACCGATTTTACCGGGATTTATCCGACCCGGATTATTTTTACAGCTACCTGCAGAATCATGGTATTGACTACGGAGTGGTGATGGCGGAAATATCGCCGATGGTAACCGGCATTTGCACCAACGAATACGTACAACGGTTCTGCCGGGATAAAGAAGGGCTGATCCCCTTTGCCAGCATCAATCCCAGCCTGACCGTCAATACCGGCCGAGAATTAGAACGCCTGGTTAAAGAAGGCTTCAGGGGGGTAAAGCTTTATCCTACTTACCAGCACTGTTACCCCAATGATCGCAAGTTATACCCGCTCTACAGGCAGGCCGAAGAGATGCAGGTTCCGGTTATGGTTCATACCGGCACTTCGATTTTTAAAGGATCCAAACTGAAATACGGCGATCCACTTTACCTTGACGAAGTGGCGGTAGACTTCCCCGAGTTAACAATAATCCTGGTCCACAGTGGAAGGGGATTCTGGTATGAACGGGCTTTTGTCCTGGCCAGGCTTCACGAAAATGTATATATGGAAATAGCCGGGTTGCCGCCCCGTAAACTGCTTGATTATTTCCCGGAGATGGAGAGGGTTGCTGACAAAGTCCTGTTTGGAACGGACTGGCCCGGCATTAAAAACCCGGGTGCCAACATTAAAACCATTCAAAATCTGCCCTTAAGTGAAAGCAGCATCCAGAAAATCCTGGGCGGCAATGCAGCCAGGTTGTTGGGTCTTCCGGTGAAAAAGCCGAAACAAAGAAACAACTGAAATTAAATATAAGGAAAAGAAGGAAAAGAAGGAAAGTTTTTTTCTATGTTGAATCAAGAATATTGTAACTATATTGTGGAGGTGCCGTTAAAATGACAAAGTTCAATCCCCTAAATATCCTGGTTGCCCTGCAGCCCGGACTGGGCAACCCTGAAGAGTATAAGGAAATCATAGAAAAAAAGTTCCCTAAAAAAACAGCAAAAAGGGAAATCCGGGTCAGGCTGATCCAGGACGGGTCTGCCGAATCAATTCCAGATGAATACCTGGACACTCATATTGTCGGGTCGGGAGTAATTGTAGAAAGAGTTCCTGAAATGAAAGATCTGCAGTGGATAATGTCTCTCAGCGCCGGAATTGATCACTGGGCCATGTGGGGCAAGGTCCCTCCCCATGTCCCCCTGACCTGCCTTCCCGGCGGTTCGGGTATTCCGGTCTCCGAATTTGTGCTCGGCCTGATGCTAAACCTGGCCAAAAAATATAACCAGCTCTGGGATCAGCAAAAGGAAAAGAAATTTATTCGGGTCCGGGGGGAAGAACTTTACGGAAAAACGATTGGTATCGTCGGCCTGGGCGGTATCGGCCGGCAGATTGCCAAGCGGGCCAAGGGGTTCGATATGCGCGTAATCGGCACCGACATTATGAAGATGGACATCCCTAATGTCGATCAATTGTATTTAAACGACCAGGTAGACGAAGTCATCCGGCAGGCTGATTATCTTGTCCTGTCCTGCCCGCTCACCGATCAAACAGAGGGGATCATGAATGAAAGGACCTTCAAACTGATGAAAGACTCAGCATACCTGATCAACTGCGCCCGAGGAGCTTTAATTGTCAAAGAAGATTTAATCAGGGCTTTAAATAAAGGCTGGATTGCCGGTGCTGCCAATGACACCCACTGGATTAAAAAGCCCCTTCCTTCTTACCTGCCCCCGGAAGACGAACTGTGGGATTGCAACAATATATTGATCACCCCTCACATTTCAAGCTGGACCGATCAATATGCACCCAGGTTTGGGGGGGCCTTTGTCGATAATATTGAGCGTTACTTAAACGGGGAGCCGCTTCAGAACGTAGTGCCCGGATTTGAAGGGGATCCGCAGTGGCTGAAACAATAAAACTTTACTGCTTCATCCTGCTATAAAGGAGAGATCCGTCAATTAAAACTGAATTAATCGCGCCATTTGAAAATGCCCTTAAAAACCGGACCGAAGAAGCAAAACAGTGGAAAAATGAAAACGGAGGACAAGTGATCGGCTTTCTTTTAACCGACGTCCCCGAAGAACTAATCCATGCCGCCGGTTTTTTCCCGTATGGAATCATCGGCGGGAGTCGGAACCTGGAAGAAGCCAACACCCACCTCCAGGCCTGGGCCTGCTCTTATTCCAGGAGCGCACTGGCCCGCGCCCTGGAAGGGGAGCTGGATTTCCTGGACGGGCTGATCATACCTCAAACCTGCGACACGATGCGAATGCTTCTTGACCTGTGGGAACACGTCCGACCTCTGCCGTACATGGATAACTTTCGCCTGCCCAGACAGGTAAACCGGCCCAGCGCCGGGAGATATCTCCTCGGGGAACTGGAAAGGATCAAAAAAGGGTTGGAAGACTTCAGCGGCGCTGCTCTAGACAATGAAATAATTACCGAGAGCATAAAATTATACAACCATAACCGGCAGCTGCTGCGCAGGATAGACGCTCTGCATGCCAGGTATCCTAATCAGCTCAGTTCCCGCCAGCTTTATACCCTGATTAATGGTTCCATGATCATGCCCAGGAACAAAGTTAACCGGTTACTGCAGGCCGTTGTTGGAGAGCTGGAACAGAATCTCGGCCCTCAAGAAAATGGCGGGCTGGTGCGGCTTTTGATGTCGGGCACTTTGCTGGAGCCGTTTGAAGTCCTCGATTATATTGAAGAATTCGGAGGCACAGTAGTTGCAGACGACTTCCAGAATGGCTACCGCTATATCGAAGCGGATGTGGATACTGATAAAGAGCCGTTGGAAGCGCTGGCGGAACGGCAGTTAAGGCGAATACCTTCGGCCGCATTCGACCTGGAATATAACCCCAGGAGATTTTTTCTAACCGATCTGGCCAGAAAAAAAGAAGCCGGGGGAGCATTATTCCTCCATCTCACCTTTTGTGAACCGGAAAACTTTGACTGTTATGACAACCTGAAAGCCATGCAGGAGCAGGGCTTTCCAGCCATGCGCATTGAAACCCAATTCGGAGGAGCAGGCCTGGGCCAAATCCGGACCAGGATCAACGCTTTCATGGAAATGGTTGGAGGTGTAAGCAAGTGACCGAAAAAAATGTATTCAAAACCGCCGGACTGATGAAAGAGATGATGAAGAAGTACAACGAAGCCGGCCGGAAAGCAAAAGACGATGGAAGATTGGTGGCCTGGGTTACTGCCGTATTTCCGGTAGAACTTATTTACGCCGCCGGCCTTTTCCCCTACTACCCGGAAAATTTCGGCGCCGTAGCCGCAGCCAGGAAAGTGGCCCACGAGCTGTCAGCTGCTGCAGAAGAGAAGGGGTACGCCCGTGATTTGTGCGGTTATGCCCGCTGCGGAATAGGAGATGCCTACTCGGAAGAACATCCGGTGGGCAAAATTCTTGAACCCGACCTGCTTTTTTGCTGCAACACCCAGTGCGGGAGCTTGTCAAAATGGTTTGAAGTAGCAGGAAGGTACTATCAATCCCCCTATTTTCTGCTTGATTCTCCCAGGGTGGGCCTGGAAACAGATCAGCTTTGTATAGAATACTTTGTTGAACAGCTGCATGAAATGATTGAATTCATTGAAAAACAGACCGGCCAACCTTTTGACTATGATCGCTTGAGAGAAGTGTTAAACCTTTCCAACGAAGCCTGCCAGCTTTGGAACGAGGTGCTTGATTCAGCCGCCTTGAAACCCGCTCCCTTTGGGTTCTTCGATGCCTGCTTCCACATGGCCCCCATTGTCACCCTGAGGGGAACCCGGGACGCAGTAAATTATTACCAGGCTCTTAAAAAGGAAATAGACGAACGAATCGAGAATGGAATAACGGCCATACCGGAAGAGCGGCACAAGATTTATTTTGACCATATCCCCTGTTGGCCAAAATTGCGCTGGTTTTCAGATCTTTTTGCTTCACGGGGAGCGCTGGTTGTAGCTTCACAGTATACCCATTCCTGGGCTTACTCCTTCGACCTTGAACGCCCTCTGGAAAGCCTGGCTGAAAACTATACCCATGAATTCGTAAACCGCTGCTTTGAATACCGGGTCCAGCGAAAAATCAGCTTTATGGAAAAATACAATGTTGACGGGTTTGTCCTTTTTTCCAACCGCAGCTGTAAACCCAATGCTTTTGGCCTTTACGCCAAAAGTAAATTGATCAGGGAAAAAACCGGGCTTCCCGGAGTTGTGTTTGAAGCGGATATGGCAGATCTGCGCTTGTTTTCCGAAGACCAGGTTTTAGCAAAGCTGGAACCATTCTTCGAACAATTAAATTGAATTTAGACTAACAAGGAGGGTTAGCATTGAAAAAATTAATGACCGGAAATGAGGCTTTCGCTTACGGATCCTACCTGCACGGGGTGCGGTTCGCAGCCGCCTACCCCGGAACTCCAAGCTCGGAAATACTGAGCAATTATGCCAGGTACCCGGGAATTTTCGCTGAATGGTCTCCCAATGAAAAAGTGGCCCTTGATGCAGCCATCGGAGCAGCTTATGCCGGCACCAGGGCTATGAGTTCCATGAAGCATGTCGGTATGAATGTGGCGGCGGACTCCCTGTTCTATGCCGTTTACACCGGCTTAAAAGCAGGCCTAGTTATTATCTGCGCAGATGATCCCAATATGCACAGCTCCCAGAATGAGCAGGATAACCGCAATTACGCCAAGTTCGCCAAGTGCCCCATGCTTGAGCCATCGGACAGTGAGGAAGCCAAGCAGTTCGTGGGCACAGCTCTTGACATGAGTGAGCAGTTTGACACCCCGGTTATAGTCCGCAGCGTGACTCGACTGTCTCATTCATCCACACCGGTGGAAGTTACCGATCAAGAACCGCCGCCGCCGGAGGAACCGCCGGTTTATGAAAGGGATGCCCAGAAATTTGTTATGGTCCCCGCCAATGCCAGGCGCCGCCATCCGGTGGTCGAAGAACGGTTAAAACAGCTGGCCGAGTTTGCCGAATCCACTCCAATCAACTACATTGAGTCAGGCGACAGCAAACTGGGCATTGTCAGCGCCGGGGTATGCTATCACTATGCCAGGGAAGTATTTCCCGATGCCACTTTCCTTAAACTGGGTATGGTTTATCCCCTGCCCGAAAAACTGATTCATAAATTTGCGGAACAGGTGGATAAAATCATCGTCGTAGAAGAACTCGATCCTTTCCTGGAAGAACGGTTGAAGCTGATGGGCATTGAAGTGCAGGGCAAGGATATCTTCCCCATGATCGGCGAATTCAGCCCTTCCCTGATACGCAGCAGTGCCGTCCAAGCCGGCCTGATCGAAGCACCAGAAGCCCTACCCGAAATAAAAAGCAATCTGGAGCGCCCCATCAGGCCGCCGATGCTATGTCCCGGATGCGGACACCGGGCTCTTTTCCACGTCCTCAGGGAAAACGGTGTCCTGGTTACCGGCGACATCGGCTGTTATACCCTGGCCTTTGCCCCCCCTCTTAACGCCATGCACACCACCGGCTGCATGGGAGCCAGCATCGGCGTAGCGCACGGTATCAATAAGGCCGGCGTAAAAGATGATGTAGCTGCCGTCCTGGGAGACTCTACATTCCTGCATTCCGGGATCCACCCCGTAATCGATGTTCTCTACAACCAGGGCTCCACCACCACGATCATCTCGGACAACAATGCCACGGCCATGACCGGTTTCCAGGAACACCCGGGAACCGGTAAAACAGTCCAGGATAGGGAAACCAAGGTGGTGGACCCGGAAAAACTGGTCCGCGGTATCGGGTATGAAAAAGTAGACATTTGCGATCCTTACGACATCGACAAAATGGAAAAAATCCTGCAGGACCACCTCAAAAGCGAAGAGCCGTCAGTCATTATCGCCAGGCACCCCTGCGTGCTGAGCACCAGGGAAAAACATACTCCGCCCGAGGTGGATCCTGAAATCTGCATCAACTGCGGCGTCTGCCTGGATATCGGGTGCTCACCCCTGGTTCAAGAGGAAGACCATGTCCGGATCGATACCCTGTTATGCAACGGCTGCGGCCTTTGTGTAAAAGTATGTCCCCAGGAGGCCATAATCGAAAAGTAAATTGAAGCAGCCTAAATTAATATTAGAGGGAGGCACGAAAACATGAAAAACATAGACTTTCTAATGGCAGGGGTCGGTGGTCAGGGCACCATCCTGGCCAGCAACATCCTGGCCGAGGTAGGGCTGCAGCTTGGGTATGATGTAAAAAAAGCCGAAGTGCACGGGATGGCCCAGAGGGGCGGCCAGGTAGACAGCCATATTCGCTGGGGAGACAAAGTTTATTCTCCCCTGGTCGAGGAAAACAACGCCGATTACCTGATTGGTTTTGAAATGCTGGAAGCAGCCCGCTTTCCTCATTTCTTAAAAGAGAATTCTTTGGCCCTGGTAAACGATTACCGGATCAACCCACCCCTGGTTAACCTGGGCAAAGCTGCTTATCCATCAAAAAAAGAGATTGAAGCCCTGATCCTGGAAAGGGCCGGTAAAGTCCTCTGGATAGAAGGAACTGGAATTGCCAAGAATTTAGGCAACCCGGCCATGGTGGGTGTAGTTATGCTCGGCGCCCTTTCCACCCTGATCGGCGGGGATAAGGAAGCATGGCTCGATGTAGTCGGGCGGATGGTGCCGCAAAAATTTGTGGAACTTAATAAAGAAGCCTTCAATGCGGGATGTGAAGTAACCGCTTAAAGCGAGCCAGCGCAACAGTTCTGTTTAGGTTAAATGATTGGAGTTTTCAGTTGGCGGGTTTCACGGCTATAAGAGCCATATCCGGCAGCCCGCTAACTGAGCTAGTTAAAACAAAAGGAGGGAATAAGGTGAATTTTGCTTCTTACGGTATTATTAATGCCCACAAATATCCGGAGAAGGATTTCCTAATTGAGTGTAGCCCATCTAAAAATCAGCGCCGGGTGCTTACCTGGGAAGAATTCAATGATCAGGCCAACCGTGTTGCCAACTATTTGAAAAACCAGTTGGGAATAAAAAAAGACGATTACATTTTGCACCTGCAGATGAACAGCCTTGAATGGATGGTAACCTACCACGCCATTCTCAGGACAGGGGCAGTAGCGGTCCCCCTCAACTTCCGTTTCGCCAGTTCGGATATCAAGTACGCAGCCGAGGCAAGCAATCCCAAAGCCTTTATCTTAAGCGACGGGTTCCTGGAAAAAGTAGAACCGATCCGGGATGAAATGAACACAATTGACTCGTATATCTGTATCGGCGATAACGTCACTGATGGTATGATCCCCTATGCCGAAATCCTGGAACACCCTGAAAACGATGATCTCCTGGTCAATGTCGACGAAAATGATGCCGCTGAACTAATGTTTACTTCAGGGACTACCGGACCGCCCAAGCCGGTCTGCCAGGCCCACAAAACTTTATACGAAATCGGGCTCGGGAATGCCCTAACTTATTCGGAAGGACATGAAACAGTATACCTGGCCGCACACCCTCTATATCACAGCGGCAGCCTGTTCCTGTCATTCCCATCGTACCTGGCCGGCGGCAAGATTGTCCTGCTCCTTGAACTCAGCGATCCCAGATATTTGATTGAAACTATCGCCAATGAAAAGATCAACAATGGCTGGGTTACGGTTCCCACCATGTCCGACTCAATCAATGCTATCAAAAAAGGGCAGATTGATATTAACGATTTTGACCTCTCCCATGTAACCGGGAATATTGTCATCGGCGCCCAACCGGTTCCTTCAGCGCTGTTCAAAGATATGAAAAAACTGCTGCCCTTTAAAACCGGAAACATTTACGGGATCACCGAAGGCGGCGGAGGCGGCACCTTTAACCTGTATAATGAAGATGTCCTCGACCGCCCGGGATCCATCGGCAAACCTACTTTCAACGTATCTGCCCGCGTGGTCGACGATCACGGTAACGATGTTTCGGTGGGAGAAGTCGGTGAGCTGCTGTTAAAAGGCCCACGCAACATGAAAGAATATTTCAAGAACCCGGAAATGACCGCCCGGACCATTAAAGATGGTTGGCTGTACACCGGCGATTTGGTCCGGCAGGACGAAGACGGTTATGTTTACATTGCCGACCGGAAAAAAGACTTGATCATCAGGGGCGGTGAAAACATCTTCCCGGTAGAAATCGAAGATATTTTACGCCGCAATCCAAAAGTCGCCGACGTAGCAGTGATCGGCTACCCGCACGAACGCTACGTTGAAATAGCAATGGCTGTAATCCAGCTTTATCCGGAAGAATCAATGAATGAACAGGAAGTAATCGATTTCTGTAAAGAAGAAGGCCTGGCCCGGTACAAGTGGCCGGAAAAAATTGTTTTCGACCAGGTCATACGCAATGTTACCGGAAAAATAGACAAGCCCCGCCTGAGAGAAAAATATATCGACGAAAAGTAAACCTTATTAAATCCAAAACCAAGGGGACAGCAAATCGGGGCTGCATTAAATGCACCCCCGATTTTTTTAATATATCAATGTCCACCTGATACCCTAATACCCTTAACTGCCGGTGTTCCAGCTTCCATATTTTTCACGCAGGACCCGGTGCAGGATTTTTCCAGTAGCTGTAACCGGCATCTCATTTTCTTCAATAAAATCTATTGATTTAGGCCTTTTGTAACCGGCAATCTTATCCCGGCAGTAATCAATAATTTCCCTGGCAAGCTCTTCGCCCGGATCATAGCCCTCATGAGGAACAATAACCGCCTTCACCGCTTCACCCCACTTATCGTCGGGAACTCCAATCACAGCAATATTTTTAACAGCCGGGTGGCCGCCGACCACATTCTCCACCTCGGAAGGGTAAACATTTTCGCCCCCGGTGATGATCATATTCTGCTTTCGGTCCACCAGGTAATAATAGCCTTCTTCATCCCGGCGCGCCATGTCCCCCGCAGAACACCACTCCCCATGAAAAGCCGTTTCAGTTTTCTCTTCGTCCTTCCAGTATTCTTTGAAAACAATAGGCGAACGGCTGAAAAGCTCACCGACCTCTCCGTCAGGCACTTCCTCCCTGGTGATATCAAGCAATTTAATCCGGTCGGTACCGAATATTTCTCTGCCGATAGATCCAAGCTTGGTAAACTGTTCTTCCGGACGAAGGTAAGTGACCAGCCCGGCTTCGGTAGAGCCGTAAGCCTCCCATAGCTCCGCCGACTTGAAATAATCCATGATTGCCAGCTTCAGATCTTTCCTGGCCGGGGCGGATGATATCAACAGCTGCCTCATGCTGCTGACATCGTAATTCTGCTTAACTTCATCCGGCAAGCTGAGGATGGTTATGTAATGCGTTGGCACGAGTGAAGTATAAGTAATCTTATACTCGGACACTGTTTTTAAGAAATCTTCCGGATCGAAAGTGGTAACATTGTAAACCATGACCGGAGCGGCAAGCAGAGTATAGGCGAAAGAATAGTAGATTGAATTGACATGACACATCGGCATAACCAGCAGTATTTTATCTTGCGATCTGACTCCCATGTTAACATTGCTCAGAACATACTGGGCCATATAACTTTCATGAGTTCTGACCGCACCCTTTGGTTTGCCGGTTGTCCCCGAAGTGTACATGATCGTCCAGATATCGGCCGCATCGACCATAACTGCCGGCTCACCGGGCTGACTGTGTTCAATAAACTCTTCGTAGTCAACAAAGCCTTCCGGTTTTTCACCATCACCGATACAAATAAAATTATCTTTGGGGACAGTTTTTAATTTACTGCTGATGCTGTTAACTCCTTCCACAAATGGAGTTTCGACAATAAAAGCTTTGCATTCGGCATGATTAACAATATACTCATATTCCCGCGGCGTCAGCCGGAACATAATCGGAACGGCGATCTGGCCTCCTTTGGCACAGGCTGCGTACATTTCCATCCATTCAGCCCGGTTATAGGCCAGTATTGCCACCCTGTCTCCGTAGCCTACCCCTTTTTCATGGAGTCCATTGGCTATGCGGCAGGCCCTGTCATTCCATTCCCTGAAAGTAAAGCTCTTGTTTTTATCCTGACAGCCTAAATGATCAGGATAATTAAAAGCATTGCTTTTAAGGAGAGTACCGACGTGCATCCATTTACTCACAGTCATTAAATTCCCACTCCTAATTAAAATTTTAAATCGATAAATACAGCAAAATGTATGAAAAATCTCTATCGTATATTAATATTTTCTATTCTTCATTATTAAACTTATCCCTTCCCTGTAGGCCCCTAAAGGCGGTGGTAACCCATTTATCACACTCTAATCAAAAAAATACCTCTTTTAGGTGATAGAAATATGCGCCCAAATTTAATAACATTAAATTTATAAGAAGAATTTTTTATCTTCCCTTGATATTGTATTTTCAAAAAACAGGCCGTGCTACCCTGAGGAGGAATTGACTTGATGACTTTTTTTGATGAAAAATGGGAAACCATGTCCCGGGATGAAATGCAGGAAGTCCAGTTTGAAAAGTTTAAAAAACAGGCCCACCAGGTGTATAAAAATCCCTTTATAAAAAGCCGGTTTGATGAAAAAGGTCTTCAGCCCGGAGATATTAAAAGCTGGAACGACATTAAAGAGGTCCCATTCATGTCTAAAAACGACTTGAGGGACAACTACCCCACCGGGCTGATATCCGGCAACTGGGAAGATGTGGTTCGGGTCCATATGACTTCAGGAACTACCGGTGTGCCTACACCCATGCCTTACAGTCAAAACGACCTCGACATCTGGACCGCCTGTATGGCCCGCAATTTTACCGCCGGAGGGCTAAAAAAAAGCGATATCATTCAGCAGTCTCACGGCTACGGCCTGTTTACAGGGGGATTTGGTTTTCATTACGGCCTGGAAACCGTCGGGGCAAAAATTATCCCTACCGGGGCCGGCGGCACAGAAAGACAGCTTCGCTTGATGAAGGAATGGGGAACTACCGTTTTTACCGGCACCCCCTCTTATGCTGTTTATATTGCGGAATTTGCCGCTGAAAAAGGAATCGACCCGGTAAAAGACCTAAAACTGCGCCTCGGCTTTCACGGCGGTGAACCCTGTTCGGATGAATTAAGAGAAAGAATTAATGAACGCCTCGGCTATAAAGCACACGGTGGCGGGATGAGGCGCTGTTACGGGCTTACAGAAATGGGCGGGCCAATTGCCATGGATTGCGAGCATGAATGTGGAATTCATATCTGGGGCGATCATTATCTGGTTGAAATCCTGGATCCTGAAACCATGGAACCGGCTAAAAAAGGAGAACCGGGTGAACTGGTGATCAGCAACCTCAGCTTCGAAGTAATGCCGTTACTACGCTATCGCACCGGGGATCATGTTATAGCCAGTTTTGAGGAATGCGCATGCAGCCGGACCCATCCCCGCATTACCACTTTCCTGGGCCGGCTCGACGACATGATCCTGGTCGGGGGCACCAATATCTTCCCCTGCCAGGTGGAATACATTCTGCTAAATCACGCTGAGCTGAGCGAAAACTGGCAGATCGTGGTAGGAGAGAAAAAAGGCCTCCATACCATGAAAATTGAAATCGAACCGGCCACCTGGACGGATGTTGATGAACATTTTATCGAAGCACTTGAAAAAGAACTTCATCAGCATCTGGCCAAGAAATGTGAAATCGAAATAAAACCGATCGGCAGCCTGCCTCGTTTTGAAGGAAAAGCTGTCCGGGTTATAGATCATAGGATTTAATTTCAGGGTCTTCAACCGAAGGTGTTAGCCCTGATTTCACCCTATTTTAACCTTGATTCCATGCTTTTAAGGGATTTTTTTAACAATTATCTTTCATTAAGCTTAAGGGGAAGGCTAAAAAGGGAAAACACAAGAGCAGCCGCTGTATTTCAATCTAAACAAACACAATTTCAGTATTTATTATCGATCCACCCGGCCAGTGATGAGCAGGCGGAAACTATACCACAATATATATCGGTCCCAGCGCCAAGTCAATAATTTAAGCACGGCAAAGCGGGCAGTTAGTTGCCGGAGGAGGTAAGCAAAATGGGCTTTGAACGTTTTGGAAGGTTGAGTTTTACATCGCAGACAAAAACAAACGATTTTATCGATTACCTGGAAAAAGGAGATCTTTATGCCACCCGGTGCGAACCGTGTGGTGTCACCTTCTTCCCACCGCGGGCAGATTGCTGCTCCTGCCTGGAAAATGATCTGGAGTGGGTCAAAATTAACCCGAAGGGCAAATTGATCAGTTTCACCAGGTCATACTTTGCTCCAACCGGATTTGAAGAAGACGTCCCTTACGTCCTGGCCGTAGCGGAATTTAACGGGACTAAGGTATTTGGCCGGGTCAGGAAAGGATTTACCGAAAAAGATTTATCGGCCGGGATGGAGATAACAGTAAAACCTATTACTTACCAGGACGGGCAAATCAGTTATGAGTTTGAACCGGTAGCTTAGGTAACCGGCCTTTTTGCTGATCTGAAAAATTTTATTTAAAAGGGCATGCCGTCAGTTAGGGGGTGAACAAACAGACTGGCTATTATAACCCGGCACCAAAACCGGGACAAATCCAAAGGGAATTAATAATATTTTAGAAGGAGGATTAGCATGGATCTTAACAAGTGGCCTCGCCAGGGAGGCATAGTCGATCACCAGCTTTATGGCGACGATTATTTTGGGACGGAGCCTCCCTGTGTCATGTACGAAAAGAAACCGGTTCTGGATTCAGAAGGCAAAGAAGTCGATGGCCTGTATACAGCCTGGGTAACTTTAAACAATCCCAAACAGCTCAACTCCTATACCACCAACATGGTTAAAGGAGTAATTGCAGGAATGCACAAAGCTTCTATGGACCGTTCCGTGGTGGCCGTAATCTTTACCGGAGCTGAAGACAGGGCTTTCTGCACCGGCGGCAATACCAAGGAGTACGCCGAATACTACAGCGGCAACCCCAGCGAATACGGCGCCTACATGGACCTTTTTAACGGAATGGTCGATTCCATCTTAATGTGTAAAAAACCGGTCATCTGCCGCGTAAACGGAATGCGGGTAGCCGGGGGGCAGGAAATAGGAATGGCCTGCGATATTACCATTTCTTCCGACCTGGCCATGTTCGGACAGGCCGGCCCCAGGCACGGTTCCGCCCCGGTAGGCGGCTCCACTGACTTTCTGCCCGTGTACCTGACCATGGAACAGGCCATGTGGAGCTGTATATCCTGTGAGCTGTGGAGTTCCTACAAGATGCTGTACTTAGGTTTAATCTCCAAGGTAGCCCCGGTCCTTAAAGTAAACGGCGAATTCGTTCGCAACCCCCTGGTTATCACCGACAAATATGTTGAAAACGGAGAAATTGTATACGGGGAACCGGCCAAACGCGAACAAAAAGACAAGGGCAAAGAAATGCTAAAGTCCGGTGAAACAGACTTCACCCTGCTGGACCAGGAAATTAATAAAGTAGTCTGGACGCTGAGCAACCTCTTCCCCAACTGCCTGATGATGTCCATTGACGGAATCCGGCAGAAGAAGAAGTTCTTCTGGGATCAGGCCAAGCTTCCCAGCCGCCACTGGCTGGCTGCCAACATGCAGACTGAAGCATACCTCGGCTTCAATGCCTTCAACACCAAGAAGCTCACCGGTCAGGATACGATCGATTTTATCAAGTACCGTCAGCTGCTTGCAGAAGCCCATCCTTTCGACCAGGATCTGGTCGATGCGGTAATGGGGGAAAAGCAGGAATAAAAGCCTGCTCAGTTTAAATTAACTGATTACTGTAAACTAAAAGGTGTTCCCGGAGACAGCGACATTACCATACAACTGCAGCCATGCCCGGGAACACCGCTCCTCCTTGCTCAAGCCTGCGGGAGGCAAAAAGAGGTGAATTATTTTGGCTTATAACTATCTCAATACCACAAGCGAAGACGGAGTTGCCACCATAACTCTTAACCATCCTCCACTTAATGTGTTGAATATAGAAATGATGGAGGAATTAATCCAGGCCTTGCATTGGGCCGGTGAACAACCCAACCCCGTCGTAGCAATCACAGGCGAAGGAAAAGCTTTTTCCGCCGGTGTGGATATAGCCGATCACACCCCGGAAAAAGTCGATTCTATGATCGATGTTTTTGACCGCCTTTTCTTTGCCATGTCTGAAATTAACCAGCCGATCGCCGCCCTGGTTAACGGAGCGGCACTGGGGGGAGGGTACGAAATTGTTTTATTCTGCGACCTGGTAGTGGCTTCAGAAAAAGCCAAGCTGGGTCAACCGGAAATACAGGTGGGTGTTTTCCCACCGATCGCCTGTTATATACTGCCCAGGCTTGTATCGTGGCCGCTGGCCATGGAAATTCTGTTGAGCGGTGATACATTCGAGGCAGCAAGAGGAGAGCAAATGGGCCTGGTGAACAAAATAATCTCCGCTGAAAACTTCCAGGTCGAAGCCAAGGACTTTCTTAAACGCTTTACCAAGTTGAGCCCGGCAGTGCTGGCCCTGACCAAAAAAGCCGCCCTGGCCGGACTGGGTGAAGATTTAAAGGAAGGGCTTAAAGTCATAGACCGGATCTACCTCGACGAAGTCATGAAAACAGAAGATGCCGTTGAAGGGCTGCAGGCATTCATGGATAAACGCAAACCGGTCTGGAAAGGAAAATAATTATGCCAAAGGAGGTTTTACCTCATGAGCGTACCGGCAAAAATTGAAACCTGGCAGATGAAAGAACCCGGAACCCTGGAAAAAACCACCATTGATGTGCCGGAACTGCAACCCGGGGAAGTCCTGGTGGAAATTGCCGGGTGCGGAGTTTGCCATACTGATGTCGGTTATTTTTATGACGGGGTCCCCACTGTCAACGATCCTCCGCTGACCCTGGGTCATGAAATCAGCGGAAAAGTCGTTGCCGGTGATGAACACTTAATCGGAAAAGAAGTAATTATCCCGGCGGTTATGCCCTGCAACAAGTGCGATATCTGTGCTGCAGGCAGGAACAATCGCTGCCTGAAGCAAAAAATGCCCGGCAACAGTATGGGTATCTACGGAGGCTTTTCCAGCCACATCCCGGTCCCATCAGAAGATTTGTGTGTGGTTGAAGACCGCAAAGGAATGCCCATGGAATACCTTTCGGTTGTAGCCGATGCGATCACATCGCCTTACCAGGCTGCAAAAAGAGCCGATATTCAACCAGGAGACAGGGTGGTCATTATCGGGGCCACAGGGGGAATCGGTGTTTACATGACCCAGATTGCCGCCGCCCTGGGAGCTGAAACCGTAATAGCCATTGCCAGGAGCAAGGAAAAACTTGAACGCTCCTTAGACTATGGAGCCACCCATACCATCAGCACCCTGGACCAGGGAGTAAAGGATATCAAGAATTCCTACAAGGGCTACTGCAAGGAAAACGGCCTGCCCGGGCACGGATGGAAAATATTCGAGTGTTCCGGTTCCAAAATAGGCCAGGAAATCGGCCTCGAATTGCTTTCTTTTGTCGGAAAGCTCATAGTTGTCGGTTTTGGAATGCACAAGGTAGAATATATGCTTTCCCGGCTGATGGCTTTCGATGCGGAAATTATTGGAACCTGGGGCTGCCTGCCCCGCTATTACAAGGAAGTTTTGCAGATGATCCTCGATAATAAGATCAAGATTGAACCATTTGTAGAAGTGCGGCCTATGAGCCAGATTGAAAAATCGTTTGAAGAATCACATGCCGGAAAGCTGATGAAAAGGGTCATTTTACAGCCTGATTTCTAAAAAGGTGTTTTTGAACAGGGTGCAAACGAACCCGGCCCGGCACCCAACAGGGAGCTTATAAATTCCTGCAGAAAAGATCCCCCTCCCTGTCTGAAGGTAAGGGCCGGGAGGGGATTCTTCTTACCGCTTATACCAACCGAAGAGGTTTAAGCCGGAAGAAGAAAGTTACGGGGAGGCAGATCGAATTGGAATATCTAATAGTTGGTAACAGCGCAGCCGCGGTGGGGGCAATCGAGTCAATCCGCCGGATTGACCAAAAAGGCAACCTGGCCGTGGTCAGCAATGAGCAAGAACACGTTTATTCCCGGCCATTAATAGCGCATTACCTGGCCGGAGATGTAACCGAAGACCGCATGCCTTACCGCCCGGAAGATTTTTATCAAAAGCACAGGGTAAAAACCTATCTTGGCAGAACAGTCACAGAAGTGGACTCCCTGGCCGAACAGGTCTGCCTGGAAGACGGATCCACCCTAAAATATGACCGTTTGCTTCTCACAACCGGATCGAAGGTCAATGTTCCACCCATTCCCGGTTGTGAGGAATTCGAGGGAGTCGGTATTTTCCAGACTTACCAGGATGCCAGGCAAATAATGGACCGCTTAAAAAAAGGCAACCGGGCCGTAGTAATCGGCGCCGGTTTGATCGGCCTGCGTGCAGCTTACGGGCTCGAAGAAGCCGGTGCGGAAGTAACCCTGGTCGAACTGCTGCCCCGGATTGCCAGCAGGGTCCTCGATCAGAAAGGCTCTGAACTGGTCCGCAAAGGCTTGGAAGAAGGAGGCGTCAATGTTATAACCGGCTGCTCTGTCCGGGAAATTAACGGCAACAGCTCAGACGGAGTTACCGGGATTACTCTTGATAACGGAGAAAAAATTGACTGCAGCATCGTAATCATCGCCACAGGAGTGGCCCCCAACACCGCCCTGGCCGAAAACACCCTGATAGAAGTTAATATGGGCATCGTCGTCAATCCATTTTTCCAGACCTCTTTCTCCAATATATTTGCCGCCGGTGATGTGGCCGAAACCCACGACATCCCCAGGCAAAGCGGGATGGTCAATGCCAACTGGCCCAATGCCTACGAACAGGGCCGCTATGCGGGAATGTGCATGGCCGGTGAAATGCAGCGTTACCCCGGCTCGGTGGGTATGAATTCAGTTTCTTTTTATAACATGCCGGTTATTTCCATGGGCTTGTTCGATCCTGAATCTGAAGGCATAGAAGGGACGGAAGTTAAAGTAAGAATCAGCGAAAAGAACAATATTTATCAAAAGCTGGTTTTTAAAGACAACCGTCTCAAAGGGGCGATCCTGATTGGCGACATCAGCTATGCAGGCGCAATCAACAACTTGATCAGGGAGCAAAGCCTGGTGGGCATCATTAAGGATTCGATCCTGGAAGAAAAATACCAGCTGTACGATTACCTGCGTAAGAAAAGGGAAGCTGATATGGAAGGAACCACCATTGAGTGGCCGGAAACTCACTCTTCAACCAGGCGCTATGAAAAGAGTTTTAACGAAGAAAGCTGGACTGAAAGAGAGCTGGATAACAGGGCCTGGCGTTAACTGACGGCTTTTTAGAGAGGTGATTAATGTGGAAGAAACAAGACCGCTATGCGTCAATGCAATCGTAAACCTTACCGATCGCACTGTCGATTTTGTGGAAACTCCGGAAGAAATAATCAGGAATTTCGTCGGCGGTCGCGGATTGAATATGTACTACCTTTACAAGTATTTAAAACCCCAGGCCGACCCGCTATCACCCGATAACGTCCTTATCCTGGGTACCGGGATATTAACCGGCACCCTGGCCCCCAATACCGGGCGGCACAGCGTTACCTGCAAATCTCCCGAATCGGGGATCATAGGCGATTCCAATATCGGAGGATTCCTGGGCCCTGAAATGCGGTTTGCCGGAATTGACCGGTTGATCATCCTCGGCAAAGCAGACAAGCCGGTCTACCTCTACCTGGAAGACGGTAAAGTGGAAATTCGCGAGGCTTCGGACTACTGGGGCCTCCTCTGCAGCCAAACGGAGGCCAAGTTCCATTACGACCTGGGCTCCGATGTAGAAGTACAGTCCATCGGCCCGGCCGGGGAAAACCTGGTCCGCTTTGCCTGCACCCGCTACGGCGTAAAAAATGCCGCCGGGCGCTGCGGCACCGGGGCGGTCTGGGGCTCCAAAAACTTGAAAGCCGTGGTGGCCAGGGGCAACCGCGGACTGCCGGTAGCCGATCCCCAGGGCATGATCAACAAATATATCGAGCTGAGGGATTATCTCAAAGAATCCAAGGTAATCAACGTCCTGGGCCGGGTAGGGACTCCCCTGCTCTATGACGTCAGCAATTACCTGGGCGCCATTCGGACCCACAACAGCCAGCAAACCGTTTTTTTCGATACCCTCAATGCTGAAGAAGTCCATAAGCATGTAGAAAAAATGATTGGCTGTTACGGCTGCGTGGTTCACTGCCGCCACCGCAATACTTTAGGCGGTGAAGGCCCCGAATATACCACTGAAGTGCTTCTTGGAGCAAACATTGGGGTTGCCGATACCGCCAAAATGATCGATTTAAACAACCTTGTTAACGACCTCGGCCTTGATGTTTCCTCCACCGGAACATATATCGCCTGGGCAATCGAACTGTTTGAGAAAGGATACCTGAACGAAGAAACAGCGGGCCGGATCCTTCGTTTTGGCGATTACAACCTGGCCAGGGACTTGATCTACGATATCGCCTACCGGAAAGGCCTGGGAGATACCCTGGCCGAAGGGAGCAGGCTGGTCCAAAAATTTGGCCCGGAAACGGCAGATTTCCTGATTGCCATTAAAGGCCTCCCCCAGTCCGATCCGCATGATGTACGCTACCTGAAGGGTTTTGCCCTCGGCATCGCCACCTCTTCCCGCGGTGCAGACCACCTCCGGAGCAGGCCGACCCTGGAAATCCTGGATCTGCCAGTCTCATTTACCACCCAGCTTTACGGTGAACCGGTCGACCCCAACCCGACTTCATATGAATCGAAAAGCACGGTGGTTAATTTCAGCGAAACCATCTATGCCGTTGTCGACTGCATGGGCATCTGCAAGTTTGTCTGCCATGGATTTAACAGCCCTCGCAACCTGAACTACGATCACTTCAGCGAACTGACCAGGCTGGCTACCGGCCTGGAGTTCAGCAAAGATCAATTGAAACAGGTGGGACGCAGGGTTCTCGACCAGGAAAGGCTGCTCAACTACCAGGAAAAAGGTATCACCAGGAAAGACGACACCCTGCCGGCCCGTTACTTTGATGAACCCATGCCCAGCGCCCGGGCTAAGGGCAGCCATATTGACCGGGAAGGTTTTAACAAGATGCTCGATGAATACTATGAACTGGCCGGATGGGATAAAGACGGCATGCTTCCCAGGGAAAGGATCGAAGAACTAAACCGGCTCAGGGATCTGACTGAAAAATAGGGGGATTGATAATATGGCCGTGAGACAAAAACAAATTTACTGCCGCCCCACGCTGTGCATCGGATGCCGAATTTGCGCCAATGCCTGTGCCCTAACCCACGAAGGAGAAGCGAACCCTCGCCTGGGCAGGATCGGCATCCGGCAAAACCTTTTTGAGCGCTACGAGTACCAGGAGTTGTGCCGTCACTGCGACGAGCCTCCCTGCCTCGATGCCTGCATGGTTGGCTGTATTGAAAAGGACGAGAAAACAGGAATTGTCACCAACGATGACCGCTGTGTAGGCTGCTGGATGTGTGTGATGGTCTGCCCTTACGGCAGCATGAAAAGAAACCTGGTCAAACAGATGGCCGTCAAATGCGACCAGTGCAAAGATCTTGATGGGCCGGTGTGCGTAGAAGCCTGCCCCACCGGGGCCCTGGTATATGAAGACAGGGAAGACGAGCCTGAAAAACCCTTCTTTACCGGCCCTTCTGTAACCTGATTACACCAGACAGGGGTATGGACAGTGAGCATAAAAATCGAATTTAAATCGGCGTTGAAAGATGTCACCGGCACCTCAAAAGCCGCCCTGGACAAATCTTTCAACACCTTCGAAAAAGCGCTAAACGAACTGATCAGGCAGTACCCCGGCTTGAAAGACGAGATGTTCTATTCTGACGGGACTATCGATTTTGCCTACCAGATCTTTCACAACGGAAGGCGCCTTTCATGGCCGGAAGACAAAGAAGTTAAACTTAAAGACGGCGATGAGCTGGTATTTTTAATTTTCATGGCCGGCGGCTAAAAACAGTTTACATCTTAACTAAGGCTTAGCACGGGCAAACCCGGCAAAAACTGCATATCTAATAATTCAAAAACAGAACCCCGGCAGTAAAAATCTTTTGGGAAAAGGTGATCATGGTGATTAACCAACTGTTTTCCGGGAAAAACAGATCGGGTGTTCATTACGGCTACGTTATCATCAGCATCGGGACAATAATTGTAGTCGGTTCGCTTGGTTTTGCCCGGTTTGGCTATACGATGATCCTCCCGGTTATGCAGCGCAACCTGGAATTAAGCTCCACCGAGATGGGGCTTCTGGCAACCGGGAACCTGACCGGATACCTGGTCTTTTCATTCCTGGGAGGGATCCTGGCCAGCAGGTACGGCCCGAAAGTGGTCATCACCTGCTCCCTGTTCATGGTCGCCCTGGCCATGATCGGGACCGGCTTCACCCAGGGTTTTGCCCTGGCCTTTTTCATGCGCCTGATTACCGGTTTGGGCAGCGGGGGCAGCAATGTCCCCATGATGGGGCTGGCCTCTTCCTGGTTTTCTCCCCGCAAAAGGGGCATGGCCACCGGCCTGATGTCCGGCGGCAGCGGAATTGGCCTGGTCCTGGTCGGAATAGTGCTGCCCAGGATTTTCGGCTACTACGGTGATTTCGGCTGGCGGGTGGGCTGGTACCTGCTCGGCGGCCTGGTGTTCTTAATTGCCATTTTAGGATATAAATTTTTGGTTAACCGGCCCGGTCTGCTCGGCCTGCCCCTGGTCGGGGGAGAAAAAGAACCCGAAGGCGGCGGTAAAGCATCAACCCTGCAGTGGTCCCTCGTTTTTCGGTCCAGGACAATCTGGCACCTGGCCGTAATTTATTTTCTTTTTGGCTTTTCATACATCATCTATTCTACTTTCTTTGCCTCTTTCTTAGTCGATGAAAGGGGCATGCTGGAGACAACCGCCGGCAGTTTATGGGCGCTGATCGGCGTGCTCAGTATTTTCAGCGGCCTTTTATGGGGCATGTTTTCAGATCATTTCGGCCGCAGGGCCGGTTTTGCAGCCATATTTACCCTCCAGTTTGTTTCCTTCCTTATCTTCTCACAGACTTATGATTTTACCGGCTACCTGATTTCTTCTGTCCTCTTTGGGCTGACCGCCTGGAGTATCCCCGGGGTCATGGCCGCCAGCGCCGGCGATCACCTCGGGAGCAGGCTTGCCCCGGCAGGCCTGGGTCTGGTCACTCTCATTTTTGGCATTGGGCAGGCGCTGGGGCCGGCCATTGCCGGGTACCTGGCCGACCTGACCGCATCTTTTTCCCTCGCTTTCCTGCTGGCTGCCTGTGGCGCCCTGCTTGGAGCGGTTGTGTCCTTGTTTTTAAAACTGCAGCAGGAATCCGGCCCAGCCAACTTGATGAAAATGTAATTCCATAGTAAGATTACCAATACAAAGCCAGGGCAGAACCACAGGAGGCAGGATAAGCAGCCATGCTCAAAACATTTCAGGCCATCATCCGAGCTGTGGAAAAAATGGCCCAGTTTTTACTGGTCGACATATGGCGCATCTCTTCAAATAGGCTCACCCCCGGGAAGAGTTTTCTGCTCAACCAGCTACGTATCATGGTCATCGCTTTTAGGGGCGTCAAAGAAGACAAGATCCTTTTGAGGGCCCCGGCCCTCACATTTTACTCCCTGTTCAGCATTGTTCCGGTAGCGGCCCTGGCTTTTGGTATTGCCCAGGGATTCGGGATGGAAAGGTACCTGGAAATGCAGCTCCAGGCCACCCTGGGAGGAAGAGAAGAAGTTTATTACTGGCTGATGGAGCTTACTGAAATGCTGCTTGATGAAATTCATGGTGGCACCCTGGCCGCTTTCGGCCTGGTCACCCTTATATACACCATCACCATGCTTTTGAACAACATCGAAAAATCCTTTAATGAAATATGGCAGGTCAGCCGGGGAAGGCCCCTATCCCGGAAACTTAGCGACTACTTTGCCATGATATTTGTTCTGCCCATTTTCTTTATTATGGCCAGTGTGGTTACCGTCTACCTTAACACCCGGGTGGAAGAAGTCAACGGAGCTATTATTGATCTCCCGCTCATGATTATCGCATACCTGTTCCCTTACTTGATTATTTGGATCCTTTTTACCCTTCTCTTTATGGTCATGCCCAATACCAGGGTTCGCTTCAAGTCGGCTCTGATTGCCGGAATCATTTCGGGAACCGTTTTTCAGCTGGCCCAGTGGGGCTACATAGCCTTTCAAATCGGCGCCGCCAGGTTCGGGGCTATGTACGGTTCATTTGCCGCCCTGCCCCTGCTGATGATCTGGATGCAAATAAGCTGGATTATCGTCCTCTTTGGAGCCGAGCTGTCTTACGCCAACCACAACGTCGGAAGTTACGAATTTGAATTTGAAACCAGGAATATCAGCCCTTTCAATAAAAAAATACTTTCACTTTATGTCCTGCAGTTTTTAATCACCAATTTTATGCATGGAGCCGGCCCGTCCACCCCGGACCGGGTTTCCCACAGCCTGCATATACCAAACAGCCTGGTGCGAAGCATCCTCAATGATTTGGCAGAAGCGGGCTTGATTAACCCGGTCAGGACAGAGTTTGATAAGGAAAGTTCATACCAGCCGGCCCTGGACATAAATCAAATCAGTATTAAAACAGCATTGGAACACCTGGAACATAAAGGAACAGACACCCTGATCGCCAAGCCAACCTCAGCTCTTGAAACTCTTAAAACCACCCTTGACCACTTTGGCGCCTTAATTGAGGAATCTGATCACAATAAACTGCTTAAAGATTTATAAAGCCGGACCTGTTTTTTCGATTAAAGCATTCACCTGGAATTATAAAACTGTTATTATATAATAAGTAGGAAAAGATAGTTTTGTCCAGTAAAGTGGGGGATAAATGAGTATGTCAATGAAACAGTTGCGCATATTTTGGACAGTTCTTTTCGCTTTTATGATCCTGGCTGCATTCATCGTGCCTTTCACGCCACTTCTAGGCGATTTTGCCAGCTTTTACGGCGCTTTTTTATTCTGGAATGTTTTCGCCATAATCGTGATTATATGCCTGGGCCTGATCACTGCAAAGTGGAGGGATTTTGATGAACGCTAGCACTATTTACCTGGCCCTGTTTTTATACTTTTTTGTGGGTTCTATTATCGCCCGCTATGCCCGCAAAAAAATGGGCAAAGGGGTTAACGATTTTTTCCTGGCCGGAAGGACCCTTGGCGGAATTGTTGCGGCCCTCACCTACAGCGCCACCACCTACAGCGCTTTTATGCTGATCGGTTTGGCCGGTTTCACTTATATTGGCGGGGTCGGGGCCCTTGGGTTCGAGTTAATTTACCTATCCGGCCTGGTCCTGGTCGCTTTCTTCGGTCCCCGGTTCTGGCTGGCCGGAAAACGATACAATTACCTTACCCCCACCGAGCTGCTAGGTGATCGCTACCAGAGCAAAGCGGTGGCCGCCGTCGCTGCCGTTGCAGCTGTAATATTTCTCATTCCTTACAGTGCAGTGCAGCTGATCGGTATTGGTGCACTGGTTGAGGGCATTTCCGGCGGTGCCGTGCCTTTTATGGCCGGGGTCTTTATAGCAGCAGTAATTGCCGTTTACTGGACCTGGACGGGCGGCCTGCGGGCAGTCGCCTGGACCGATTCACTGCAGGGGGCTGTGATGCTGATCGTAGCCACTGTATCGGTTTTCTTTATTGTTTACCGCGGCTTTGGCGGCTTTAACCAGATGTTTGCCCAGCTTGAAGCCCAGTATCCGGCCTGGTTAACCGTTCCGGGCCCGGGGTTCTTTAATATTCACGCTTTTATAGGGCTGACCCTGCCCTGGTTCTTTTTCTCTTTATCAAACCCCCAGGTAAGCCAGCGCCTGTTTATGCCCAGATCCCTTAACCAGATGCGGATCATGGTCATGGGTTTCCTGGTCTTTGGTTTTATCTATACCCTGGTGTCCATATTCTGGGGCTTTTCTGCCCGGCTGCTCCTGCCCGATTTAGAAGTAGCCGACGCCGCCACCCCGGCCCTGCTCGGATTAGACCTGGTTCCCCAGGTGGTTGCCCTCCTGGTTATGCTTGGAATTAGTGCAGCGGCCGTTTCCACGGTCAACTCAATTATTTTAACCCTGTCTTCAATGATTACCCGTGATGTGTTTAAAAACCTGGGCGGCAAAGCTGATGAGCACCGCGAACTGTTGATAGGTAGGATTTTCGTGCCGCTATTTACCGCGGTTATCCTGTTTTTCGCCACTTTACGCCTTGATTTGATTGCCACCCTGTCGGTGGCCTCTTCATCAGGTCTCCTGGTGATGGTCCCGGCCTTGATTGGCGCTTTTTTCTGGAAAAAGGGCACTGCTGCTGCCGTCCTGGCCAGCGTCCTGGTAGGCGGAACTATGGCCACAGTTTTTCTATATACGGGAGTATACCCGCTCGGGCTGTGGCCCGGCGTCTGGAGCGGAATTGTTTCAACTGTACTTTTTATCGGGGTCAGCTTGTTTACCAGGGCTCCTGAGCATAAAGCCGAAGAGTTTATTGGCTATATTCAGCAAGAGTTAAATGACAAAAAAATTATCTAAGGCCGGCTAAACAATACAGGAGATTATTACTATACCTGTCGCCGGGAAACTTGATTCCCATAGAGAGAGTGCCTGAGGTTTTTGACCTTTCCCTGGTCAAGATTAAAAGTAACGTAGCTGAGATCATGTTCTACCTGCCCGGCCTGGATGCACCACGTTTTGCCAATCTTTGCAGCCCATATCCCTCCGTTATAAGTCGGCGCTTCATGGATGTGGCCGTGAATGGAAAGCAGGGGTTGTCTTTCTAACAAAAACTGGTATACCGCCGGGTTCCCAACCCGGTTCCCGGTAGCACAAAGATCCAGCTCCATGCCGCTTGGCGGATCGTGGATCAGCCAGATGGACTGCTCGAGATTGTTGACCTGACCGGCCATATTCTCCAGCGATTCTTTAACTGAAAGTTTGCCCTTTAGGTACTCCCCCAGGTCCGGTATGATTTCTATATCATTATCACTGTTGATTACTGCCGGTGGCCCGAGCTGAATAGGATCAATATAAACTTCTCCCGGGCTGTCCGGGGCTACCCAGTACTTATAAGCAAAGGGATAATCCCGGATCCAGGGGCACCCGCAAAACTCGTACCCTTTTACTTTACGGGCCCGGTCAGGGATGTAGTGCCAGAGCCCCCCCCGATCCCCCTTCTCCATTTCCGGGATCATCAGCTGGTTATCATCATTGCCGAGAATCAGGATAAGCTCCGCCCTCATTGCCCGTATGGCAGAGGCATAATCCTTGAGGCAGTGCACAAATAGCACCTGGGCCAGGATTCCTTCGTACTTGGGCAGCAAATCTCCCGCTATCAGAACCAGGTCCGGTTTTTCTTTTTCTACTGCCTTAACAAGCATCTCCCAGTGACGCTCTGATTGATGGACATCGGCCATGGCCAGCACTTTCACTGTTAACAGTACCTCCTGTTATGCAGGTATAAAGTACGTATAAGGTATTTTTACAGGAAAAACAGGTTCAGATCAAGCAACCCTCCAGTGTGATAAAGGCAGCTACCGGGCTGAATTAAAGGGATGCCAGCCATAAAGACGGGGATGAACAACGCTTCACACAGCGATCGGTATTCATCCCCGTTTTTCCTGAAAGCTTTTGGAGCAAATTTACCCTGCCTGGTTCTTTGTTGAAACCTGCCGCCCTTAAAACCAGGGTTCAACTAACTGCCCCGGCTGCTGGGCAGGTACTGGAACAATTCTGCAGTCATGCTTTGAATGGGCATCGTCTGAAGCCAGATTTTACCGGGGCCGGTCAGGGTGGTAAGAAACATCCCTTCTCCACCGAGAAACATGTTCTTGATGCCTTTGACTCTTTCGATGTTAAAATTGACGCTTTCTTCAAAAGCGCCAACCGAACCGGTTTCCACACTGATTTTTTCCCCGGGAGCCAGCTGTTTTTCAATACATTCCCCGTCGATCTCTATGAAGGCGGTTCCCCGGCCTGACAGTTTCTGCATGATAAACCCTTCCCCGCCGAAGAAACCCGCCCCGATGCGGCGCTGGAAGAAAACATTGTATTCGACCGTTTCAAAAGCACATAGGAAAGCCCTCCGCTGGCATATAATCGGGCCGGAAGAAACATCCACAGGAATGATGTTGCCCGGGTAAGTATGGCCAAAAGCCACTACCGCCCCGTCAGCCAGACCGGTAAAATACTGGACAAACATCGACTCTCCTGACACCTGCCGTTTAAGAGCACCGAAAACTCCGCCTTTCATTTCCGTGTCCATTTTGATATTCTGATCCATCCACTGCATGGCTCCGCTCTGGGCATACAGGCGCTCTTCTCTTTTTAGTTTAATTTCAACCATGGGCATAACTGATCCCAGGATGATATAATTCAACCCTGAAGCGGCCTGGGCATGGCTGCTTCCCTGCTGATTATTAACATTGCCTTTTGCCAAAGCCGGCAGCTGATCCGCCCTGATCCAGTCCCCTGTAGACTGGCTCCATAGCAAGTCATCACCCCTGATTTTCCCGCCGCTGTAATTGGAGGCGATCTGATCCCAGCTGAAAGGGCCGTATTTTTCACCCTTCCTTGCGACGTACCACTCTTCGGCCATTACTTACCAACTCCTTTCTCTAATATTTTCTCAGATCAACTAAATTTGTTATCTATCATAAACAAAAATAATCTAACACTACATCGAAATATCACTTCTTCCAAGAAATCGCCCGGCCAGGAGGGCAGTTCTATTGTCCTCCCTGCCGGACCTTCCCTTCTTTTCGGTGATAACCGAACCGTCCTCGCAGGTACAGCTTAACTGCTTATTTTACTGCTTACTTTTCACTGTAGTACTAAAATTAATTTTTCATTAACCCCAGGCAAAGCGGCTAACTTTGCAATCCGCCAATTAACCGGTAACTTTCATCTTTTGGATTCCACCCAGTAAATGTATATTAACATTTTCATCCATCTGGTGGTGAATTTAAATGCTTTTTGAATGTCTAATTATAATCAATACTGTGGCAGGAGGTATTTCTTTCTTTCCTCTTTAAACCTTTCGATGGCAGGGGCAAAATGTTCCTCGATCTCCTGCGGGCTCAAACCCTCTTCCAGGTAAAGGCCCATTTTGTCCGTGCCCATGATCTTGTCAAACATTACTATAACCTCGTTGCTCTTCGGCACCTCAA
>PWGX01000053.1 GCA_003554615.1 Syntrophomonadaceae bacterium
AATTATGTGCTCGGTTGACTATGATGGATGGGCCGATTATGTTGAGGATCTGCTAAATAAGAATAGCAAAGAACCCCTGGAAGTGGTTGACCTGGCCTGCGGCACAGGCAGTTCAACATTGCCATTTGCCCACAGAGGTTACCTTGCAGCCGGGGTGGATATCTCTGAAAGGATGCTGAAACTGGCCCGGCAAAAATCTGCTCAAGACAACCTCCAGGTGGGTTTTTTTCAGCAGGATCTTCGCCACCTCATCTTGCCCAAACGTTTCGACCTGGCTTTATTATTCCAGGATGGCCTGAACTACATTTTAAATGAGGAAGAACTTTATCTTGCCCTAAACAATATTAACAAGATCCTGAACCCGGGCGGACTTTTTATTTTTGATTTGACCCGGCCTGGCCTGCGTTACAGCCGCGGAAGGGAAAGCACCTGCAGCGCTGAATTCGAAGAACTTATATTGATCATGGAAAGCTCTTACAGGGCCGATGAAGAGCTGTGGTCAGCCAGGCTGACGGTCTTCCAGGAAATTGATAACGGCCTCTACAGGAGATACCGGGAAGAGCACCTGGAAAAGGACTATGATCCGGAATTGGTAACCAGATTGCTTGAACAAGCCGGTTTTATTGTTTGCGGCATCCACCCCAGCTTTCGTTTTGAACAGGCAAAAACCACAGATCAAAAGCTGACTTTCGTAGCAGAAAAGAAATCTTGAAAAATCTTTAAACCGGCGGGATAAATAAATATCTACCTTCGGCTGATCCATACTACCCGGCTTTATCAGAGCTTTTTCAGGCTCATTTACCGAAAAGTTTTTCTTCTTCCTGCAGAGCTTCCTGGACCTCTTTTTCCGGGTAGCCGCGAAAAGCCAGGAAAGCTCCGATGCTGGCCAGAGCGACCAGGAACAGAGTCAGCTGAACCCCCAGTGGGTTTCCTAGATCCCGCCCAAAAGCGGACAATAAAAAGCCAAATACGCCACCGGCAACAGCTATGGTTATTTTTAGAGGTACTGCCCGGGCGCCAAAAAAGATCGCTTCCCGGCGCCCTCCGGTCTGCACAGCCTGTGAGCGGGCTATTTCAGCTATCGTAGGATTGACCAGGATACTAAAGGCAGCTGTTGGAATTCCGGCCAGGGCAAATAAACCCACTCCCAGGTAAAAAGATAAACCTGTCATGTTAAAACTGAGCAGGAAAACACCCATTGAGCAGAATGCCAGGACCAATGCAGAAACCGTAAGAATGCTCACTTTACCTTTTTTCTTGGCCACGGCATTAATCAATGGAAACGCCAACAAGGCAGAGCCAAAAACAAGGGCGGCCAGCACGGTCATAAACCGCTGTTCCTGCCGGAATATTACTACCGTATAGTAAAGCATGCCCAGGGTGACCAGGTTCATAGAAAACTGCATAAAAATTTCACCGAGCACAAAGCGGCGGAACGGCCTCACTTTCAAAGCCTGGAGCAGTGATTCCCGCATTCCCAGGGGAGCTGAAGTAACAGGCCGGCAATGCCTGGATTCATGAAAGCTTAACCCGGCAAACAGCAGTAAAACCAGGGCAGGTGCCGCCGCCCCGGCAACAGCTATCCGGTATGAAGTACGAAGACTAATCCCGGCATCCTGGATTCGACCGACCAGTTCAGGAAAAATGACGGTTATCAGGACCATCCCCGCCAGGCCCATCAGGGCTACCAGCGTGGACAGGTTGATCCGGGTGGCATCGGTATGTCCCAATTCCGAAAGCAGGGACAGGTAAGGGTTTACATAAGCAGTAAAGGAAAGATAAAACAGGCTCATCATCAGGGCCAGCCAGATTCCGTTTACAAGATGCTCCTGGCCGGCATATGGCGGATTAAAACTGAACATGGTAAAAGCAGCCAGGGGCAAAGCACTGATTAACAAAAAGGGCTTGCGCCTGCCCTGGCGCAAGCGAAGGTTGTCGCTGATGGAAGCAACAACAGGATCGGCAGCGGCATCGACGATTCTGCCCAGAGCCAGGGCCGTCCCGAGAACAGTGGCCAGGCCCAGGAAGGTTTCCTCCGGAATCAGGTTGGGCAGGTTGTACTCACGGGGAGGCAGATAGTAAAAAGGGACATAAAGGAGAATCAGCCTTTCCAGCATCGTAAAAGCGGCGCTCCCCCCGGCATAGGCTACCTGCGCTTTTTTACCCAGGCTTTCTGCAAGAAAATTAGCCACGTCATTCCTCCATTCCCTGCTAAAAACAATAAGGCAGTTCAACGCATTGTTAAACTGCCCGGGTTAATCCTGGTTAAATCAAAACGGACGGTTATTCGATGATCATTGAATCATTACTTTCATCCCAGCTCAGGCCCTTATCAATGGTAAATTCCTGCGGTTCCTTAAGCATAGGGTAAACTTTTAGCTTTTTTGCTTCCAAATTCAGGGTGTATTTGGTAATATTATCGGCTATTTTGTTCTCTTCGTTCGCACTTCCCTTGTATAAAGTGATCATACACATTGATAATCAAACCTCCCGGTTCCGGCTTCCAGCCGGATTAGTAGTCTAAATCGCTTTCAAGGCCCTTTATTTACCTTACAGTTTAATTATAGATCTTTTCACAGCCAGGGGAAAGGATTAAATTTACGCTTTTTGCGGGGCGGGGCTTTTTGCGGGGGGCGTATTAATAGGAGGGCTTTTTTGGTATAATATTTATTATAATGTATTTAATACTCGGAAGTACATCTGTAGATATGGGCCGGATCTGCCAGACCCGGGCTTTGCCTTTGGCAAATAGTTAACAAGGGGACTATACAATGAACAACGATCTTATCGGGGCCGTGATCCTGTTGGCTTACTATTTAATTGCTGTAGCCTTGATGCCGGTTTTACTAAAATACTGGTTTAATATACCAACCGAATATGTTCGTAAAATTCACCATGTAGGCTACAGCCTCTCAATTTTTTTGCTGCTCCATTTATTCAGCACCTGGTACACGGCTGTCGGGGCTGCATTGTTGTTGGTGGCACTGGGTTACCCGGCTCTTTTGCTGATTGAAAAATCACCTTTTTACAAGAGATTATTTGTGGAACGAGCCAGGAGCAGGGGCGAACTGAGAAAGCAGCTGATTTATGTCCAGCTAAGTTTTGGCCTGCTGATCTTTATTTTCTGGGGGCTGCTTGGAACCAGCTGGCATTTCATCGCAGCCGTTGCTGTAATGGCCTGGGGATTTGGCGATGCCGCCGCAGCCCTGGTTGGAAAAGCTTTTGGGCGGCGTAAAATTATCCACCGCTACATAGAAAAGGCAAAAACTATCGAAGGCACCGCGGCCATGATCGGCGCCGCCTGCCTGGCACTTTTCCTGACCCTGTATTTTTATGCCGGTTTATCCTGGCTGCCAAGCCTGATTATAGCTTTGATTGCCGCTCCTGTCGGCGGAGTACTGGAGCTGTTCTCCAAGAAAGGCCTGGATACCTTGACTGTCCCCCTCGGCACTTCATTTGTAATCCTGCCTTTAGTCTACTTATTTATGTTTTTGGGGTGGTAGCATGAGCACCCTTACAAAAGAGCAGATAGCCGGCCGGGAAAAAACCCTGATCGCCGCCCTGCTTCTGAGCATGTGGGCCCCCCTCACCACCGGGGTTGCAGTTCTCTTAAGCCGCTCGACCACCCAGCTGGCCGATTTTATTCGCCGCAGCGTGGAATTAATCGCCCTGTTCATATCGTGGCGCGTCTTCAGGTATGTTGAAAAAGGACATGAGGTCAGCCCCGTCCAAAAAGCCCGCCTGGAAAAAATTGCGGGACTCAGTGTGGCGATAGCTCTCTGCATTTCCGGCCTGACCATGTTTATGATCACCATGGCCAGGATCGATACTTTTGAGCCGGGTGGAAACGTATATCCGGGCCTGGCCATTGCCTTCCTGGGCCTGATCACCAATTCCTGGTTCTGGCGGCGGTATACTAAAATGACCAATGAACATTACAACCCGGTCATAGATTCACAACGCTTGATGTACCGGGCCAAAACCACGGTCGATCTTTGCGTACTGATAGCCCTGGCTTCTGTAGCCATCGCCCCGGCTTCTCCCGCTACCCGCTACATTGATGCCCTCGGTTCGGTGGCGGTTTCCATCTACTTGCTTTGGAGCGGGATAGACTCCTACAAAAACGCCTGTAAAACCAGGCCTTAAAGCGGTAGAATACGGCCTATGCCTGTTTCAAGAGCCCGCCTGAAAACCTCTTTGCCGACAACAACATCGCAGACGGCCATACCGATATTGCTGCAAACAATTAATTGATCAGGATTTTCCCGCCCCGGAACGGCGCCGGCCAAGACCTCTCCGGTTTCACAGGCAATTTCCGGCAAACCTTCCGGGAAGTAACCCATTTCTTCAAAAAGGCGGTGTTCTTCGGCACTATCAACGATGTACTTGTCCGCCCTCCTGGAAATAGCGGGATCCCAAAAAGTATTGAGGTCGCAGGGCAGAATGGTCTGTCCACCGGAAACCCAGCCATCTTTAACCACAGACAATTGTTCGAGAAGGATCACCGTAGCCGAACTCATTGCTGCACAGCTTTTTGCCACCTTTTCCGGGTCTTTTCCTTTTATTATCTCAACATCTACCTGTGGTTGTACAACCTGAACCAGGTTGTCCATCGCTTCTTCCTTTATATCGTAAACATAGATCTTTTTAAGGTCCTTCAGGGTGTGAACAATAAAGCGGCAGTGCTCAATACCCTGGACTCCGCAGCCAAACATGCCAAAAGATCCCGCGTCGGGATGCAAGGCCTGGGCGGCCAGGGCGGTTACGGCGGGAGTACGCATAGCTGTAACCCAGGTAGCATCCATCAGGGCAACCGGGCAGCCTGACTCCACGTCATTTATGACCAGCAGGCCCGTGGTCTGGGGAAGGTTATACCGGGAAGGATTGGAGGGGTAGCATTCAATCCATTTAAGGCCTACCGCGGCTTGTGATGGAACATAAGCCGGCATGGCATGATAAAAGACATCCTCGTAAGGATGCACCCCTATTTTAGCCGGCATCTCATATTTTTTACTGCCGTGAGCTACCAGGGCGCTCCGGGTTAAATCAAGGATCTCATCAATTTCCAGACCGGTTGCTGTAACATCTTCCAGGGTCAGATAAAGCATTTCTTTACCGCTATTCAGTTTGCTCATGATCCAGTCGCGTTCATTTGCCGGTTCCATGATCATACCTCCAGTTTTTTAGTCAGTGCCAAAAAGTTTTTAATACCCTTTCTTTATCAACCAGCCTGTCAGTACACTTGCATTTTTTATGTTTGCGGAATTCTTAAATAACCGCTTTACCCCATTTTTCATTGCTCAAAACTTGCTTCATAAATTTAATAATAATGAAGGAAAACCGGCAAGATAATATTCCCCGGCTTAGAATTCACAGGAATTAACGCTCCGGGGAAAAGGAATTACATCTCTGATATTGCCGACCCCGGTGAGATACATCAGGATCCTTTCAAACCCGAGCCCGAACCCGGCATGCTTGACCCCGCCGTATTTGCGCAGTTCCATGTACCACCACAGGTCATCCTTGTTAATGTTAAAATGGGCCATGCTTTCCTCCAAAACTTCGGTTCGCTCTTCTCTTTGGCTTCCGCCAATTATTTCACCGACACCGGGTACCAGCAGATCCATGGCCGCAACAGTCTTTTGGTCATCGTTTACGCGCATGTAAAAGGCTTTTATATCTCTGGGATAACCTGTCACAAACACCGGCTTCTGATAAATTTTTTCGGTCAGGCATCTTTCATGTTCCGTCTGCAGGTCCTTGCCCCACTCTACAGGGTATTCAAATTTCTGGCCCGCTTTCTTTAATTCTTCAATCGCTTCCGTATAAGAGATGCGGGCAAATTCCGAACCGACTATATTCTGCAGCCTTTCCTTGAGGCCTTTGTCTACAAATTGATTAAAGAAATCCATTTCTGTTTCAGCTTCTTCCAACAGGTAATTAATTAAAAACCTGACCATTTCCTCGGCCAGGTCCATGTTGTCATTTAGATCGGCAAAAGCAATCTCCGGTTCGATCATCCAAAATTCGGCCGCATGGCGGGGAGTATTGGAATTTTCGGCCCTAAAAGTAGGCCCGAAGGTATAAACATCTTTAAAAGCCAGAGCAAATATTTCCGCTTCCAGCTGGCCGCTGACGGTAAGATTTGTTTTTTTGCCAAAAAAATCGCTGCTATAATCGACTGAACCATTATCTGTAAGAGGTGGCTCTTTGGGATCGAGAGTAGTAACTCTAAACAACTCTCCGGCCCCTTCGGCGTCATTTGCAGTTATGATCGGCGAATGCAGATATATAAAACCTTTTTCCTGGAAAAATTTGTGGATAGCAAAAGCAAGCAGGGAACGGACCCTGAAAACAGCATTAAACAGGTTAGTGCGGGGCCGCAGGTGGGCTACTTCCCTCAAAAATTCCCGGCTGTGCCTCTTGGGCTGGATTGGATAATCGGAAGGAGAATCCCCTTCCAACCTTACTTCGGAGGCTTTAATTTCGAACGGCTGCCGGGCTTCAGGGGTCAGCACCAGTTTCCCGGTGGCACTGATTGCCGAGCCTACCCGCATGGCCGCCACCTGCTCATAATATGGTAAAAACTCTTTTTCATAGACGATCTGGATTGTGTTGAAGTGAGTCCCATCATTGAGGGCGATAAAACCGAAAGATTTTTGATCGCGGTTGTTTCTAATCCATCCGTTTACCGTTACTTCTTTATCAGCAAAATATTCAGCATCAGCAGCCAGTTGCCTCACTGTTACCTTATCCATTTTCATCCCCCCTTAGCGTCATTTATCGCTTTTAGTATATCTAAAAGCAGCTACCATGGAAAGGGGGCGCGATCACTCATTTCAGGCCAGCACACCGAGATAAATAAAAACAATCGCCACGACTGTCGCTAAGACAATGGCAGCCATGTCACAAAGCATCTTGATCTCAGCCAACCTTTCATTCCTGGGCATATTGCCTTTTGCCTGCTCCGCCCTTCGTTTAACAATATTTTTACTCTTGGCGAAAGGATATTTGGCTTTGTTAATTAGCTGCAGGAGATATTCATTCATGCTGTTTATGCCTCCCACCAGCCTTTTCGAGACAGCTAACTTTTCTGCTTTACCTTCGCCCAGCTATCCTTAAGGGGAACAATCCGGTTAAAGGCCGGTTTGCTGACGCTCGCGGCCGCAGGATCATAGTAAAAATAACCCTTGCGGAGAAATTGGAACCGGGAACCGGGGGTTGCTTCAACAACTGCCGGTTCGGCAGGTACGTCTTCTAAGACAACAAGCGATTGCGGATTAATATTGTCGGTAAAATCAAGATCCCGCTCTTCTTCCGGGTTTTCTATGGTAAAAAGATTATCGTAGAGGTTTACTTTGATCCAGGCGGCGTGTTCGGCAGAAGCCCAGTGGATTACCCCTTTCACTTTTTTGCCGCTGGTGTCGGCACCGCTTTTAGTCTGGGGATCATAGCTGCAGCGCAGCTCAATAATATTGCCTTCAGCGTCTTTAATCACATCGTTGCATTGAATTATATAAGCTCCCTTAAGGCGGACTTCCCTGCCCGGAACCAGGCGGAAAAACTTTTTCGGCGGATCTTCCATGAAATCATCGCGCTCGATATATAGCTCTCCACTGAAAGGCACTTTCCTGGCACCGGCATTTTCATCGCCGGGGATGTTTTCCGTTTCAATGAGCTCAGTTTTTCCGGCGGGCCAGTTGGTGATGACTACTTTGATCGGATCAAGTACGGCCATCAGGCGCGGGGCCGAAGTTTCCAGTTCCTGGCGAATACAGTGTTCAAGTAATGCCAGATCGGCAGTACTGTCCGCCCTTGATACGCCCACCCGTTCCTGAAAGTCGGCAATGGAAGCCGGGGTAAAACCCCTTCGGCGCATCCCGGCAATTGTAGGCATACGGGGATCATCCCATCCTTCTACAAATTTTTCTTCCACCAGGCGGCGCAATTTGCGCTTGCTCATGACTGTATAGGTCAGGTTTAAACGGGCAAATTCGGTCTGGCAGGAACGGAACTTGACCGCTTCCGGGTAAAGCTCAAGAGCATTTTCTACGATCCAATCATAAAGCGGGCGATGATCTGTATATTCTATAGAGCACAGCGAGTGGGTAATCCCTTCATGAGCATCGGAAAAAGGATGATCAAAATCATACATAGGGTAAATACACCACTTATCACCGGTGCGGTGGTGGGTGGCATGCAGGATCCGGTAAAGCACAGGGTCCCGCATGTTCAGGTTGCCGGAGGCCATATCGATTTTAGCCCGCAACACCCGGCTTCCTGTTTCAAATTCGCCTTTGCGCATCCGCTCAAAAAGATCAAGATTTTCTTCAACAGTCCGGTTTCGGTACGGGCTCTCTTTGCCCGGTTCAGTCAGGGTCCCCCGGTATTCCCTGATCTCCTCCTGGCTCAAATCGCAAATATATGCCCTCCCGGCCCGGATCAAGCGAACGGCAAATTCATACTTGACTTCAAAGTAGTCGGAGCTAAAGAACAACCGGTCTTCCCAGTCTGCGCCCAGCCAGCGAATATCCTCCATGATGGAGTCGACAAATTCCTGTTCTTCCTTGATCGGGTTGGTGTCATCAAAGCGAAGGTTAAATTTCCCGTTAAATATTTTGGCCAACCTGTAGTTTAAAATAATCGCCCGCGCATGGCCGATATGCAGGTAACCATTCGGCTCAGGTGGGAAACGAGTATGTACGCGTTTATCTTCGAGGACCCCTTTTTCTAGATCTTCTTTGATCATGTTGTAAATAAAGTTGGTCATTGCTTCAGTCTTGGTTTTTTCAGCCATCTCAATCCCCTTTATCAGTAAGATTATTAATAAACTATTCCACCGTCACACTTTTAGCCAGGTTGCGGGGTTTGTCAACTGAACAACCGCGGGCCACCGCTGTGTAATAAGCAATCAACTGGGTTGGCACCACGCTTAAAACCGGGGCCAGGATATCGTTTACCGCGGGCAAGTAAAAAATTGAATCAACCTGCCTTTCCACATCGTCAAAATCCTCCCTGGTTATGGCAAAAACAGCACCGCCGCGGGCATTTACCACCTGGACATTGCTGAGAGTCTTTTCAAGGACCGCTTTCTGCGTGGCCAGGACTACAACCGGCGCCCCTTCTTCAATCAGGGCCAGCGGCCCATGCTTTAGTTCACCGGCGGCGCAGGCCTCGGCATGGATATAAGATATTTCTTTGAGCTTAAGAGCACCTTCCATAGCAACGGGATAATCGAGGCTGCGCCCGATAAAAAAGGCGTTGTCCCAGTTAACCAGGTGATTGCAGTATGTGCGTATTTTAGCAATGTTTTCATCAGACAGGACCTCTTTCAGCTGTCCAGGCAGCCCTAAAAGGCCTTTTACCAGTCCTGCAGCCAGGCCGGGATCCAGGATATTCCTGGTTTGCCCCAGGTATACGGCCACCAGGTAAAGGGCCACCAGCTGGGTTACATAAGCTTTAGTCGATGCAACAGCAATCTCAGGGCCGGCCCAGGTATAAAGGACCAGATCTGCTTCACGGGATACGCTGCTGCCGACGACGTTGGTTATAGCCAGCACAGGAAGCTCTTTTGAGCGGGCCAGGCGCAGCCCGGCCAGGGTATCGGCCGTTTCGCCCGACTGGCTGATCACAATAGCGAGCTGGTTGGTGTTGAAAAGAGGACCCCGGTACCGAAACTCCGAAGCCACTTCAACCTCCACTGGTATACCGGCCAGCTTTTCAATAACCATTTTGCCGATCAGCCCGGCATGATAAGCTGTTCCGCAGGCAATAATATAAATCTTTTCCAGGGTCCTAAGCTGTTCCGGTGGCAGATCAAACTCTGCCAGATCAACCCGGCCCGATGCAGAATCGATTCTCTGGCGCAGGGTCTCTCTTACCGCAACAGGCTGCTCCATAATTTCTTTGAGCATAAAATGATCATAACCGCCTTTTTCCGCGGCTTCAATATCCCAGTTTATTTCAAGAATATCCTTTTTTATAAGCTTGCCGTCTGCGCCGGACACTTCAACTTTTCCGGGGGTGAGCGAAGCAAATTCGCCGTCATCCATGACACAGGCCCTGCGGGTGTGGGCAAGCAGGGCCGGTACATCGGAAGCAACAAAGTTTTCACCAGCACCCAACCCGATAATCAGGGGGCTGTCTTTGCGGGCACATACCAGGCGATCCGGTTCCCTGGTACAGGCAGCTACAAGGGCATAGGAACCGTCAACTTGAGACATGGCTTTGCGCACCGCCTTAAGTAGATCCCCGTCATAACAATGTTCTATTAGATGGGCCAGCACCTCGCTGTCGGTTTCCGATCGGAATTTATAACCGGCCTCTTCGCCCAGTTTCCTGCGCAGTGAGCGATGATTTTCAATAATCCCGTTGTGAACAACTACTATATCTCCGGAGGCGCTGCTATGGGGGTGGGCGTTCAAGTCCGTAGGCGGGCCATGGGTGGCCCAGCGGGTATGGCCGATACCCACTCTGACCGCTTGATACTGATCGTTCAGCATTTTTTCCAGGTCGGCAACTGAACCGGCAGCCTTGGTAACAATTAACCGGCCGTTCTCATGAAGAGCAACCCCGGCAGAATCATAACCCCGGTACTCCAGTTTCTTTAATCCCTCGACCAATACCCGGCCGGCTTCTCCGGTTCCGGTGTACCCGACAATACCACACATATTTTTAATCCCCCGTTTAACACCAGGTTAATTCTATTTGATCAGGCTAAAACCAGATAAACTCAATTATAAGCGGAGACGATTCAGGATGTTTATTTTACTTGGCATAAAGCAATGATGGGGCTGATCAGAATAAATTGTCAAAAAGTTTTAACACCCCGACCCCTGGCGCAGTTATGATTGCTCTTCGGCAATAATATCAGCCAGGGAATGAGCATATTCTTTAAGCTTATCTTCGGAAAGAGAAGCTTCCAGCATAACCCTAAATTTTGCCTCAGTGCCGGAAGGACGGACCAGGATACGACCGCGTTTGCCCAGATCTTGCTCAATTTTATTTATAGCGTCAGTAATGCGCTTGTTTTCGTCCCAGCCTTCTTTTGTTTTTACTTTCTTATTGACTAGAACCTGGGGCAGACGTTCCAGGTGGGAAGCAAGTTCTGAGAGAGGCTGCTGTTTTTCCTGGACTACATTAAGCAGTTTTAAGGCGGTTAGCAAGCCGTCGCCGGTCGTGGCGTGATCAGAAAAAATAATATGCCCGGACTGTTCTCCGCCGAGGTTATAACCGTCCTCGATCATTTTTTCCAATACGTAGCGATCTCCCACCTTGGTGCGGACCACTTTTAAGCCGTGTTTTTCAGCTAATATATCAAGCCCGCCGTTACTCATAACAGTGGCTACCAGGGGGTTATGTTTGAGCTTGTTTTTTTCCGCCAGGTCAACCGCGCAGATGGCCATAATGGCATCTCCATCAACAATTTCACCATTCGCATCGACGGCAATCAGGCGGTCGGCGTCGCCGTCAAAGGCCAGCCCCAGGGAAGCGCCGACAGCAACCACTTCACTCTGCAGATCGGCGGTATCAGTAGCCCCGCAATCAACGTTGATCCTGTTTCCATCAGGTTCATCGTGAATCATTTTCACCTTCGCGCCGAGCTGCAGCAGCAGCTCTCCGGCCACCCTGCAGGCAGCCCCGTGAGCGCAGTCAACTACAAGAGATAACCCTTCCAGGGAAGAAGAGTTGTTTTTCAAATGTTCCAGGTATCTCTGGGCGGCTTCACCGTCATGAATAGCTTGTCCCAGTTCGGAGCCTTCAGGACGGGGTATTTCATCTGTTTCCTGCCGGTAATATTTTTCGATTTCTTCTTCCAGGGAATCGGGCAGTTTAAACCCGGTGCTGTAAAATATTTTTAAGCCGTTATCTTCAATTGGGTTGTGAGATGCAGAGATAACAACCCCGGCTGAAGCATTTAAATACCTGGTCAGGTAGGCGACAGCCGGTGTCGATATAACTCCCAGCAGGCGAACTCCCCCTCCTACAGAATTAATACCCGCCGTAAGGGACCCTTCCAACATGGTCCCAGAAAGGCGGGTATCTCGGCCGATCACGAACAGGGGGTATTCAGTGTCACGGCCCAACATCCAGGCCGCAATCCTTCCAATTTTATAAGCAAGTTCAGGGGTTAAATCTCGGTTAGCCACACCCCTGATTCCGTCAGTACCAAATAGTTTTTCCAATAGCAGGCCTCCTCAGAAATTATTTACATTCTCTTTTACAGTTTTTTATAATAGGGCATATAAGCCCATATTGCAATAAAAAATTACGCTTCCGGCTGTTCATCATTCTCTGTTTCTTCATCGTTTTCATCTTCTGGATCTTCTTCAGGCTCTTCTTCCCGTTCAAATTCTACCCTTACGGTGACAGTTTCAGGGTCGATAACCAGGTTGACCACCGGGGTCTCTTCTTCATCATAGGCAGTCAGTTCCGGCTCAACCCTCTCCACGTATTTCATCCCGGACAGGTCAATAATGGCCATGACCCGCTCCACCTGGGCAAATTTTGATTCAGGGCCGCCAATCAAGACCTCTTCCGGTTCCACCGTATAACCAACCAGCTGCCAGCCATCGGCCGGTTCGCCGACAAAATCAATTTCCACCTGGAAATTATCGGAGAGGTATTCTTCAATAACTACCCTAACCTGTTCCGGTTCATAAGAAACTACGCTCAGGCCGCGCGGCGAGCGGCTCTGGACCCGAACCAGTTGACTTCCCGGTTCTTTTCCGGAAAGGTCGACAAAAGCATCGAGTTCCTGGAGGGTCAAATCCTCGAAATTTTCCGGCAGCCCTTCCAGGGTTAAATCAACTGAAGTAGGCATATCGGTAATCACATAATCCGGGTCCAGATTTTCCGCCCGCAGAGGTACGTCCTGCCAGGTCTGGCGGGCGGGGGTGGTCCGGGTAATTTTATCCCCGGTGACAAACAACCACAGGATCAAAGCCATGAAAATAGCCAGGATCCGGGCAAAGTTGTTGCTGCGCAAGAATTTTTCCATAATTATTTACCATTCCTCCAGGACCATAGACTGAAGCTGTCACTACGCCCGGGCTTACACAAATCTGTCAAGATTCTGCGCAGTTTTTTCTCATCTAAGTAGCGGGTCAAAACTCCGTCGTGGGCAACAGAAATGATGCCGGTTTCTTCAGAAATAGTAATTGCCACTGCGTCTGAATGCTCGGTAATACCAATTCCGGCCCGGTGCCTGGTGCCCAACTCTTTACTTAAACCCGGGTCTTCCGTCAGGGGCAGGTAGCAGCCTGCGGCAACAATCTGGTCACCGCGGATAATGACCGCACCATCGTGGAGGGGGCTGCGGGGGAAAAAAATGTTTACCAGCAGTTCAGCAGTTACTACTCCGTTTACTGCAATGCCAGTCTCCACCCATTCTTTCAAGCCGGTGGAACGTTCCATGACGATTAAGGCCCCGATCCGTTTTTTCACCAGGACGGGAATGGCCTTGGTCAACTCATCAAGCATTTTTTCAAAATCCTGGTGGCTCCAGCTCCAGTACGTGCTTTTAAATATTTTGCCCCGGCCAAGATGTTCCAGGGCCCGGCGCAGTTCGGGCTGAAAAACAATCGGTATGGCAATTAGGCCAACTGTCATTGTCTGGCGAAGAGTCCAGTTAAGGGCATCAAGGCCGGTCTGGTCGCTGATCACCATGGCTATAAGCAGGACGATCAGGCCCTTCACCAACTGCTCGGCCCTGGTCCCGCGGATAATTAAAATAATGCGGTAAAACAGGTAAGCCATGATAATAATATCAACTATATCGCGCCACTCAACATTAAGTTGAAGAATTGCTGCTATGATTCGATCCAGTATCGCCACTTTGAGTTGATCCCTCTTTAAATAATCCAGGTAGGATAGAAGGTTATATTAGCTGCTGATAATAGCTGTTATATTCGATACCTTATCTGTAAATACCTGCACACTCCTGAACATATTATATTTAACCTCATTTTACCATCATGTGAATAGTTTTCCCAACATTATTTATTTTCATTTTCAGGCAGGACAATATTAATCCAGTTTCCGCAGTTATTGCAGTGATTTCCATCCAGGCCGGTCAGCTGGGCCCGAAAACCGCTGCGGGAGATAAGCAGGTTGCCGCAGTGCGGGCAAATGGTATCAGATGCGCCCGGCAGGTCAATATTCCCCAGGAAAACATATCGCAAATACCGGCGCGCTATTTCCCTTGACTTCTCGAGCACCTCTACCGGTGTGGGAGGTTTGTCAAGTTTATACTGGGGAAAGTAGCGGGAATAGTGCAGGACTAAATCCGGGCTTAAATCACCAAGCCACCGGGCCAGGTTTTCCTGGTCGGCCGGGCTATCATTAACAGTGGGGATAAGCAGGCAGGTTACTTCAACATGGCATGCTTTAACCCCCGCTTCCACGGTTTCAATTACCGGCCCTCTTTCACCCCGGCAGTATTCACCGTAAAAAGTGTCATTGAACGACTTGACATCAACATTCATGGCGTCAATATAGGGTAGCAGTTCTTCAAGCGGTTCCTGGTTAATATAGCCGTTGGTTACAAGGATATTCTTGTAACCGTGTTTATGAAGAAGACGGGCCGTGTCATAAACAAATTCATACCAGATTAACGGCTCGTTATAGGTGTAAGCTACACCGGGGACACTGTCCGGCCCTCCCTCTTTTTTCAGCATGTCAAGTACATCGGAAGGACTGACCACTTTCGGAGCCTGCTCCGGTCGTCCCCGGGCCAGGGTCCAGTTCTGGCAAAACGAACAAAGCAGATTGCATCCAAAAGTGCCCAGCGATAGAATTAACTGGCCGGGATAATAATGGTACAAAGGTTTCTTTTCGATGGGATCCCGGTTTACAGCCGCCAGGGCACCATAGTTAGTTGAGTACAATTCATCGTCCTTTACTTCCCGCACTCCGCAGGTCCCGGCCTGCCCTTCTTCCAGAAGGCAGCCGCGGGGACAAAGCAAGCACTCAACTCTATCGTCTTTTTTTTGGTAAAACCTTGCTTTCTGCAATTTATTTTTACTCCCTGTCCATCAGTTTTATCGAGCAATCATTGCCGCAGCCATACCCGAACTCGCAAAACCAACAGTTGCTGATCAACTGCCCGGTTATAAACCCGTCCCCCCACTATTCAGGATGTCGCGTCACCTTAAAACGATACAGCTCCGGTTTTTCACCCGGCGCTATACCCGCCTTGCGGCAGGCTATGTCAACCTGCTGTTCAACCGTATCGACCCCTTCCAGGTCCGGCAGTAACAATCCCGTACGTGGGCCTTTACGGACCATGATTCCGTAATCCCTGGGATCAAACTCTTCCTCGCTGTCCACCTTTTCAATTCGTCCCAGTATATCAACCGAGAGATCCAGTTCCGGCAGCTCCCCCCTGGTCACCGGTGGAAAGCGGGGATCCCTTACGGCGGCGCTAACAACGTTAGCGGCAATTTCTTCGGCCAGGTTATCACGAACCGGTTCAAAAGTACCGATACAACCGCGAAGCTGACCGCTTTTTTTTAAGGAAACAAAAACTCCGGCCCTGGTTTCATATTCTGGCGGCAACGGCTCAGGCAGCCTGGGCATTCGGCCTTCCCTAAGGTAATACTCCAACACTTTACGGGCCAGATCCGCCGGATGAAGGTTTGAGTCCTTTTCAGCCATTAGCCAGGCCCCCTTCTCCGGAAGATGAACTTAGATCCTGCGGGTGCAGGGCGGCAACCATGTAGCCCACGCCAAAAGGGCCCTCATAAGAAAACAGCTCAGGATTAAAACCGGTCTTTTCAAGCACACCTAGGGCAATTGTAATCGGGCGAAGCCCACACTCTCCCGCTTCTTCAATTAGACGTTGATCTATGGCAAGAATTTCTTCGACCCGGCCTTCACTGATCAGGTTTACAAGCAGTTGATCAAACTCTTCGCCCCGGGGATTAAAACCGGCAGGCGCGCCTGGTTTTAATCGGTGGGACAAATCGCCGCTGGCTACCACAGCTGTGGAAGCGCCTCGTTTATCAATCGCTCTCCTCAGGACCTGCCCGAACTGGTATAGCTCGTGATAAGAATCAAAGCTGATCGTTATGTGTACACCCGGCACGGAAACACCCGCTTCCTGCAGGTAGTAAAGGGGTACCATAGCTCCGTGATCCAGAACCTTCCCGCCGGGAGAACGGTGATCCTGTTCACCAAGAAGAACCGGTTTTACCGGTGATTCCGATGCTTCCTCCACCAGCAGGTCGATCAATTCCCGATCTGTTTCCATTTCAACATTTATTCCCGGAAACCCAAACTGGCCAAAATCACCGGACAATTTTTCACCGGCCAAAACAGCCGCCCCCCTCCTCACCACCTGGCCGTGAGGTGTGATAACAACTAAAAGTTCCGGTTCCTTTTCTTTGATCTCCCTGCTTAATTGCTTCATCCCATCCACTGTTTTTTGAGCTTCCTGAAGCTGGCCCCGGCCAATTTCAGGAATAATTATTGGTGGATGTGGAGCAATACCTACCATTGAAAGCATTGATTAAACACCCGCCTTTAAACCGGATATTCCTACTTAGAAGACTAACCGGCAGCCGTTTAAATATCGCCCCGGCCTGGTGACTCTTACTCGCCGATGCTTTTTGTTTCTTGTATTTAGTATACCAAATCCTAAAGCGGCGAACAATTGTTAGCCGCCTGATTATATCCCTGGTGGTGATTTATTTAAATTATTTTTTATTAACTTGCAAGGATTCGCCTGACTTGACAGATTTATGCAAATACCATAACCTATGAATATATAACCGTTCGTAAAATATAATATAATCGGGCTGTTTATTTGAATAATGCAGCATCTTAAACCTTACCACCGGGAGCAAACCCAATATGAGCGAAGAATACAGAGATATAGAAAAATTCACCTCTGCCATCCAGGCTATTTTTCCAAAACTGATGCATTACCTGAATGCCGAAGAAAGCCGTGAACTGACCGGCCTGGGTATAACCCCGAGCCAGATCAATGCCCTGCTCGTTCTTTATTTCCAAGACAGCCTGACTATGGGTGAATTAAGTTCTGAGATTTACCTTGCTGAAAGCGCAGCTACGCGACTGGTCAACCGCCTGGTCAACCTAAACCTGATCAAACGCCGTGGAGATGATAATGACCGTCGAATAGTCCGGGTGGCTCTAACTTCTTATGGCCGCCAGCTTTCACGACTGGTATTTGAAAGGCGTTCTTTCCGCTTTAACAACCTGGCCCAGCGTCTTGATCCTTCCGAAAGAGAAACCCTGGTTGTCTCCCTTCAGGCAGTAATGCGCGTTTTTGAAGAACGGGAAGATAAAACCCTGCCCAACGAACATGAAATTGATCCCCACTATAAGAAATAGCCGTAGAGGAGGCGAGGAAGCATAGTTGTCATCACAGGCAGTACAAACCAAAAACCCGATCTCCCTGTGGACCATCCTGCTCACATTTCTTAAGGTGGGCGCTTTTACTTTTGGTGGCGGTTATGCGATTTTGCCGGTAATCCAGCGGATTGTGGTCGAAGAACGCAGGTGGGTCAGCCAGGGAGATTTTTCCGATATCCTGATCATAACCCAGGGTATGCCCGGGCAGCTCGCCTTGAACAGTTCCATCCAAATCGGAATCCGGTTGAGGGGAACTGCAGGCGGAGCAGTCGCCGCTCTCGGGGTTACCCTTCCTTCCGTGGCTATCCTGCTTGCTATAGCCGCCTATCTTTATCCTCTGGTCAGAGACAATATTTATGTCCAGGCTATTTTTTACGGGATCAGGCCGGCTGTCGTGGGCCTGATTGTTATAGCCGCTGTCAAAATGGGCCGCAATATTTTGCACGGATGGAAAGGTATTATCCTGTGTGTTCTGCTGCTGGCGGCAGCCGTTATTTCAGGAGCCCACCCTATCCTGATCCTGATTTCCGGCGGTTTAATCGGCCTGCTGGTCAATAAAAGGAAAGGGGAATCGACCTGATCATGGAAGTAATTTTGCTGTCGTTGTACTGGTCTTTCTTTAAAGTGGGTTTTTTCACCATCGGCGGCGGATATGCCATGATTCCCCTTATGGAAGCAGAGGTAATCAAAACCCACGGATGGCTTACTTCCTCTGAATTTCTAGATATTATAGCCGTGGCGGAAATGACCCCCGGGCCGATATCAATCAATGCCGCCACCTTTATCGGTTACACTACGGCCGGTTTGGCGGGATCATTGATCGCCTCCCTGGGTGTGATCTCTCCTTCACTGATCCTCCTTCTGCTGCTTTCGCGATTTCTGACCGGGTTGATCCAAACTCCCGGGGCTAAAAATTTCCTGATGGGCCTCCGCTCAGCGCTGATCGCCTTAATCCTGCTGGCTTCTTTTACACTTGGCCAAACGGCGATCACTGATTACTCCACGGCTCTTATTTTTGCCCTGATCCTGGCCGGCGGCCTGGCTACTAAATTTAACCCTCTTTATTTTATCGCCGCCGGGGCCGTCCTGGGGCTGCTGCTGTTCCCGTATTAAGCAAGATATGTTATAATTATCATGATAAATTTAATAAAAGACTCCGAGCCTGTTCACCTACAGCCGCTTGCGGTTATGGTGGAAGGCCTGGGTTGGGGGAGAAATCCCCCCGCCTCCCGTATTTGGAAAGGAGACTATGCCAAAAAGGCCGCGGTTTCTTTTAAGAGGAGGCGCGGCTTATTTAGTTGAACCGAGGTGTTTAAATGAAATTAATGCGGGTCACAGACCCCGATCAAGTTTTAAAAATTATTAAAGAGCGCTTTAACCCGCTGGAAAGTGAAACCCTGGTCCTGGAAAATGCCGGTGGCTGCTACCTGTCTGATAATATCTATGCTCCTGAAAATATTCCCGATTTTAACCGGTCCACTGTAGACGGCTACGCTGTTGCCGCCAAAGACACTTTCGGCGCCGGGGAAGGAATACCGGCCATGCTGGAATGCATCGGAGAAGTCCTGATGGGAGAGCCGGCTCCTCCGATCAGCCCCGGGCAGTGCTGCCTGGTGCACACCGGGGGTATGCTCCCTGAAGGAGCCGATGCGATGATCATGGTCGAAGACACCGAAGTTACCGGGACTATGGTCCAGAGCTTTCGCCAGGTTGCTCCCGGGGAAAATGTAATCCACCGGGGAGAGGATTTAAAGAAAGGCGATCCGGCCTTGACAAAAGGGCATTTGCTTCGCGCTCCTGAAATCGGCTTGCTGGCTTCGCTTGGCATAACAGATGTTGCAGTGCACCGCCGACCCAAAGTAGGATTCTTTTCCACCGGTGACGAGCTGGTCGATTACAGCAGGCCTAAACTTGAACCGGGCCAGATCAGGGACAGCAACGCTCCGGCCCTGCTTTACCTGGCCAGGCAGCTGGGCGCAGGAGCAGAGTACGGAGGAATTCTGCCCGATCGCTTCAAGGCTTTCCTGGAACAAAGCCGTTCCATGCTAACTGAAGTGGACCTTCTGGTTTTCTCCGGCGGCAGCTCGGTGGGTACCCGCGATTACACAGCGCGAACCATGCAAGAACTGGGCCAACCCGGCCTTTTGGTAGAGGGTATTTCCATCCAGCCTGGAAAGCCAACCCTGCTGGCCAACTGCGGCGGTAAACCGGTCCTCGGCCTGCCGGGACACCCGGTATCCGCCCTCAATATATTTAAGATTTTCGGTCGGGCTATCATCAATCGCCTGGCCGGGCAGGCAGAGAAACAGCTCAAGCCAACCGTAAGGGCAACCTTGAGCCGCAATATTTCTTCACGTTCCGGGCGAACCGATTATGTGCGGGTCAAACTGGAACCGGCTGCAGAGGGGCTTGCCGCCGTTCCTGTTTTCGGGCGCTCAGGGATGCTGCGCACTTTGTCTGAAGCCGATGGGGTGCTGATCATTCCTGCTGAAAAAGAAGGCCTGGGCGCCGGCGAACTGGTGGAAGTTGAAGTTTGGAATTAATCAGGTTGATGGAGGTGCCTTTTGCGCAAAGTATATTTAAGCAACATCCCCCGGCGGGAAGCACTGGAAAAGTTCCTGGCCGGGGCAGAAATACCACAACACACTGAGAAGACCGCCGTAGACGAAGCCCTGGACCGGGTGACCTCAAAAGCTGTTTTTGCCCGCTATTCGATGCCCGGCTACCATGCCGCAGCAATGGATGGAATAGCAGTGCAATCCCAAAAAACTTTTGGAGCTTCCGATCAGGCTCCCCTCCTGCTTAAACCGGAACAGGATTACCATAACATCAATACCGGGGAACCTCTTCCTGCCGAATTCGATGCTGTAATCAAGGTGGAAGATGTGCAGTTCCACCAGGACGGGCGAGCGGAAATCCTGGCCCCGGCCACACCATGGCAGCATGTCCGCTCCGTCGGTGAAGACGTGGTGTCCGGGGAGCTGATTATCCCTTCCCGGCACCCACTCCGCCCCCAGGACCTTGGAGCGCTCCTGGCCGGGGGAATCACTGAAATCGACACCCTTAAAGCCCCCCGGGTGGCAGTTATTCCCAGCGGATCGGAAATAATCGATCCCGGGGAAGAACGCAAAAAAGGGAGCATCCCCGACTTCAACAGCACCGTTATTGCTTCATATCTGAAGCAGTGGGGGGCGCACCCGGAAGTTAAGCCAAGCGTGCCCGATGATCCTGACCAGATCCGGGAAGCCCTGCTTGGCGCTGTAAAAGAATATGAATTGATCATAATCAATGCCGGATCATCGGCAGGAGATAAAGATTTTACTTATGCAGCCATTGAAGAGCTGGGAGAGCCTTTTTTGCACGGCGTAGCCACCCGGCCCGGAAAACCGACTATACTCGGAAAGATCGGAGGAAAACCGGTGATTGGCCTACCCGGTTACCCGGTTTCCGCCTACATGAGCCTGGAGTGGTTTGCCCGGCCCCTGATTTACCGCTACTTTGGCCTGCCCCTGCCGGAGAGGGACAAGCTTAAGGTTACCCTGGGACGAAGGGTTGTTTCAGAACTGGGTGTAGAAGAGTTCATCAGGATGTCGGTAGGTTTCGTCGAAGACCGCTATATTGCCAACCCCCTGACCAGGGGAGCGGGAGTTACCATGTCCCTGGTCCGTGCCGATGGCTTGCTGGTTGTGCCGGCCAACTCACTTGGCTATGAACAGGATGAAACAGTGGAAATCGAGCTCTGCCGCCCCGAAGCTGAGTTGCGGCATAATTTACTGGCTGCCGGCAGCCATGACCTGATCTTGGACCTGCTGGCCTCGGCCCTGAAAGAACGCGCCCCTTATTTAAGCCTCTCCTCGGCCCACCTGGGCAGCATGGGTGGAATTGCCGCCGTGGGGCGGGGCCAGGCCCACCTGGCCGGTGCGCACCTGTTTGATCCTGAAAGTAAGGATTACAACTGGCCTTATGTCGAAAAAATGATGCCCCGGGCAGATATGCACCTGGTCAACCTGGCTTACCGGATGCAGGGCTGGATAGTGCCCCGGGGCAACCCCGACGGCATTGAAACGGTCGGCAACCTGGCCGATTCCGGGGTCAGCTTTATTAACCGCCAGAAGGGAGCCGGAACCCGGATCCTTTTCGATCACCTGCTCCGTGAGGAGGGCCTTTCACCGGACCGGATTTACGGCTATGAACGCGAAGAACACACCCATTTAAACGTAGCAGCCGCGGTAGCAGCCGGAACCGCCCGGGTGGGCCTGGGCATTTTGCCCGCTGCCAGGGCTTTTGACCTTGATTTTGTTCCCCTGGTCGAAGAAAGGTACGACCTTTTGATGAACGGCTCATTTTACAACAGCAGTGAAGCGAAAGCCCTTTTTGAAATAATAACCGACCCCCATTTCCAGGAAAAAGCTGAAGCCATGGGGGGGTATAGTATGAGGGACGCCGGTAAGAGTATGGGAAAAGCGAATTGAGTTAAATATTTTGGCAGCTTTAGAAAGAGTAGAGCTTGCCGTGACCATTAAAGGCCCCGTATCATTAGTTTTTGACTTAACCGCTTAAATTTTTCTGTTCAAAAAGTGATGATCTGGTAACAGAGCAAATAGAAATATTGCAGCAAAGGAGCTCCACGGACTATGACATTAAAAGACGGTCAAGGAAGGATGCATGACTACCTGAGGATCTCGATCACCGACCGCTGCAACCTGCGCTGTGTGTACTGCATGGGCGATGACGGGATCGAACAAACTTCGCATGATGCTATTTTGAGCTACGAGGAGATCATGAAAGTTGTTTCAGCCGGCGCTGAATTGGGGATCAGCAAAATCAGGATCACGGGTGGAGAACCCCTGGTCCGCAAAGACCTGATCGAGCTGATCCGGATGATTGCAGCCGTTCCGGGAATTAAGGACCTGGCTATGACTACCAATGGGACCCTCCTGCCTCGCTATGCGGAAGCACTTAAAAATGCTGGCCTGAACCGGGTCAATATCAGCCTTGACACTTTAAATGCGGATAAATACCGGCAAATTACCCGCTGCGGAAAGTTTGAAGAAGCTATGAAAGGCATTGAAACCGCCCTGCACTACAATCTGCGCCCGGTTAAACTGAACACCGTCCTGATGAAGGGAGTAAACGACGATGAAGTTATAGACTTCCTGCAGCTGGTCCGGGAAAAACCGCTGCATATACGCTTCATCGAATACATGCAGATCGGCGATCATGACCAGGGCTACAGCAGTCATTACCTGCCCCTTAGCTTTATCGAAAAAACGGCAAAGAAAGCCGGCCTGCCTTTAACCCCGGTGCCCCTGCCGGGAGGAGCCGGCCCGGCCGAATCATACAGCATCCCCGGGGGCAAGGGGACAATTGGCCTGATTCATCCGATCAGCAAGCATTTCTGCGATACCTGCAACCGCCTCCGCCTGACGGCTGAAGGTTCGCTCAAAGCCTGCCTTTACTGGCAGGATGAAAAGCCTGTGCAGCCGGTTTTAGACGACAAAAAAGCATTGCAGGGGCTGATCAGGGAAGTGCTGGGCGGCAAACCGGTCGAACATCAGATGGCTGCCGACGGCAGTTGCCGTACAATCAACCCCGGGGCAATGCGGGGCATGTCCAAAACCGGGGGATAAAAATTATTAATGAGAGGTTGCAAATAAAGAGAAATAGAAACAAGTTTTTTGATTGAATAATGAAATTGGAGGTGGGGACTTGCCGCCGGCAATAATTCACCTGGTTGCTTCCCGGTCCAAGACGGGTAAAACAACTATCCTGGAAAACCTGGTGCCGGAGCTAAAACAGCGCGGCCTAAAAATCGCTGTCCTCAAGGGCAACCTTAAGCATTATGACCTTGACCTGCCGGGCAAAGACAGCTGGCGCTTTGCTGAAGCCGGCGCCGATGTGGCAGGCTTCACCACCCCGGGAAAATACCTTTTAATTGGTACGAGCCTGGGTAAAAGTGGAAACGAAGCCGCAGCCGAATTTTTACAGGGCCTGGACCTGGTCATAATTGAAGGGAACAAAAAAACAAAAAATCCCAAGATTGAAGTTGTGCGGAGCGATCTTAACCCCGAACCGCTGTTACTGCCCAACACGGTCGCCGTTATCTCCGACAGCAGCAACCTTAATCTTGAGGTGCCGGTAATCGATATTAATGATCCGGCCGCCCTGGCAGATTTTATCTGCAACCGCTTCCTTTCTCCCACCGTAAAAAATAGTTCGGCAGAAGAGGCAAGCCATTTTGGGGACAGTTACGGGGATCAGGAAAGCGGCGGCGGTTTTACCCATTTCGACCAGTCCGGGCGCCCCAGGATGGTTGATGTATCAGGCAAAGAACAAACCAGCCGCGAAGCCTATGCCCGGGGCGAAATAACCATGGCCCCGGATACCCTGACCCGGGTTCTCGAAGGAAGCATGGCCAAAGGTGACGTACTCGGGGTAGCCCAGGTGGCCGCCGTAATGGCAGTCAAAGAAACCGGCCGATTGATCCCGATGGCCCATCCCCTGGGCATTTCAGGGGTTGAAGTCGACTTTGAACCGGTAAAAGAAGATCCGGCCAGGATCGAAGTCGGAGTCAGGGTTAAGTTGACCGGCCAGACCGGAGTGGAAATGGAGGCTCTGACCGGGGTAAGCGCAGCCGCCCTGACCATTTATGACATGTGCAAAGCAGTCGATAAAAACATGACCATTCGAAACATCCGCCTGATCGAAAAGAAAGGAGGGCGCTCCGGCCATTACCGCCGCGAGCAAGAATAATGCCTGAAATAGTAGCCGTATGCACCAGCCCGAACAAGGGACAGCGTAAGAAAAATGTGGGAAAAAGTCTTTTGATTAAAGACAGGGGGCTGGAAAATGATGCCCATGCCGGCTTTGCTCACCGCCAGGTAAGCCTTTTAGCCGAAGAAAGTATTGCCAAAATGACCGCCCAGGGCCTGGATGTTGGCCCCGGTGATTTTGCCGAAAATCTGACCACACGGGGGATCGACCTGGTCAACCTACCTGTGGGGACCAGGCTGCAGGCCGGCCCTGAAGCGGTCCTGCGGGTCACCCAGATCGGAAAAGAATGTCACGACCGCTGCGCCATTTATTACCAGGCCGGTGACTGCGTTATGCCCCGGGAAGGAATTTTTACCGAAGTACTCCGGGATGGCAATATAGAAGTGGGCGACAAACTGGAGCTTAAAACCTCATATCGGTTCGGGGTTATTACCGCCAGCGACAAGGGGGTCGTAGGAAAGCGGGAAGATACCAGCGGGCCGGCGGTACAAAGCCTGCTGCTGCCCTGGGGCGATGTTACCGAGACAGCCATTGTGCCGGATGAACAGGCCACCCTGGCCGCCAAAACGCGGGAGCTGCTTTCAAGCGGAGTGGATGCAATATTTACCACCGGTGGGACCGGTTTAAGCCCCCGCGATGTTACCCCCGAAGCCACCCTTGAAGTTATCGATCGGGAAGTGCCCGGCATCGCAGAAGCTATCCGCCGCGAAACAGCAGCGGCTACGCCCAAGGCCATGCTTTCCAGGGGAGTGGCCGGGATCAGCGGTTCCACCTTGATCGTAAATTTGCCCGGCAGCCCGAAAGCAGTGGCCGAATGCCTGGCCGTTATTGCACCGGTGCTCGACCACGCCCTGGAAACAGTTACAGGCCGCGGCGGAGAATGCGCCAGGTGAAAAAGACCAGATTTTGCTGCAGTCACTGAAATCCAACCGGTTGAAGCATTATTAAAGTAAAGTATTAAATAACTACCCCCGCCCGTTTTTCCTAAGGGGAATGTCCGGCGGGGGTAGTTTGCTTGTGGCATTGCAGGCACAAAAGTTTTTATCAAACCCCTTATAGTTGTTGGCTATTCTTTCAGTGCACTCAAAATTGAACGCAGCCTCTCGCGGTAACCCGCCGTTTCAATGACGGTGCCGGTCACAACAATATCGGCCCCGGCCTGGCGAACCCGGCGAGCATCGATAGCCGTCCGGATACCGCCGCCTACAATCAGGGGCACTGTGATTTCCCGCTTAACCGCCCTGATCATACCGGCTGGCACCGGCTGGGCCGCTCCGTTTCCGGCTTCGAGGAAAACATAGCCCATGCCCATGTACTGGGCTGTAAGGGCATAACCGATTGCCTGCCAGAAGTTATCTCGGGCCACCAGGTCGGCTTCTCCGATCTCACCCAATTTCATGCCGGGCTCAACCATGATATAACCGATCGACAGGACTTCCACATCCAACCGCTTCAAAACCGTCGAAACTTTTGACTGGGTCCCGCTGATAAATTTGGAGTTTCGCGAATTCAGAAGGCTGAGCATTAGAAAAGCATCAAGGTTAAGACAGATCGATTCAGTTCCGGTGGGGAAGAAAAGTACCGGTATAGAAGCCCTCTCTTTGACAACTTCCGCGGTCTCGGTCAGGGCCCGCTGGGTGACTCCGGAGGAGCCGCCAACAAAAATCAAATCACTTCCTACATCCTGAGCCGTTTCGGCCAGCCTGCCGGCTGCTTCAGGCACCTGTCGGGAAGGATCGATCAGGGTGATATGGACAGCGCCCTGTTCAAGTTTTTGTTCAATGTATTTTTGAACTTTCATTGCTATTACCTTCTTCTTAAAAAAACTTTAATCGAACCATTTTACCCCTGTTACTCGCTCACGCTATTATTGAAAGAGATTTAGTATCCTAAGCTTATTATAATTTAGATCGACCGGTTTGACAACTGATCAAGAAATCCCGATAAAGCTGATCCGGGCAGCTTTCATAACTCCTGCTTCGTTTTAAGAGCAATTCCTCTTTTAATTTAAGTTTCAATTCCCATTATACCGACCCTTTTCCGGAAAAGAATAACCACTCGCTGAGCAGGTTTTAGATTAGTGTAGTATTAATCAGCTCGCTTGTCCATACTATTTAGGATAAAACTGATCTCTATTTTTAATTGATCGTTCGCCTTTTTTGAACAAAAAAAGCCGTTCATCGGAAACTCCTCCCCAGTACCGGGTCGACGCGATCATGGCCACCCGATCGTACGGGTTGCTAATCGCCTGCAGTAAGTTACTCAGGGCCACAATTTCCACTCTTTGAAAAAATTTTTTGCCTCCTTCCAGGCGAAAAGGGATTTTCCGGCGCCGCAATGCTTCCTCGTAGTGTTCAAGCCCGGTTGTGGTGGGAAATAAGAGAGCTAGATCCCCGTATTTTAAAACCCTTTCTGCTCCATTTTCATCTATTTTCCATTTTCCCACTGCCTCAAGAATTTTTTCAGCGGATGCTTCCGCTTCGGCAATCCTTATTTCATCGGCAGAAGAATCCTCTAAGGCATCTTCCGGTTCTGGGATAATGCAGGGAGGCATTCCCGGGTCGGCCCGGTATGGGGCTAAAAATTGGTAATCAGGCTGGTAGTTTTCCTTAGGTTTAATGATCCTGCTGAAAGCATAGTTAACCCATTCTATAAAGGGCTTGACAGTGCGGAAACCCTGGTCATCCTGATCGCAGCAATCAAAAAGCAGTTGCTTCAATTCTTCCCGGTGCTCAGCAAAGCGGGACAGGAATTTATCCAGTTCATCCCGGCCGGTGTGAAACGAGGCCCTGAACAATGCCACAGGACAACCGGTTCAAGCCGGGGACAATTTACCAGTTGGGCAACCAGTTCCTTTTCCAACGGTGAAACATCATACAAGCCATACAGTATTAGTTTAAAATGGTTTTCGGGCGGCAGGGCCTTGCCTGCCAGCCGGTAAAGAGCGGGCCGATCGGCAAAAGGTCCCATCCGGTGTGTGTAACAGAATGTTATCACCGCTCCGGGTTTATGATAATATAACAATACAGGTTTCCGAAACTTTAAAGAGTAACCCGGAAAAAGCATTAGGTTTTGGGTTAATCCCGGGAAACTGATCGCAAAGACAGGAGTGATTTAATTGAACCTGGTAGAATACAATGGGAAAAAGCCTCTAATCGGCAAAAGAGTTTATGTAGACCCCACGGCAATACTGATCGGGGATATTGTCCTTGAAGAAGGGGTGGGGATCTGGCCTGGAGTGGTAATCAGGGCCGACGAAGGAAAAGTGGTCCTTGAAGAAGGGGTAATGGTCCTGGAAAATGCCATTATTGAACCCGGTAAAGGGAGTTCGTTGAATATCCGGAGCGGTTCTATTATCAGCCACGGAGCCATAATTCACGGAGCTTCGATTGGCAGAAACTGTGTTATTGGAATCGGGGCCAAAGTTTTGGATAATGCAGATGTTGGCGACCACACTATCATCGGGGCCGGTGCCCTGGTTGCGCCAAACAAGGAAATCCCTTCAAAAAAAATGGTCCTGGGTCTTCCCGGAAAAGTTATTAAAGACCTGGATAATTCCGACCTGGCAAACAGCCAAAAAGAGTGGGAAATGCTGAACAACAAGCTTGATTACTACATTCAAACAAGGGGTATAAAGTAATTTTAAATGCGTTTTAGATTCTACTTTTCAAACTGAAGCTAAAATACGGTAATCATCTCTTCTTGCAGAATTTTCCCCACTATAAGATTAAATCAATAATTAAAGCCCGATGCTAGCATCGGGCTAAGTTTATGTCGTATGATTTTAGGCAATCTTTACCGCTTGGAGAATTGTGGAGCGCGGCGGGCTTTTTTCAAGCCGTACTTTTTCCGTTCTTTCATACGCGGATCCCGGGTTAAAAAGCCGTTTTTCTTTAATGTCGGCCTGTAGCTGTCATCGGACTGCAACAGGGCACGGGCGATCCCATGCCTGATTGCCCCGGCCTGGCCGGAAAATCCTCCACCTTCGACCTTTGTGATTACATCGAAAGTGCCTTCGGTTTCAGTAGCCACCAGCGGTTGCCTGACAATCAGTTTCAATGTTTCCAGCCCAAAATAATCGTCCATTTCCTTCCCGTTAATGACAATTCTTCCACCGCCGGGTACTAAACGGACTCTTGCTACAGACTCTTTACGGCGTCCCGTACCTATATATTGAACTTCGCTCAAGAATCAGGGCCCCCTTCCTTCTTATCATCCGGCCCTTCTCCCAGGACCTGCGGTTGCTGGGCCTGGTGAGGGTGCTGGTCATCCCTGTATACACGCAGTTTCTTTAACATCGCCCGCCCCAGGCGGTTGTGGGGCAGCATGCCCCGGACAGCCATATAAACGGCCTTATCCGGCTTTTTATCCAATATGGTAGCGTAATCAACTTTTTTCAGGCCTCCTGGATACCCGGAGTGGCGGTAATAAAACTTTTGGGCCGGCTTACGCCCGGTAAGGACTACTTTTTCAGCATTAATGATAATGACATGGTCCCCTGTATCCAGGTGAGGGGTATATTCCGGTTTGTGTTTGCCTCTAAGCAGTCTTGCCGCATCCGTGGCAACCCTACCCAGGGGGCGTCCCGATGCATCGATAATATACCAGTTTCGTTTAATTTCACTTGGTTTTGCCATGTATGTAGTGCGCATTTCCACTCTCTCCTTTAACCTCTTCCAGTCAAGCCACAACCTACATTCTAATATACAGGCCCTCCCCTGTCAAGCTTAAAACCCCGATAACGAGAACTATCGGTTAAAATATTTTTTCGGCATGGCTTTTCCCTGGGTTATAAATCATGATCATAGTATATTTTTTCCAGGCAGAGCCCGACTGCCGGAGATGTAGGCCCGGACGCAGCGTTATTTTCACCCCGCAGGGCATTATCAATTTCAGCCAGGTTCAGCCTTCCTCTGCCGGCCCGGACCAGCGAACCGGTGATCAGCCTGGCCATACGGTACAAAAACCCGCTTCCTTCAAAATAAATCGTCAACAACTGTTCTTCCGGCCGGTTTTTAAGTTCAACCCTGTACAGGGTCCGCTGCGTATCGGTTACCCCGCTTCCCGATACTTGAAAAGCTTTAAAATCATGAGTCCCTTCAAACCTCAATGCAGCTTTTTCCATCAAATCAAGGTCCAACTTGCCGGGAAAATGCCAGCAGTAAAAACGTTTAAAAACCTGTGGGAAAGGGGCCCGGTCAATGGTATAGCTATACAGTTTACGCCGGGCATCGAAACGGGCATGAAAATCTCCGCCAACCTTTCGGGCTCCGGTTATCACAATATCAGGGGGCAGGAGGACATTAACGGCGCAGGGGAGCTTATTTTCTGAAATAAAAAATGGAGCCATGAAGTTTGCTGCCTGGCCGCGGGCATGGACCCCGGCATCGGTTCGGCCCGCACCAGTTATCCGCACCGGCTGTTTATAGATTATGCTAAGCGCCCGTTCAACAGCTTCCTGGATCGTAGGTGCATTTTCCTGGACCTGGAAGCCGCTGTAATTCGTACCATCGTAAGTGATGTACAACATGGTATTATACAAAACTAAAGACTCCTCCAAACCGTTTTTACGCCGGCCTGCCGTCATTTTGGGTTAGACCATCAATGACCTGTAAAGGTTCTTCTCCTGAAACAGTCAAAGGTTTACATAAGTGGTAGTAAAAACAGGCCTGGCTAAAAATTGTCCCTGCCTGTAAACCATAAACGAACAAGCCTCTTATAATTAAATACGGGCTTAACCGATCAAAGACTAAAGGCCCAGACCAGGGCGACCAAAACCAGGACCAGGGCCAGGGCGCCCCAATCTTTAAGGGTTATGATGTCCTCATGCATCCGGGTCCTTCTGGCGCCAATCCGGTAACCCCGGGCTTCCATGGCCAGGGCCAGCTCGTCGGCCCGGCGGAAAGCACTGACAAAGAGGGGAACAATCAAGGGCACCATGTTCCCGGCCTTTCGGAAAATAGATCCCGTCTCGAAATCCGCCCCGCGCGCCAGCTGGGCCCGCATCAACCTCTGGCTTTCTTCCATGAGGGTGGGAATAAAACGCAGGGCTACAGCCATGATCATGGCCACCTCTTCAGTGGGCAAACCGGCATAGCGCAGCGGTTTTAAAAAATAACCCATCCCGTGAGTGAGGGATAAAGGGGTCGTGGTCAGGGTTACCAGCAGCGAAAATAGAACCAAAACCACCAGGCGGGCGACAATAAACAATCCCTGCTCCACCCCTTCAGATTCAACCGTGATAAACCCGATCCGTAACAAAACCACTCCGCCCGAGGTAAAGAAAAAGTAGATGATCAGGGCAAAAAGAGCAATATAAAAAATTGGGCGCAGTCCCCGCATGAGGTAGCTGAAAGGAATTCCGGCCAGGGCAAACATAGCCAGGGCCGCGGCCAGCGAGGCAAGCAAAGCGCCGAAAGTTTCCAACAAGAACAGCAAAACCAGGATCAAAACCAGGATCAAAATTTTCAGGCGCGGGTTTAGGCGGTGAATAAAGCTCTGGCCCGGAATATACTGGCCCAGGGTTATACTACGGGTCATGATCTATCCCGCCTCTTAACTTTATTAATTTCCCGCCGTGCTTCCTGCAGCGTATATACAGATGTGCTTACAGGCATCCCTTTTTCAGCAAGTCCGTGCATTATTTCTGTTACCGGGGGCAAGGCCAGGCCAAGGCTATATAGTTCTTCACGCCTGCCAAACACCTCTACCGCCGGGCCAAACATGGCCAGTTCGCCCTGTTTTAACACCAGGACCCTGTCGGCCAGAGCGGCTGCTTCGTCCAGGTGGTGGGTCGATATAATGATGGTCAATTTTTCTTTATGGTTTAGCCCGGTTAAAAGATCAAACAGGTTTTTCCGGTAGGCCGTATCGAGGGCCACGGTGGGTTCATCAAGGATTAATACTTCCGGGTTTAAAGACAACACCGCGGCTATAGCAACCAGCCTTTTTTGGCCAGCACTGAGTTGAAAAGGATGGCGCATTCTTAACTCATTGGGATCAAGGCCTGTTTTTTCAAGGGCTTCGATGACCTTGTTTTCTACTTCATTCTCATCAAAACCCTGATTACGGGGAGCAAAAGCAACTTCATCAAAAACAGTTTCCGAAAAAAATTGTTCTTCGGGCATCTGGAAAACCAGCCCGATTCGCTTTCTGAGCCTGAGCAGCTCCTGTTTATCGGAACCGATATTTTTCCCTTCAAACACTACCTGCCCGGAAGTCGGCTTGAGCAAACCGTTTAAATGCTGTATAAGGGTAGATTTTCCAGAACCGGATGGCCCTATAATCAGTGCAAAGTCGCCCTGCTTAAAATTAAATGATATATCATGCAGCGCTTTAGTGGCAAAAGGGGTCCCGGGCATATAAGTATGAGTCAGCTGTTCTGTCCCAATGAACATAGGCTGTCCACCAGCTCCCGGTTATAAAGTATTTGCGGCGGCAGGGGAAAGCTATCTTGACGAAGCAACGCTGCCAGTTCTACGGCAGTCGTTCCCTGTAAACCCAGGCCGTGCAAGAATTGAAGATCGGTCATCACTTCTGCGGAAGCTCCATCGGCGGCCAGCTTTCCTTCATTCAGGATCACAACCCTGTCGGTCCCGGCCGCTTCTTCTGGAAAATGGGTAACATGGATTACGGCTATGTTCCGGTTCCGATTCAGCTCCCTTACGGTGTTCAGGACATCGCGGCGGCCGGCCGGGTCAAGCATAGCCGTGGGCTCATCCATCAGGATACACTCCGGCTCCATGACCAGAACACCGGCAATGGCCACCCGCTGTTTTTCTCCGCCGGACAGTAAATGTGGGGGCTGACTGAGCAATTTCTCTAAACCCAGTAAAGCTGCAGTTTTAAAAACCCTGTTCCTTATTTCTTCCGGCGGGAGGGCCAGGTTCTCCAGCCCAAAAGCTATATCTTCCTCGACAGTAGTCGCAACGAGCTGATTGTCGGGATTTTGAAAGATCATCCCACAAACCCGCCGTACTTCCGGCAGTGTACTTTCTACCGCTGTAGAAATGCCCTTTACCAATACCTGACCATGGGTAGGAATTAAAAGGGCATTTAAAAGTTTCAAGAAAGTAGTTTTTCCGGAACCGTTGGGGCCGACCAGGGCCACATATTCCCCCTGATTAACAGTAAGGTTGATCCCGGAAAGAGCAGGCGAGTCAGCATCTTCCCCGCCTGGATAATAAAAATCTACGTCCTTTGCCTCAATTATTGTTGAAGGTTGAGCGGCCATAACGACTAATCGGACACAAGCTCCATAATGACCATATGGGCTCCGTCTCCCCGCCTTGGTCCTTTTTGGATAATTCGGGTATAGCCGCCCTCGCGGCCTTCCATTTTGGGGCCGATTTTGTCAAAAAGGGCTGTAACCACATCTTCATCAAGCAAAAAGGCGAGGGCCTGGCGGCGGGCATGCATATCTCCTCTTTTAGCCAGGGTAATCATTTTTTCAGCCAGCGGCTTTGCAGCAGCAGCTTTGGCAGCGGTAGTTTCCATGGTGCCTTCTTTTAAAAACGAGGTCACCAGGCTGCGCAGCAGGGCTCTTCTGGGGCCGCTTTTTCGACTCAGCTTCTGGTATGACATTCTCTATTTCCTCCTTGAAGACTTACTCAAGCAATTATTCCCCGCTTTTCTGGAAGCCCAAGCCGAGTTCATCAAGCTTCTGCTCCACTTCTTCCAGTGATTTTTTACCGAGGTTGCGTACTTTCATCATTTCTTCTTCCGGCTTGCGGACCAGCTCACTAACAGTGTTGATTCCGGCCCGTTTCAGGCAGTTGTATGAACGGACCGAAAGGTCGAGTTCTTCGATGGTCATTTCGAGAATCCGTTCCAGATCTTCTTCTTTCCGATCGGAAGTAATTTCAACTTCATCAACTTGCTCGGTAAGGTTAACAAACAGGGAAATATGGGTATTTAAAATTTTTGCGGCAAGGCTAATTGCTTCATCAGACCTGATACTTCCATCGGTCCACACTTCCAGGGTTAACTTGTCATAATCGGTGATCTGCCCGACCCTGGTATCTTCTACTTTGTAGTTAACCTTGCGGATCGGCGAAAACAATGAATCTACAGGAATAACCCCGATTGGCTGCTGGGGTAGCTTGTTCCTTTCGGCAGGGACATAGCCTCTTCCATTGACGGCAGTCATTTCCATGTACAGCCTGGCATTCTCTTCCAGGGTGCATATGTGCTGCTCTTCATTTAGTATTTCCACATCGGACGGGGCATTGATATTTTTGGCCTTTACAGCCCCGGGTTGATCGATATCAATAGTTAAGGTCTGCGGCTCATCTGAATGTATTTTCAGAGAAACAGCTTTTAAGTTTAGAATGATCTCGATCGTATCTTCCAGGACCCCGGGAAGAGTGGAAAAATCGTGCAGTGCTCCATCAAACTTGACATTAGTTATTGCCGCACCGGGCAACGAGGACAACAGGATCCTCCTCAGGGCATTGCCCAGGGTGGTCCCGTAGCCCCTTTCCAGAGGTTCCGCCACAAAACACCCATAGTTATTCTGATCATCTTTTTCTACATACTCAATTTTCGGCTTTTCAATTTCAATCATAATATTTCCTATTTACCCTCCTCGCTTAATATATTGAGGGTGCATAATTAATTACCGGGAATAAAGTTCCACGATGAGGTGTTCAGTCAACGGTACATCAATTTCATCCCGCTGTGGAATCCTTAAAGCCCGACCTTGAAGTTTTTCATAGTCTGCTTCCAGCCAATCCGCTAATTCCTGCTGCTCTCTTGTTTCCACGACTTCTTTGAACACCGCTTTATTCTTTCTGTTCTCCCTGACCGCAACAAGGTCACCCGGCTTAACCAGGTAGGAAGGTATGTCAACTTTACGGCCGTTTACTTCAAAGTGGCCGTGATTTATAAGCTGTCTCGCCTCATTGCGGGAACGGGCCAGGCCCATGCGAAATACGATATTATCCAGCCGACTTTCCAACAGCTGGAGCAATACTTCGCCGGTAACCCCTTTGCGGCGATCGGCTTCTTTAAAATATCTGCGAAACTGCTTTTCCATAACACCGTAAATACGGCGAGCTTTTTGTTTTTCGCGCAGCTGCTGGCCATACTCGGAAAACTTTTGCCTTGCCTGTCCGTGCTCACCGGGGGCATAAGCATGGCGCACAACACCGCATTTATCGGAATAGCAGCGATCTCCCTTCAGGTAAAGTTTATCTTTTTCCCTGCGGCATAAACGACAAACTGCTCCTGTGTAACGTCCCATTTAGGTAATATTACACCTCCTTCTTTAAAGTAACTATACTCTCCGCCTTTTCGGGGGGCGGCATCCGTTATGTGGAATCGGGGTCACATCTTTTATGGCGTTAACTTCAAGACCTGCCGCCTGCAGCGAGCGGATAGCCGCTTCCCGGCCGGCGCCCGGTCCTTTAACGTATACTTCGAGCTGCCGCATCCCATGATCCATAGCCACTTTGGCCGCAGTTTCTGCAGCCAGCTGGGCGGCAAAGGGAGTCGACTTACGCGATCCTTTAAACCCAACATTACCGGCGCTAGACCAGGAAATGCCGTTGCCATTAGTATCGGTGATGCTGATAAAAGTATTGTTGAAAGTTGATTTTATATGGGCAACCCCGCGTTCAATATTCTTTTTCTCGCGACGCTTGGAGCGAGTAGTTCTTTTCTTAACCAAGGCTCACTTATTCCTCCCTTCTTGTTAAAGGTTTTATTATTTTTTACGGCGTACGCCGACAGTTTTACGCGGTCCTTTTCGGCCCCGGGCATTATTCTTGGTTTTCTGTCCCCGAACCGGCAGGCCGCGGCGGTGCCTGATACCGCGATAGCAGCCGATTTCTACCAGGCGTTTGATATTCAAAGCCACCTCACGGCGCAGGTCCCCTTCGACATTATAGTTTTTATCGATAAATTCGCGCAGCCGGCCTAATTCGTCTTCGGTTAAATCCCTCACCCTGGTATCGGAACTGATCCCGGTATGGGACAGGATATCTACTGCCCGGTTTCTTCCGATTCCGTAAATATAACTCAATGCAATCTCGACCCTTTTTTCACGCGGCAAGTCAACTCCTGCAATTCTGGCCAATCCTTTAACACCTCCTTGAGCATAATCACTCCTGGCATGATTATCATTAGTGATTTATCTAATGAAAAACCTAGCCTTGTCTTTGCTTATGTTTCGGGTTTTGACAAATAACAACAATTTTGCCCTTACGCCGGATTATCTTGCATTTCTCACACATCTTTTTCACTGAGGGCCTCACCTTCATGATAGCGAACCTCCTTATTTATAACGGTAGGTAATGCGCCCCCGAGTCAGATCGTAAGGCGATAATTCTACTAAAACCCGGTCGCCCGGCAGAATGCGAATAAAGTTCATCCGGATCTTGCCCGAAACATGAGCCAGAATTTTATGCCCGTTTTTCAACTCAACCCGGAACATGGCATTCGGCAGCGGTTCGACTACTGTCCCTTCTACTTCAATAACATCTTTTTTCTTGCTCATGTTACCAGTTAAACCTCCTCTTCGGAACCCCCGGTCCTCGGAACCAGTTGTTTTAAAAAATCAATGAACTGGTTGTCGGTTACCTTTTCGGGATTAAACGGCTCTTCAAACTCTGCTCTGCGATCATAGCGCTGTAGATGAGCTTTGTTCTTTTTTTTTGGCCGGGCAAAGGGCCGCCTGCGCCCGTCAACCAGAAGCACATATTTTTGATCAAGCTCCCACAGTACCAAATAATGCTTTCCTTTATCGCGGCCGGCCAATGAACGAACCAGTTGTCCCGGTTTCAAATCGATCATCACTCCGCCCCCTTAAGAAAGGTTGGAAAATGTCATTACCTCTGGGCCGTTTTCACCAAGGGCCACGGTATGCTCAAAATGAGCGGAAAGTCTGCCATCACCGGTCACCACAGTCCATTGATCACCAAGGACTTCCACTTCCCAGCTACCGACATTAACCATTGGCTCGATAGCTAAGACAATCCCCTTCTGAAGCAGAGGGCCTCGTCCCGGCAGCCCAAAGTTAGGCACCTGTGGTTCTTCATGCATTTGTTCGCCAATTCCATGGCCAACATAATTACGAACAACCGACATCGAGTTTTGTTCAACATAGGCCTGAACCGCATGGGAAATGTCGGAAAGCCTATTTCCGTTCTGCATCTTTTCAATAGCTCTTTGCAAAGATTCCCTCGTAACATCAATCAGTTTCTGTGCCTCGGCTGATATCCTGCCCACCGCAAAAGTAGCTGCGGCATCGCCATAATAACCTTTACGGTAAGCACCGACATCAATGCTGATTATATCGCCCTCTTTGAGTCTGCGCAAGTTTGGAATTCCATGCACAACTTCATTATTTACAGAGGCACAAATAGATGCGGGAAAATTGTTATAGCCTAAAAAAGCCGGTTCAGCGCCATATTTCCTGATCAGTTTTTCCGCTGCGCTGTCCAGTTTGGCAGTTGTAACGCCGGGTTTTACCATCTCATCCATCAGTTCGAGGACTTCGGCCACAATTTTGCCGGCTTCCCGCATCAACTGAATTTCCTTCGATGACTTGAGCTTGATCATAATCCTTCTCTATCTCATGAATCCGCGATAACTCCGCATCAACATGTGGCTTTCAATCTGCTTAAATGTTTCCAAGGTTACACCGACCACAATAATTAATCCAGTCCCGCCAAAGATGATGTTCATCCCGGTCAAACGTTCCAGCAGTATGGGAAACACGGCGATAAAAGCCAGTGAAAATGCTCCCGCCGTGGTCAACCGGGATGTTATCCTGGCCAGGTAGTCGGCAGTCGGACGCCCCGGCCTCAGGCCGGGTATAAAGCCGCCGTATTTTTTAATATTACCGGCCACCTGAAAAGGATCAAACTGTACCGCAGTATAAAAGAAAGTAAACAGTATAATCAAGGTCATATATAAAATCAGGTTCAGGTTGGTACCCCAACCGAGGCTTGCGGCAATGCTCTGGGCTACCGGGTGCTGAATAAAGCTGACCAGCGTTTGCGGAAAGCTCAGGATTACCGAAGCAAAGATTACCGGAATAACTCCTGCCTGATTTACTTTCATAGGTATATGCGTGGCCTGGCCTCCGTACATTTTACGGCCCACCACGCGTTTACTGTACTGCACATTAACCCGTCTCTGCCCTTGATCGAGGCCGATAATACCCACAATCAGGGCCAGCAGGACCAGGGCTACCAGAACAATCATCAGCATGTTAATTTCGCCAAATCGGTACTGCTCGGCAATCATGGCCACTCCCATTGGGAACCCGGCCACAATACCGGCAAAAATGAGCAGTGATATACCGTTGCCGATCCCTCTTTCGGTGATCAACTCGCCCATCCACATCAGGAATGCGGTACCGGTTGTCAGTGATATAATAATGGTGATATATGAAAGCGTGGTCCGGTCTACCACGGCTTCTCCGGCAATTATCGTCGACAACCCGAAAGCCTGGATCAGGGCAATCACGATGGTCCCGTAGCGGGTAATCTGGGTCATCTTCTTGCGGCCTTCTGGTCCTTCCTGGCTCCATTCTTTCAACTTCGGTATGACTATCGTCAAAAGGTTCATTATAATGGAAGCGTTAATATAAGGCATAATACCCAGGGCGAAGATGGTGAAGTTGGCCAGGTTGCCACCGCCGATAATATTAACAAAACCGAAGATGGTGTCCTCCTGGAAAAATTCAGCCAAACGGGTTGCATCCACACCGGGTACAGGGATTGCCGAACCGACCCTGAAAACCACGAACATGGCCAGGGTAAAGAGAATCCTCTCTCTCAATTCTTTGATCCGCCACGCTGTACGAATTGTTTCCAGCACTTAAATCACCTCTGCCTTTCCACCGGCCGCTTCAATCTTAGCCAGGGCCTGCTTGCTGAACTGGTGGGCCCGGACTTCCAGCTTGCGATCCAATTCACCGTCACCAAGCACTTTCAAAGGATCACGCAAATCCTTTAGAATTCCGGCTTCCAGTAAAAGATCCGGTGTCACTACTGTTCCTTCCTCGAATTTGTTCAAATCATTCAAATTTACAATGTTCCATCTTTTTTTATGTGTATTGGTAAAACCGCGCTTTGGTAAACGCTGGAAATACGGCATCTGCCCGCCTTCAAAGCCGGGACGGATCCCTGAGCCTGACCGGGCTTTTTGCCCTTTTTGCCCCCGGCCGGACGTCTTACCCAGCCCGGAAGCCATTCCTCTTCCTTTACGTTTAGCCGCTTTCCTGGCTCCCTCAGGAGGCCTTAATTCGTGTAAACGCATCGGCTACACCTCCCTGTATAACGCTTCTCCAGCTACTTAACTTCTTCAACATTTAATAAATAACCTACAGTATTAGCCATGCCCCTGATCACCGGTGTATCCTTCTGCTCCACTGTCTGGCCAATCTTTTTCAATCCCAGCGCTTTAATGGTGCGCCGATGCCTGGGCTTGCGAGCCAGCGGGCTTTTAACCAGGGTGATTAGCAATATTTTTGCCATAACGGTCAACTCTCCTTACCCGAGCAGCTTCTCTACTTCAATACCGCGCAAAGAACTTACTTCCTCGACCCTTTTCAGCGATTTTAAGCCTTCCATGGTGGCGTTGACAATGTTGATTGCATTATCCGAACCGAGGGACTTGGTTAAAATATCCCTGACTCCGGCCAGCTCTAAAACCGCACGGACAGGCCCTCCGGCGATCACACCGGTACCTTCAGAAGCAGGCTTCAATAGGACTTTTCCGGCTCCAAAACGGCCGGTAACTTCATGTGTAATAGTAGTCCCGGCCATGGGCACATAGATCATATTCTTCTTGGCATTTTCAATCCCTTTGCGGATCGCTTCCGGCACTTCGCCAGCTTTACCCATGCCGGTTCCAACCACGCCGCTGTAATCGCCTACAACTACCAGCGTGCTAAAACTGAAACGGCGGCCTCCTTTTACAACTTTGGCCACACGATTGACCTGGACCACTTTTTCTACCAGTTCTTGTGATGGTTCTATCTTTGACACCCGTGCAATTCCCCCTTTCTAGAAGTTTAACCCGGCTTCGCGGGCCCCGTCGGCCAGCTCTTTTACTCTGCCGTGATAGAGGTAACCGCCCCGGTCAAAAATGACATCTTTAATGCCCTTGTCCACGGCCCTGTTGGCAAGCAGCACCCCAACCTTGCGGGCGGCTTCGCGATTACCGCCATGATCCAACTCCGAACGCAGCTGCGAATCAAGGCTGGAAGCGGCAACCAGGGTTTCTCCCGATTGATCATCAATCACCTGGGCATAAATATGTTTGCTGCTCCGGAAAACATTTAACCGGGGGCGCTCCGGTGCCCCGTAGACCTTGGTCCGGACCCTGCGGTGACGTTTTTTCCGGTTGATTTGACGTGATTTTACTTTAAGCACTATTTTACACCTCCAGGCGACTATTTGCCCGCTTTACCCGCTTTTTGGCGGACTTGTTCATTTTCATAACGAATACCCTTGCCCTTGTAAGGTTCGGGCGGATAGGTCCTGCGAATTACCGCGGCCAGATTGCCTACCTGCTGCTTATCGATACCTTTTACAATAATCTTGGTGGGACTGGGCACTTCAATTTCCATATCTTTACCGGGAGTAAAAACAACCGGATGGGCAAAACCCATATTCAATACCAGTTTATTGCTCTCCATTGCCGCCCTGTAACCTACACCTACCAGCTCCAGGTTGCAGCTGTAACCTTCGGTAACCCCGTTGATCATGTTGGCGATCAGGGTCCGGGTTAGGCCGTGCAGGGACTTGTGTTCAGGGTTTTCAGTTGGGCGCTTGACATGGATCAAGCCTCCCTCCTGTTCAACAATCATATCCCGGTGCAACTCCCTTGAGAGCTGGCCTTTGGGTCCTGTAACGGTTATGTAATTTCCTTCAAACTGTACCTGGACCTTTTCCGGTACAGCAACAGGCTTTTTACCGGTTCGAGACATCGGTAATCCTCCTCGCTATGCTACCATATATAGCACAATACTTCGCCGCCGCTGCCCGTTTCCCGGGCCTGGCGATCACTCATCAAACCCTGGGAGGTGGAAATAACTGCTATCCCCATCCCGCCCAGGACCTTGGGCAGTTCATCTTTTTTCACATACACCCTCAAGCCGGGTTTGCTGATCCTTTTCAGGCCGCTGATAATTTTCTCCTGGTTCGGACCATACTTCAGATGAACCCGCAAAATGCCTTGTTTATTGTCCTTGATAAATTCGTAATCTTTAATAAACCCTTCCTGCTTTAAAATATTAGCGATGGACCGCTTTACATTTGAAGCAGGAATCTCCATAGTTTTATGCCGCACATTATTGGCATTACGCACTCGTGTCAGCATATCGGCAATCGGATCTGTCATCATAGGCAGTAACAACCTCCTCTCATTCTTTCATCATCTACCAGCTGGCTTTTTTTATTCCTGGAATTTTCCCTTCGTTGGCCAGATGACGAAAGCAAAGGCGGCACAGGCCGAATTTCCGCAAGTAAGCCCTCGAGCGGCCACAAATGTAACAGCGGTTATATGCACGGACCGAAAATTTAGGCTTTCTCTTGGCCTTGGCAACTAACGATTTCTTGGCCATCCTTTCCCTCCTTAAAATAACGCTTAAGCTTTAACTAGGCCGCCCTGAAGGGCATGCCCATCAAGGTTAAAAGCTCGCGTGCTTCTTCATCGGTCTCGGCGGTGGTAACAATAGTGATATCCATGCCGAGCACTCTCTCCACTTGACTGTACTCAATTTCGGGAAAAATCAACTGTTCCTTGATCCCATAGGTAAAGTTGCCCCGCCCATCAAAGGAATGCGGCGATATGCCTCTAAAGTCCCTGACCCTGGGCAGGGCTATGCTAAAAAGTTTATCCAGGAAATCATACATCCTGACCCCGCGCAGGGTCAGTTTGCATCCAATCGGATTGCCTTCACGGACTTTAAAGCTGGCCACAGAGCGGCGAGCCCTGGTTATAATCGGCTTCTGGCCGGTTATGAGCGAGAGATCGTTAACCGCTGCATCCAGTATTTTCGGGTTATCTTTACCTTCACCCAGGCCCATGTTAATAACTATTTTTTCGATCCGCGGTGCCTGCAGAGTATTTTTGTATTCAAACCGTTTCACGAGTGCGGGCCTTACTTCTTCAAGGTATTTCTGCTTCAATCGTGACATATTGATCTCTTTAACCCTCCTTACTTATCCAGCGATTCGCCGCATTTCCGACAAGCCCGGACCCGGCTGTTATCGGGAAGAGTTTTCTTGGCTACCCGGGTTGGCCTGTTGCAGGAAGGGCAGATAGGCAAAACTCTTGAAGCTGGAAATTCGGCTTCCATTTCCCTGATCCCCCCCTGGGGAACCCTGCGGGTCGGCTTGGCATGTTTCTTAATAATATTGAGTCCTTCCACTTTTACCCGGCCAAGACGGGGAAAAGTGGCGATCACCTTACCTTTTTTTCCTTTATCTTTGCCGGAAAGGACCAGTACTTTATCTCCCCGGCGAACAGGTAATTTTTTCATTTCCACCGCTTATTCGCCACCTCCAAAATGAACTGCTAAATTACTTCCGGGGCAAGGGAAACGATTTTCATAAAATCCTGTTCCCTCAGCTCGCGGGCCACGGGACCAAAAATCCGGGTACCCCGCGGATTATTCAGTTCATTTATTATTACAGCTGCATTCTCATCGAAATTGATATGGGACCCGTCTCTGCGGTTTAATTGACTTTTTGTGCGAACGATAACCGCCCGGACAATATCGCCTTTTTTTACTACTCCGCCGGGAGTAGCCTCTTTTACCGAACCGATAATGATGTCGCCGATCCGGCCCGCTTTGCGCTTTGATCCGCCCAGGACCCTGATGCACAAGATCTTTTTCGCTCCCGAGTTATCAGCTACCCTTAACATACTCTCAGTTTGAATCATCGTTGCCTCTCCTTTCATCCCTTCCCGACAGGCTTTTCGGAAAGAGAATCCTACAGCCTCGATTTACGCATGATCTCCACCAGCTGCCATCTTTTATCTTTGCTAATGGGCCTGGTTTCCATCATTTTTACTATATCGCCTACTCGGGTCTCGTTTGCTTCGTCATGCATTTTATACTTCTTAGTCCGACGAATAATTTTCCCATATAACGGATGGCGGGTTACCCTTTCTACTGCCACAACTCTTGTTTTATCCATTTTGTCGCTGATTACCCGGCCGTTCCGCACTTTACCTTTAATAGTCAAACCGATGGGCCTCCCTTCCTATTCAAACTCAGCTAAGGGCCCGTTCCCGGAGCACGGTTTTAACCCGGGCAATATCACGGCGGACCTCTTTAATACGCATCACATTATCCAGCTGACCGGTGGCTTGCTGGAAACGCAGGTTAAAAAGCTCTTCTTTTAACTCTTTTACTTTATCCTCCAGCTCCTGCTCGTTAAGCTCTTGAACTTCTTTTATTTTCATTCGGATCCACCACCTGCTTCAGCTCGTTTTACAACCTTGGTTTTGATTGGCAATTTATTGGCAGCCAGACGCAGGGCTTCTTTTGCCACATCTTCACCTACACCGGCCAGTTCAAACATCACCCGGCCCGGCTTGACCACTGCCACCCAGTATTCGGGCGAACCTTTACCTTTACCCATCCGGGTTTCAGCCGGCTTTTCAGTTACCGGTTTATCCGGAAAAATGTTAATCCACACTTTTCCGCCTCGCTTAATCGACCTGGTCATGGCAATTCGGGCTGCCTCTATCTGCTGGCTGGTAACCCATGACGGTTCCAGCGCCTGGAGCCCGTATTCACCAAATTGGACCATCGTGCCGCCTTTAGATCGCCCCTTCATGCGTCCGCGATGCTGGCGGCGGTATTTTACCCGCTTAGGCATTAACATTTGCGTTTACCTCCTCTGCAGGTTTTTCTTCACCGGGTTTCGGGGGCAGTATTTCACCCTTATAGATCCAAACTTTGACCCCGATCCGCCCGTAAGTTGTCTTAGCTTCCACAAATCCGTAATCTATATCTGCGCGTAAAGTCTGCAGAGGGACCGTTCCTTCGTGATAAGTTTCATTGCGGGCCATTTCGGCTCCGCCAAGCCTGCCGCTGCAGGAAATCCTTACTCCTTTGGCTCCGTTTCGCATGGTCCGGAAAATAGCCTGTTTCATCGCTCTCCTGAAAGCAATACGCCTTTCAAGCTGGGAGGCAATGCTCTCGGCTACTAACTTTGCATCCATCTCGGGCTTTTTGATTTCAATGATGTTCAGGTGCACTTTTTTATCCGTCATCTTTTCCAGGTCTTTGCGCAAACTTTCGACACCGGTACCTCCTCGGCCGATGACCATCCCCGGTTTAGCGGTGTGAATATTAATCCGAACATTGTTGGCGGCCCTTTCTATCTCAATGCGCGACACGGAAGAATTTACCAGCCTGTTTTGGATAAAGTCCCGAATCTGTAAATCTTCATAAAGCTGGTCTCTATAGTTCTTGCTTGAGAACCATCTTGCATCCCAGTCACGGATTACTCCGATCCGGAAACCGATGGGGTTAACTTTTTGTCCCACGTCTAAACCCCCTTTCTTTCTTTTACTATAACCGTAATATGGCTGGTTCTTTTCAAAATCAAGTTTCGTCTGCCCCTGGCCCGCGGCTGGACCCTCTTCATGGTGGGTCCTTCATCGACATAAGCTTGATCGATATACAACGAGCCCCGGTTCATCTCATGATTAAATTCAGCGTTTGCCGCCGCAGAATTGACCAACTTGGCTACCGGGTCTGCCGCGCCCCGCGGCGTATAACGCAGTATGCTCAAAGCTTCGTCAAGGTCTTTATTCCTGATCATATCAATTACAATTCTCACTTTGCGCGGCGCAACGCGTACATATCGAGCCTTAGCTTTTGCTTCCATAAATCATCCTGCCTCCTCTGCTCTACTTAATGGTAGTAGAGCGTTCGGTATGGTGCCCGTGCCCCCGGAAGGTTCGGGTCGGGGCAAATTCGCCCAGCTTATGTCCAACCATGTCTTCGCTGATAAAGATCGGCACATGCCGCCTGCCGTCATGAACTGCAATCGTATGTCCAACCATTTCAGGAAAAATAGTAGAACGACGGGACCAGGTTTTGACAACCTTCTTTTCTCCCTTTTCGCTCATCCGTTCAATTTTTTTCATTAAACTGGCCTCTACATAGGGGCCTTTTTTCAGTGAACGCGCCACTTTAAACAACCTCCCTTTAAGCCGTCATTCGGGTAAATTCCTGCCAACTCAGGATTCTTCCCTCCAAACAGCTACTTCTTGCGACGGCGGACAATGTACTTGTCAGATTCTTTCTTTTTCCGCCGGGTCTTGTATCCCAGGGTCGGTTTGCCCCAGGGAGTCACCGGACTGGGTAATCCAATCGGCGCCCTGCCTTCACCACCACCATGGGGGTGATCGCAGGGGTTCATAACCGAACCCCGGACCGTCGGCCTTCTGCCCTGCCAGCGTCCGCGCCCGGCTTTTCCAATAGTCAGGTTTTCATGTTCCACGTTGCCTATCTGGCCCACTGTTGCCCGGCAATCCAGGGGAACCAGGCGCACTTCGCCCGAAGGCAGCCTTAAATGAGCCATTTTACCCTCCTTGGCCGCCAGCTGAGCAGCAGTTCCGGCCGACCGGGCCAGCTGTCCGCCGGCACCCTGTTTCATTTCGATATTGTGGATAAATGTTCCCACCGGTATCGAGCGCAGGGGCATGGCATTCCCGGGCCTTACCTCTACCTTGTTCCCGGAGATAACCTTTTGTCCGGTCCGAAGCCCCATCGGGGCCAGGATATAGCGTTTTTCTCCATCGACATATTGCAGTAAAGCTATGTGTGCTGTCCGGTTCGGGTCGTACTCAATCCCCGCTACCTTCGCCGGAACATTATCTTTATCACGTTTAAAATCAATAATCCTGTAGCTCCGCTTGTGGCCGCCGCCCCGATGACGGACTGTCATCCTGCCGTAAGCATTCCGCCCGGCTTTTTTATATAGTGGCGCCAACAGCGACTTTTCCGGCTTTTTCCTGGTTATTTCTTCAAAAGTCGATACGGTGGCAAACCGCCGCCCCGGTGAAGTAGGTTTGAAACGTTTTACAGCCATTGCAGTGTTCCCTCCTTCTTAGCGGCTTTCAAACAGCTCGATCGGTTTGCTGCCTTCGGCCAGAGTAATAATTGCCTTTTTCCAGGCGGGCTGTTTCCCTTCCGGAAAGCGGCCCAGACGTTTCATTTTGCCCTTGTAGTTAGCGGTGTTCACCGATTTTACCTGAACGTTAAAAATTTCTTCAAGGGCCTGTTTAATCTCAATTTTGTTCGCTTTGCCGGATACGACAAAAGTATACTTGTTCTCTTCTATGAGTTCGGTCGATTTTTCGCTAATCAGCGGACGGATAATAACATCCCTGGGTTCTTTTTTCATCCGCCAAACACCTCCTCAACCTGCTGCAGCGCGTCCCTGCTCATAACCAGGTAGTTGTGATTTAGAATATCGAGCACATTCAACTGCCGGGCCAAAATAGTTCTTACCCTCGGCAGGTTGCGGGCTGCCTTGATCACATTGATATCAGGCTGAGCGTTGACTACCAGCACTCCTCCGCCTACTTTCAGGTGCTCGAGCATGGCCACCATTTGTTTTGTTTTCGGAGCGTCGATTGCAAAATCATCAACTACAACCAGCTTACCTTCATTGAACTTGTCGCTTAATGCCGATTTAAGGGCGGCCCGGCGCATCTTTTTAGGCACCGCTTTTTTATAATCGCGCGGCTTGGGGCCGAAAGTTACTCCACCCCCGACCCAAATCGGTGATCTGATACTGCCGTGGCGGGCCCTGCCGGTCCCTTTTTGCGGCCACGGCTTATCTCCGCCGCCCCTTACTTCGCTGCGGTCTTTAGTTGAAGCCGTACCCTGCCGGCGTCTTGCCGCCTGCGAGACAGCCGTCTGATAGAGAGCTCCTTTATTCAACGGCGCCCCAAAAAGGCTCGCCTGGACTTCTATCTCGTCCACCTGCTCGCCGTCTCTATTGTATAGCGATAATTTAGGCATATTCAGGGCATCTCCTTTCCTTTGGCTATCCGCTTACTTTCTTTTTAACAGATTCTCTGACTTCTACCAGGCCGCCCCTGGGGCCGGGTACAGAACCTTTAACCAGTAATATATTCTTTTCGCCGTCAGATTCCACAACATTCAAGTTCTGGACAGTCCGCCTCCATGCGCCCATCCGGCCGGGAAGCGGGCGTCCCTTGAAAACCCGGGCCGCGTTGACTGAGCCCAAAGAACCGGGGCCGCGGTAGTAATGCGAACCGTGAGTTTTGGGCCCTCTGCCAAATCCCATTTTCTTAATCGAACCGGCAAAACCCTTACCCCGGGCTGTAGCGCTGACATCAATAGAGTCTCCGGCGGAAAAACTGTCCGCCTTTATCTCCTGCCCGACGCTGTATTCACTGGAATCGTCAACCCTGACTTCCCGCAAATACTTCTGGGGCTTCACACCTGCCCGCTTAAAATGACCTTTCTGCGGGCGGTTAACCCGATTTTCTTTTTTTTCGACAAACCCCAGCTGGATGCTGTTATAACCATCTTTGTCCATGCTCTTAACCTGGACCACCCGGCACGGGCCAGCTTCCAGAACTGTTACCGGGATTACCCGGCTCTGTTCATCAAAGACCTGGGTCATCCCCACTTTGCGCGCCAATATTGCTTTAGTCATTATCGTAAGGCACCTCCGTCTATCACTTAGAGCTTAATCTCAATGTCCACACCGGCGGGCAAATCAAGCCTCATCAAAGCGTCGATCGTCTTCGGTGCCGGTTCGAAAATATCAATCAGACGTTTATGAGTGCGCATTTCGAATTGCTCCCGGGAATCTTTATATTTATGCGGCGCCCGAATAACAGTGTAAAGGCTTCTCTCTGTCGGTAAAGGAACGGGCCCGGAAACATCGGCCCCCGTACGGCGCGCCGTCTCAACAATTTTACCGGCAGACTGGTCCAGCAGGTGGTGATCGAAAGCTCTCAATCTGATCCTGATTTTTTGGTTGGCCATGGACAAATCCTCCTTATCGCCTGATTAAATCAGAGCTGCTCCGCAAAAATTACCCGGCCCAAGGTCGGCAACCTTTTGCTTCATCGCTTAATCATGACATTGTATTTATAATTTATTCATAGATCGAGGTGACTACTCCGGCGCCGACGGTGCGTCCGCCTTCACGGATTGCAAAGCGCACTCCCTCTTCAATAGCGATCGGGGTAATCAGCTCAATATCCATGTTCACATTGTCGCCCGGCATAACCATTTCCATGCCTTCGGGCAGCGTAATGGTCCCGGTAACATCGGTGGTGCGGAAGTAAAACTGCGGACGGTAACCCTGGAAAAATGGGGTGTGACGGCCGCCCTCTTCCTTCTTCAATACATACACTTCCGCCCCAAACTTGGTGTGCGGGTTGATCGAACCCGGCTTGGCTACTACCTGGCCCCTTTGAACCGACTCCCGGTCTATACCGCGCAATAAAACTCCAATGTTGTCACCCGCTTCGGCATAGTCCAACAGCTTGCGGAACATCTCCACACCGGTGGCCACCGTCTTGCGGGGCTTTTCCTCAAAACCAATAATCTCCACTTCATCGCCAACTTTAATCTGGCCGCGCTCTACCCGGCCGGTAACCACCGTGCCGCGGCCGGTAATCGAAAATACGTCCTCGATCGGCATGATAAAGGGCTTGTCTTTCTGACGCTCGGGCATGGGAATGTAATCGTCCAGGGCATTCATCAGCTCCCAGATCACATTGCAGTCATCACATTCCACGTTGCCGCAGCCACAATCAAGAGTCTTGAGCGCCGAACCGGTGATCACCGGGGTGTCGTCACCGGGAAACTCGTATTCATTCAAAAGGTCCCTGACTTCCATCTCCACTAATTCCAAAAGCTCAGGGTCATCAACCATATCCGCCTTGTTCAAAAAAACCACTATGCTCGGAACTCCTACCTGACGGGACAGCAAAATATGCTCCCGCGTCTGCGGCATCGGACCGTCCGCAGCAGATACCACCAGAATCGCACCGTCCATCTGGGCCGCCCCGGTAATCATGTTCTTCACATAGTCCGCGTGACCGGGACAGTCTACATGGGCATAGTGACGGTGATCCGTCTCATATTCCACGTGCGCCGTCGCGATCGTTATGCCGCGCTCCTTCTCCTCCGGCGCCTTGTCAATCATGTCAAACGAGGTCTTCTGCGCATAACCCTTGTTCGCCAAACAATAGGTCATCGCCGCCGTCAATGTCGTCTTGCCATGGTCCACGTGACCAATCGTCCCTACGTTCACATGCGGTTTCGTCCGCTCAAACTTCTGCTTCGCCAACTAAATGCACCTCCACTATTGATAAGCAATACTTTGATTAATTAATTTTTGAGCAATGCTCTGGGGAACCTCTTCATAACGGTAAAACTCCATATTGTAAACACCGCGCCCCTGGGTGTGAGAACGCAATTCAGTGGCGTATCCAAATACCTCGGAGAGCGGAACTACTCCCCGCACTATTTGCTGGCCGCCTTTTGGCTCAGTGCCAAGGATCCGGCCTCTCCGCCCGGTTAAATCGCCAATAATATCGCCAAGATACTCTTCCGGCGCTGAAATTTCAATTTTCATAACCGGTTCCAGGAGCACCGGTTTTGCCTTTGACATAGCCGTTTTAAAAGCCTTGGAAGCGGCAATCCGGAAAGCAAGCTCCGATGAGTCAACCTCGTGGAAAGAACCGTCCACCAGCACTGTTTTGACATCGACAACCGGGTATCCGGCCAGTACACCATTGTGGGCGGCCTCCATGACTCCATCTTCAACGGCCGGGATAAAGTCTTTCGGAATCGCCCCGCCGACAATTTTATTATCAAATACAAGGCCTCCACCGGGCTCAAGCGGTTCCAGTTCGATTTTGACATGCCCGTACTGTCCGCGGCCGCCGGACTGACGGATAAAACGCCCTTCGGCGACGACATCGCCCTGGACGGTTTCTTTGTAGGCAACCTGAGGTTTGCCCACATTAGCCTGGACTTTGAACTCCCGCAGAAGGCGATCAACAATAATTTCGAGGTGGAGTTCTCCCATCCCCGAAATTATTGTTTGGCCGGTTTCGTTGTCGGTATAGATCTGGAAGGTCGGATCTTCTTCAGCCAGATGCTGCATGGAAACCGTCATCTTGTCCTGGTCGGCTTTTGTTTTCGGCTCGATGGCAATTGAGATGACCGGTTCCGGGAACTTGATATTTTCTAAGACAATCGGTTTATCCATTGCACAGAGGGATTCCCCGGTGCTGATTTCCTTCGGTCCGGCCAGGGCCAGGATGTCGCCGGTTTTGGCTTCTTCAATCTCTTCCCTGAAGTTGGCATGCATCCTGATCAGCCTGCTCACACGCTGGCGCTCCTGCCGGGTGGCGTTGTAAACGACAGAACCCTTTTTCAAGGTGCCTGAATAAACCCGGGCAAAAGCCAGCTTGCCGACATAGGGATCGACCATGATTTTAAATACCAGGGCGGAAAAAGGTGCATCATTGGCGGGAAGGCGAAAATCCTCTTCCCCGCTTTTTGGGTTAAACCCTTTAACCGCTCCCACTTCTACCGGGGAAGGAAGGTAGTTGATCACTGCGTCAAGCAGGGGCTGAACACCCTTGTTGCGATACGAAGAGCCACAGAGCACCGGGACCAGGTTGTGATGGACCGTCGCTTTGCGCAGGGCCCTGTAACACTCTTCTGCGGTTATATCTTCGCCGTTAAAGTATTTTTCCATCAAGTTGTCGTCGTAATCGGCGACTGTTTCGAGCAGCTTTTCCCGGTAATCGCTTACCATTTCTTTCATTTCTTCAGGGATCTCGGTTTCATTACTGCGGGTACCGAGATCGTCTTCATAGGTAATGGCCCGCAGGTTGATCAGGTCGATAACCCCGGCAAAACTGCTTTCTTTGCCAATGGGAAGCTGGATTGGAAGCACCTGGGCCTTAAGCCTGTCCTTCATCTGCTGCAGGACGCTGAAAAAGTCTGCGCCCACTGTATCCATCTTATTGATATACGCCAGGCGGGGGACATGGTAGCGATCGGCCTGGTGCCAGACAGTTTCAGACTGGGCTTCTACGCCGCCCTTGGCGCAAAATACGGCAACCACGCCGTCGAGAACCCGCATGGAACGCTCAACTTCTACGGTAAAGTCCACGTGCCCGGGTGTGTCGATAATATTAATCAAATTATCGCGCCACCGGCAGGACGTAGCGGCTGAAGTTATTGTTATGCCCCGTTCCTGTTCCTGGGCCATCCAGTCCATGGTCGCTGTCCCGTCATGGACCTCGCCCAACTTGTGGACACGGCCGGAATAAAACAGGATCCTTTCAGTGGTGGTAGTTTTGCCGGCATCAATATGGGCGGCAATCCCGATGTTCCTGATTTTATCCAGACTCTGTTCAACATTTAATTCTTTTTTTGCTCCGTTTTTTGCTTCTTTGCTCATGTCACCCCTCCTCTCCTTAAAATTTCGGAACCCTGAACCGTGGCTCCGGTATATAATTTCGAATTTCCATTAACAATCATGATATCTTTAACCATAAAGGTTATTACCAGCGGTAATGAGCAAAAGCCTTGTTGGCCTCAGCCATTTTATGGGTATCTTCTTTTTTCTTAATGGCGCTGCCGGTTCCACTGGAAGCTTCCATCAACTCTGCCGCCAGGCGCTGAGCCATGGTCTTTTCAGAGCGTCCGCGGGAAAAATTGATTATCCAGCGGATGGCCAGGATGTTTTTGCGGTGGGAGCTGACTTCCACCGGCACCTGGTAAGTCGCGCCACCTACCCGGCGGGCTTTTACTTCCAGGACAGGGGCCACATTGCGGACGGCAGTTTCAAAAACTTCGTGCGGATCTTTGCCGGTTTTGTCCTTGATTATGTCAAAAGCGCCGTAAATAATATCCTGAGCGGCTCCTCTCTGGCCGTCGTACATTAATTTGTTAATAAACCTGGTCACCAGTTTACTGTTATAAACCGGATCCGGCAGGATTTCCCTTTTTGATACAGGGCCTTTACGTGGCATTTTCGATCACCCACTCCTTACTTATTTACTGCGTTTTCGGCTTTTTAGTGCCGTACTTCGAGCGTCCCTGAGCCCTGTTTTCCACCCCGGCTGTATCAAGGGCACCCCTTACCAGGTGGTAACGAACTCCGGGCAAGTCCTTGACCCGGCCTCCCCTGACCAGGACAACCGAGTGTTCCTGCAGGTTATGTCCGATCCCGGGAATATAGGCTGTCGCTTCAATTCCATTGGTCAGGCGGACTCTGGCAATTTTCCGCAAGGCTGAATTGGGCTTTTTGGGGGTGGTGGTCGAAACCCTGGTACAAACACCCCTCTTTTGCGGTGAACGATCCAGCGCCGGCGCTGTTCTTTTCTTGGTTACCTGCTTACGGCCTTTACGAACTAACTGGTTTATTGTCGGCATTAGTCCACCTCCTTGATTTTTTCCTCTAAAATGGCAGCTGTTGCTGCTTTAACTTTAATCCCAAACATTTTACCAAGCCGGGCCATCGAATCGACCCGATGCAGATCAATGCCCTTTGCCTCACAGGCAGATACTACCGGTCGAATCACTTTGTCCTCTGCATCCCCGGCAACGAAAACCCTTTGGGCCTCTCCTTTTTCCAGGGCTTTGAGGGTTTGCTTGGTGCCTACAACTTTATGCCGGGAACTATTGATCAGATCTTCTGCTACTTGATCTTCCAAAGGAAAGGCTCACCATCCTCTGTTAAAACCTCCCCAGTTAGCGCCCCTAAGGCGCACTTTAAGATTTTAACACCGTCTGCAACCCTTGTCAATCAAATTTTTACTTTTTTGCCCCGGCAGTCATAACCCCGGGCCTTGACCCCGGGCCTTGATACCCGGGGCTGCAACAGAGGCGTTCGAAGAACTTTAGTCTTCGAACACCTCCGGATCCTCTTCCAAACCTTCCGGCTTCTGGTCACCGGTGGCGGCCACCGCAGTCTCTTCGGTATCGAGGCCGAGATCCGCTTCCGGCTTGGCTTTTTCTTCCGGCTCCGGCTCCGCGCCGATAGGCCGGACTTCAATATTGCGGTACCGGGACATTCCGGTGCCGGCCGGGATCAGTTTGCCGATTATCACGTTTTCTTTCAAACCGAGGAGCTGATCCTGGCGCCCTTTAATCGAAGCCTCGGTCAGGACACGTGTAGTTTCCTGGAAGGAAGCCGCCGACAAGAACGATTCTGTAGCCAGGGATGTCTTGGTAATACCGAGGAGAAGCGGCCTTGCCACAGCCGGACGACCTCCATCGGCTTCAACGCTTTCGTTAATTTCATCGAAAACGTGGCTGTCAAGCATTCCGCCCGGCAGCAGGTCGGTGTCGCCGGGTTCTTCCACTTTAACTTTCTTGAGCATCTGGCGTACAATAATCTCGATATGCTTGTCGCTGATATCAACGCCCTGCATCTTGTATACCCACTGTACTTCCTTGAGCATGTACAGCTGAACTCCCCGCACACCTTTGACTTTTAGCAGTTCATGCGGATTAATAGAACCTTCGGTCAGCTCATCACCTGCATTTATCTGCTGGCCGTTTTCAGCCTTGATCCGGGCCCCGTAGGGAATGGGATAAACCCTGTTTTCGCCGTGTTCCGAAGTAAGCCTGATCTCCCGCTTGTAGCGGGTTTCAATAACTTCGACTTCCCCGGCTATCTCGGCAATCAGCGACTGCCCTTTCGGTTTGCGGGCTTCAAACAGCTCTTCCACCCGGGGCAGACCCTGGGTGATATCGTCTCCGGCCACACCACCGGTATGGAAGGTCCGCATGGTCAGCTGTGTCCCCGGCTCTCCAATGGACTGGGCGGCAATGATACCCACCGCCTCGCCGACATTGACCACCTTGCCGGTGGCCAGGTCGCGGCCGTAACACTTTACGCACACGCCGTGGCGGGTCTTGCAGGTTAACACCGAACGGAACAGGACTTCCGTGATATTGTACTCGAGGATCTTCTGGACCATTTCTTCTGTAATCATGGTGTCGGCCTCGATCAGGACTTCGCCCGTTTCAGGATGATATACCGGGTCAAAAGTATAACGGCCGATAACCCGGTTTACTGCTTCATCCAGATTTTCGTCATTTTCAAGAAATTCACTCAGCCTGATCGACTGTCCGGTGCCGCAGTCTTCTTCCCGGACAATGACATCCTGCACCACATCAACCAGCCGGCGGGTCAGGTAACCCGAATCGGCGGTCTTCAAAGCAGTATCGGCCAAGCCTTTGCGGGCGCCGTGGGTGGAAATAAAGTACTCCAGCACAGTCAGGCCCTCGCGGAAGTTGGCCCGGATCGGGATGTCGATGATCCGCCCAGCCGGGTCGGCCATCAGGCCGCGCATTCCGCCCAGCTGGGTAATCTGGGATTCGTTACCGCGGGCCCCGGAATGGGCCATCATGTAGATGGGGTTCAATTCGTCAAGGCCGCTCATCAGGGCAGCGGTCACTTCGTCCTTGGCCCCGCCCCAAATTTCAATGACCCGATCGTAACGTTCTTTCTCAGTAATCAGGCCCCGTTCATATTGCTGTTCAATGGCTTCAACTTTTTCTTCAGCAGACCTCATAATGTCCTGTTTCTGGGTCGGGACCATAATATCGCTTACCGCTACGGTAACCCCGGCCCGGGTTGCATAATGGAAGCCGAGGGCTTTAATTTCGTCTAAGATTTCCGCTGTCCTGGTATTGCCGTACCGCCTGAAACAGCGGGCAATCAGGTCGGCCAGAAAATCTTTTTTAATAGCCTTGTTACGCGGCAGATCTGCCAGGGCCTGTTCGGGCTTGAAATTCTTGATCGGCATAAAGTTTTGTTCCGGCAAAGACTCATTAAAGTCGGCATTATTCATATATGGAAAGTCCCTGGGAAATACATCATTAAAGATTACTTTGCCCACGGTTGTAAACAGGTATTTTTTACGGCGGACAAAGTCACGTCCCTTGAACCCGCTTGCTTTGATAAAGATGCGGGCCTGCAGGTCGATGTATCCGAGGTCATAAGCGGTCACCGCTTCTTCGGGATCTGGAAATACCTTCCCTTCGCCCCTGGCCCCGGTTTTTTCAAAGGTCAGGTAGTAGCAACCGAGAACCATATCCTGGGTTGGTGTCGTGACCGGCTTTCCTTCTTTCGGGTTGAGGATATTATGGGCGGAAAGCATCAGCAGCCGGGCTTCGGCCTGGGCTTCGGCCGAAAGCGGCACATGGACGGCCATCTGGTCCCCGTCAAAGTCGGCGTTGTATGCGGCGCAAACCAGGGGATGAATCTGAATCGCCCGTCCCTCAACCAGAACCGGTTCGAAAGCCTGGATGCCGAGACGGTGCAGGGTCGGCGCCCGGTTTAAGAGCACCGGATGATCCTTGATCACGTCTTCGAGCACATCCCAAACTTCGGGACGGACTTTTTCCACCATCCGCTTGGCGCTCTTGATGTTATGCGCTTCGCCGTCACTGACCAGCCTTTTCATGACAAAGGGCTTGAACAGCTCCAGGGCCATTTCCTTCGGCAATCCGCACTGATAGAGCTTTAGTTCCGGCCCGACCACAATAACCGAGCGGCCCGAGTAGTCGACCCTTTTGCCGAGCAGATTCTGGCGAAAACGGCCCTGTTTGCCTTTCAGCATGTCGCTGAGCGATTTGAGGGGCCGGTTGCCGGGGCCGGTTACAGGCCTGCCGCGGCGCCCGTTATCGATCAGGGCGTCCACCGCTTCCTGGAGCATCCGCTTTTCATTCCGGACAATAATGTCCGGTGCGCCCAGGTCAAGTAGCCTCTTCAGGCGATTATTTCGGTTAATCACCCGCCGGTACAGGTCGTTTAAATCCGAGGTGGCAAACCGGCCGCCGTCAAGCTGGACCATCGGCCGCAGATCGGGCGGAATAACCGGAATCGCATCCAGGATCATCCAGGATGGATCATTGCCGGACTGGCGAAATGCTTCAACTACTTCCAGGCGCCTGATAGCCCGGACTTTTTTCTGGCCGCTGGAGCTGAGCAGCTCTTCGCGCAGCTCCTGGGCAATTTGCTCGAGATCGAGCCTCTTTAGAAGCTTTTTAATCGCTTCAGCGCCCATCTCGGCCTTAAACCCTTTCCCGCTCTTAAAAAGGGCCTGGTATTTATCATAATATTCCCGGAATTCGCCTTCGGTTAGAAGCTGTTTGTCGCTTAAATAGGTTTCACCGGGATCTATGACCACGTAGGCGGCAAAATAAAGTACTTTTTCCAGGGCCCGCGGTGACATATCAAGCAGCAAACCCATCCGGCTCGGGATGCCCTTGAAATACCAGATGTGCGAAACGGGGGCGGCAAGCTCGATATGGCCCATCCGCTCACGCCTCACCTTGGCCCTGGTTACCTCGACGCCGCAGCGATCACAAACAATGCCGCGGTAGCGAACCCGTTTGTATTTGCCGCAGTGGCATTCCCAGTCTTTTTGCGGTCCGAATATCTTTTCACAGAAGAGCCCTTCGCGCTCAGGTTTCAGGGTCCGGTAATTAATGGTTTCCGGTTTTTTAACTTCACCTCTCGACCAGGCCCTGATCTGCTCCGAAGATGCCAATCCAACCTTTAAGGCATCAAAGTTATTAACATCCAACAAAAAGATCTCTCCTTTCGCCAGGTTTTAACCTGTGCTACTAGTAGATGCTTTCCTCATCTTCTTCCAGCTCTTCCGATTCTTATTCCGGCTCTTCGCCGCCTTTACTGCTCTTTTGCCTGGAAGATCCAGGTTTCGACTCATCGCTTTCATCATCTTCAAGTTCTTCTAGCTGGTCTAAAGAAACTTCTTCTACATTTTCTTCCTGGAGATCGGGCGTTCCGGAAGCATCTTTTTCACCATCTCCGCCGCCTTTCACCGTCACATCTTCCAGGTTTAAACTTTCAATGTCTTCCTCTTCAAGGCTTTCGCCTTCTTCCTCTTCTTCCTCTTCCTCTTTTTCGCTTTCATCTTTTTCGCTTTCATCTTTATCGCTTTCATCTTTATCGCTTTCATCTTTATCGCTTTCATCTTTATCGCTTTCATCTTGCTTGTCTTTTTGGTAAATGAAGCGATCCAGGTCGTCTTCATCCGATTCCATTCCTTCAATATTTACATCGAGCCGGCGATAATCGCCTTCGTCCTCGCCTTCTTTAATTTCAACCTCTCCGGTTTCTTCGCTTAAAACCCTGACATCCAGGGAGAGGCTCTGCAGTTCTTTAACCAGGACTTTGAACGATTCCGGCACGCCTGGCTCGGGAATATTTTCTCCCTTGACGATGGCTTCATAGGTTTTCACCCGGCCGACAACATCGTCGGACTTGACAGTGAGGATTTCCTGCAATGTGTAAGCCGAGCCATAGGCCTCAAGCGCCCATACTTCCATCTCTCCGAACCGCTGGCCTCCAAACTGGGCTTTGCCGCCCAGCGGCTGCTGGGTGACCAGCGAATAAGGACCGGTTGAGCGGGCGTGGATCTTATCGTCAACCAGGTGGGCCAGCTTGAGCATATAAACATAACCGACCGTGATTTTCTCATCAAAGCGCTCCCCGGTGCGGCCGTCGTAAAGGATCGTCTTGCCGTCTTCAGGCAAGCCGGCTTCCCGGAAGCACTCGAAAACATCTCCTTCGGAGGCGCCATCAAAAACCGGGGAAGCGATACTGATGCCCAAACTGCTGGCCGCCCAACCGAGGTGGGTCTCCAGGACCTGCCCGATGTTCATCCGTGAAGGGACTCCCAGTGGATTGAGCACAATATCAAGGGAAGTCCCATCAGGCAGAAAAGGCATATCTTCTTCCGGCAGGATCCGGGCAATGACTCCCTTGTTTCCATGACGGCCGGCCATCTTGTCTCCCTCGGAAATTTTTCGTTTTTGGGCCACATAGACCCGAACCAGTTGGTTCACCCCCGGTGACAGCTCGTCGCCGTCTTCCCGGCTAAAAACTTTCACATCGACCACGATACCCGATTCGCCGTGCGGTATCCGCAGTGAGGTATCCCGTACTTCCCTGGCCTTTTCACCAAAGATAGCCCGCAGGAGTCGTTCTTCAGCGGTCAGTTCGGTTTCTCCCTTAGGAGTAACTTTGCCGACCAAAATGTCTCCGGCCCTGACTTCAGCTCCGATCCGGATTATACCCCGTCCGTCGAGATCTTTAAGGGCCTCTTCGCCAACATTGGGGATATCGCGGGTAATTTCTTCCGGGCCAAGCTTGGTATCCCTGGCCTCGGACTCATACTCCTCGATATGAATGGAAGTAAAAGTATCTTCGTTAACCAGCTTTTCGCTAATCAGGATAGCATCCTCATAGTTATAACCTTCCCAGGGCATAAAGGCGACCAGCACGTTGCGGCCCAGGGCCATTTCACCCATATTGGTGCAGGAACCGTCGGCAATCACTTCGCCGGCTTTCACTTTCTGGCCCCGCCTGACCATGGGGTGCTGGTTGATGCAGGTTCCCTGGTTGGAACGCTTGAATTTCTGGAGGTAATAAACATCAATCCGGCCGTCAAACCCGGGAATCCGGTCTGTTTCAAAACGTTCCCTGGTCCGTCCGTTAATCCTGTAATTTCTATCATCGCCGTCGTCATCACGGCGGACATAAACTTCATTGCTGGTAACCCGAACCACTTCGCCGTCGGCCAGGCAAACCGCAACCGCTCCTGAATCCACAGCGGCCTTGCTTTCCAACCCGGTCCCCACAAAGGGGGCTTCAGTCTGAAGCAGGGGCACCGCCTGACGCTGCATATTGGCCCCCATCAGGGCCCGGTTGGCGTCGTCGTTTTCCAGGAACGGAATCAGGGCCGTTGCTACACTGACCAGCTGCTTCGGAGAAACGTCCATAAAGTCAACTTCATTGGGATGACGCATAACCGTATCGTAATAGTAGCGGCAGATAACCCTGTTGCTGGCAAAGCGGCCGTCTTCATCCAGCTTGGCGTTGGCCTGGGCGATAACAAAGCGGTCTTCGTCGTCTGCGGTAAGGTAAACGATCTCTGAAGTGACCCGGCCTTCTTTCTTATCAACCCGCTGGTACGGGGTTTCGATAAAGCCATATTCGTTGATTCGGGCATAGGTGCCGAGCGAACCGATCAGGCCAATATTCGGCCCTTCCGGAGTTTCAATTGGGCAAATCCGGCCGTAGTGAGAGTGGTGAACGTCACGCACTTCAAAACCGGCCCTCTCCCGGCTCAACCCGCCGGGGCCGAGAGCGCTAAGGCGCCTTTTATGGGTCAGCTCAGCCAGTGGATTGGTCTGGTCCATGAACTGGGAAAGCTGGCTGCTGCCGAAAAATTCTTTGATCGAAGCAATCACCGGCCTGATATTGATTAAAGCCTGGGGGGTAATCGCTTCCACGTCCTGGATGGTCATCCTTTCGCGGACTACTCTCTCCATGCGGGATAATCCAATCCGGAACTGGTTCTGTAACAGTTCGCCAACGCTGCGCAGGCGCCGGTTGCCGAGGTGGTCGATGTCGTCGGCATGGCCAATACCGTCAAACAGGTTAAAAATGTAGTTAACCGCGGCAATAATATCGGAGGTAACCAGGTGCCTGGTCGACAAATCGACATTGCCGTTGCCGATTACCAGGTGGGTCCGGTCACGGTAATTTATTTTTACTCTCTGGATATTGCTTTCATCAATCACCCGGGCCGCTTCCTCATCAACTACAGATCCGGCCGGGAAAAGGACCGTCCCTTCAGCGGGATCCCTGACATCCTCGGCCAGTTCATGTCCGAACAACCGCTCGGTCATCGACAGTTTTTTATTGGCCTTGAAGCGTCCGACATAAGCGAAATCATAGCGCTTGCCGTCAAAGAAAAGCGAATCAAACAGGGAACGCGCATTTTCAACATTTAACGGTTCGCCGGGGCGCAGGCGCTTATATATTTCAAGCAGGGCGGTTTCCTCAGAATCGGTATGGTCTTTATCAAACAGTTCATTGAGCCGTGGATCATGGCCCAGCACTTCCTGTATTTCTTCATCCGTTCCGTAACCGATGGCCCTCATGAGCACCGTTACCGGTATTTTCCTGGTTCGATCGACGCGCACAAAAACTCCCTCGGTGACATCTGTTTCGAATTCGAGCCAGGTCCCCCGGTTGGGTATTATGGTCGCATTGATCAGCTCCTTCCCGGTGGCCCCGGTCGGGTCGGGCTGCTTTTTGAAATAAACTCCGGGAGAACGAACCAGCTGGCTGACGATGACCCTTTCGGCACCATTGATAATGAAGGTTCCGTTTTCGGTCATCATCGGAAAATCTCCCATGAATACTTCCTGCTCTTTTACTTCGCCTGTTTCCTGGTTGATTAAGCGCACCTTAACCTTTAGAGGCACGGCATAGGTGGCATCCCGTTCCTTGCAGTCTTCAACGGAATATTTTGGCTCTCCAAGCGAATAGTCAAAAAACTCCAGGACCAGGTTGCCTGTAAAATCCTGAATCGGCGAAAAATCATCAAATATTTCTTTAAGGCCCTGTTTAAGAAACCATTCAAACGAGCTACGCTGGACTTCTATAAGGTTCGGAAGATCAAGAACTTCGTTGATGCGGGCAAAAGAACGCCTTTGTCTCAAGCCGGTTGCGACGTTAGTGGACATTAAAAAAAATCACTCCCCCTGATACCTGGTTTATGATTTAAAACCGGGAAAAAAAAGGCTGCACCTTGAAAACAGCCAATATCCTCTGTTTCTCCTATGGGTAATTTGTCATCATTAAGAAGGCTTACCAAGTCTCACTTAAAAATACGCATAATAGTACAACTAGACAACTAAAGATATTATCACAAGCAAATGACGGTGTCAACGGGTGCAGGAAAGAAATTTATAAAAAAGTTTTAAATAACGAAAAGACAAATCGACCTGAATCCCGGGTGTGACCCTGCAATCTTCGTAGATCCTACTTTAACAAAAGCAGGTTCACATTTCAACCTTTCGAGTTTTGTAAACATACCTTGATCACAAAAAAATCCGGCCTGCAGAAGAAAATTATCAACGTACATAAAAGAGGAGTGTCATTAAAACACTCCCCAAATTAAACACTTTGACTGATTGCCTGGAGACAATTGTGCCCAGACACAGTATTTAAAATCAAATCTACTACTTCAGCTCAATCACACCGCCGGCTTCTTCAATTTTAGCCTTGGTTTCTTCAGCCTCTTCTTTGTTTACTTTCTCTTTAACCGGGCTTGGCAGTTCGTCTACCATAGCTTTTGCTTCTTTAAGGCCCAGGCCGGTCAACTCACGGACCACCTTGATAACCTGGATCTTCTTATCGCCGGCCGAGGTAAGTATAACATCAAACTCGTCCTTCTCTTCTTCCTGGGCTCCGCCTTCAGCAGCGGGAGCAGCGGCTGCTGCTACCGGAGCGGCAGCAGTAACCCCAAATTCCTCTTCCAGGGCCTTAACCAGATCTGAAAGTTCCAGAACAGTCATCCCCTTGATCATTTCCATAATTTCATTTACTTTGTTTTCTTCTTTCGCCATTTCCACTTTACTCCTTTATTAATATGATAATATTTTTCAGGGCTGCCGCATGCAGCACCTGATATTTCTACCTGGCACAAATCCTGTTACCGTGCAGTTTAATTAAGCGCTTTCTTTCTGACTTCGCACCGCGTCAACCGTGTAAACCAGCTGGCTGAGAGTTCCCTGCAGCGCCCCGACCAATCCTGAAATGGGGGCCTGGACTCCGCCTACAACCTTGGAAAGCAGGATCTCGCGAGAGGGAATCTCGCCCAGCTCCTTAATCCTTTCAGGGCTGACCAGCTGTCCGGAAAGAACTCCGCCTTTAATAACCAGCGCTTCGTTTTCCCTGGTAAACTCGTTAAATACCTTTGCCGCCGCTACCGGATCTTCATCGGCATAAGCCATGGCGGTTGGCCCTTCAAAAAAATCTTCCAACTGTTCAAAACCGGCTTCCCTGCAGGCCCATTTATTCATGGTATTCTTGGTTACCCAGAACCGGCACTGTTCACTTCTCAGCCGCCTGCGCAGGTTGTTGATGGCCTCTACATTCAAGCCCCGGTAATCGGTAACCACAACCAGCTCGGCCTGCTTTAAAGCCTCGGCTATCTCATCCTTCATTTTTTCTTTTTCTTCCCTGGTGAGCAATAATTTCACCTCCTTCGACCAAATAAAAAGGGTTTTCCGTAGACTGGAAAACCCCGTTTTAACCTGGTTAATTATAATCAAACCTCTTGCCCTCAGGTTGATGCTGGAGATAACTTTCCTGAACAGGAAGCCCGCTAAGGGCTATTAAACCGTACAGTTCCTGCCGTCTACGGAACAGCTCTTATGCAGTTGTCAGCTTACAGTTTTATCGTTTAGCTTTTCGCTCCTACACCCTGGTTAACCTTGATTCCAGGCCCCATGGTTGAACTGACCGTAATATTTCTGATGTACTGCCCCTTGGCCGTAGCCGGACGATCTTTCATTAATGCGTCCAGGACAGCCTGGAAATTTTCAACCAGCTTGTCCTGTTCAAAAGATACTTTGCCAATCGGCACATGAACATTGCCGGCCTTTTCGGTCCGGTATTCTACCTTTCCGGCCTTTATGTCGTTAATGGCCTTGCCAACTTCAAAGGTAACCGTACCGCTTTTCGGGTTGGGCATCATCCCGCGCGGGCCAAGGATTTTACCCAGCTTGCCGACAGAACTCATCATGTCCGGGGTAGCCACGGCAATGTCAAAATCAAGCCAACTTTCCTGGACCTTGGCCACCAGCTCATCTGATCCGACATAATCGGCCCCGGCTTCTTCAGCTTCATTGATTTTCTCACCCTTGGCAAAAACAACCACCCGGACCGTTTTCCCGGTTCCGTGCGGCAAAACCACCGATCCGCGCACCTGCTGGTCGGCGTGCTTCGGGTTTACCCCCAGGCGAAAAGCCGCTTCCACCGTTTCATCAAAGGAACGGGTGCTCAGTTCTTTTACTTTTGCCAGGGCTTCTTCCGGTTCATACTTTCTTTCGCGATCAATCTGCTCGCGTGCTTCCAGGTATTTTTTTGCTCTTTTAGGCATGCTTTTTAACCTCCCGTGGTCTGCGAGCGCCTCCGCTCTCCCACTATGTATATTGGTTCATCTTTAATCTCAGGGGCGTTTATATGAAAAAATGAACCTTGCCTTGCCGGACTGAAGCTAGTTCAGCTTTCAACAACTATGCCCATACTGCGGGCAGTGCCGGCAATGATATCAACTGCAGACTCAACATCGTATGCATTCAGGTCTTCCATTTTCTGCTGGGCAATTTCCCGGACCTGATCGCGGGTGACTGTTGCCACTTTTACCCGGTTCGGCTCACCGGAAGCGCTCTCAATGCCGGCCGCTTTTTTAAGCAGTACGGCAGCCGGGGGGGTCTTGGTGATAAAATTGTAAGACCGGTCTTCATAAACGGTAAGTTCAACCGGAATAATCAGGCCGCCTTCGTTGGCCGTCCGCTCGTTAAATTCTTTACAAAAGGCCATGATATTAACCCCATGTTGGCCGAGAGCCGGTCCAACCGGCGGTGCAGGCGTAGCTTTGCCGGCCGGTATCTGCAGCTTTACCTGAGCCAGTATTTTCTTCTTTTTAGCCATTACATAAACCTCCTCACTGTTGCTGCCCGGCAGGCCGCACAGCGCGCGTTAAAATTTTATTACCTGATGGAACTCCAGCTCCAGCGGTGTTTCACGTCCAAACATGGAAACAGACACTTTTACGGTCCCTTTTTCGTGGTTTATTTCTTCAACCTTGCCTTCAAAGTTCTTAAAGGGGCCGCTGACCACGCGCACAACCTGGTTGATATCAAAGTCGATACGTGGTTTGCCTTCCACTACTCCAACCTGGCGCAGGATATGGGTGACTTCTTTTTCGCTTAAAGGAACCGGCTTGGAGCCGGGCCCTACAAAACCGGTAACGCCGGGCGTGTTGCGCACCACGTACCACGAATCGTCATCCATTACCATTTCTACCAGGACATAACCGGGAAAAACCTTCTTCTCAACCGTCCTTTTCTGGCCGCCGCGGCTGGTAATTTCTTTTTCAGTGGGGACCATGATCCTGAAGATCTTGTCCTTCATATCCATCGAATCGACACGGCGTTCCAGGTTGGTTTTTACCCGCTTTTCGTACCCGGCATAGGTATGAATTACAAACCAGTCTTTTTTGACTTCAGCCTCTTCTTCACCGTTTACGGTTTCTTCGGCTTCGTTCTCGGGAGCCTGGTTCATTTCATCACCGGCTCCGGTATCTGTTTCAGTGTTCATGTCATGAGGGAACTTGTTTGCCCCCTTCACTCTCCTTGTCCAGCCTTTAATTTCGAATATATATGAATACCGGTTTTATCCGGATAATCAGCCTATCACCAGCTGCAGAACGGCAATAAAGATGCTGTCCATGATCCAGAAAAAAATGCCGATTACAATTACGGCGGAAAGGACAATACTGGTAAACACCCCAAATTCACGCCTGGTGGGCCAGCTGACTTTTTTCAATTCAGACCTGACTTCCTGAAGAAATTTACTTACTCGCTTAAAAAAACGCATTGATCAGACCTCTTCCCGAGATATTAGTTTTATAAATCCGGTTCTTTACCCCTTGGAAACTAAATAATGCTACTTGGTTTCTTTATGCAGGGTATGCGCTTTACAGCGACTGCAGTATTTTTTTACTTCCAGGCGGTCCGGGTTGTTTTTTTTATTCTTACGGGTTGTATAGTTCCTTTCCCGGCACTCCTCACAGGCCATATGGATAGTAACTCGCATTAATGCTCCCACCTGTCTCTTAAATTCGCAATCTAAAATGTATCACAATTTGTATAAACCTGTCAACAATCCTGCATAATTAGGAGGCGGGTTATCAGCCCCGCCCCCTAATGGTTTTTATTAGAGGTATTAAGTACTCGTTCACTCCCGTTTATTCATAGATCGAGGTGACTACTCCGGCGCCGACGGTGCGTCCGCCTTCACGGATTGCAAAGCGCACTCCCTCTTCAATAGCGATCGGGGTAATCAGCTCAATATCCA
>PWGX01000006.1 GCA_003554615.1 Syntrophomonadaceae bacterium
CAGCATCGGACTGGGTTTATCCAACCTGGTCACTTTGCTTAATCCTTCCTGCCTGGTTATCGGCGGAGGTGTGGCGGCTAACAGGGGGGACTTTATGAACAGGGTGGCTGAGAACATCAGAGAGCAGGCCATCAAGCCGGCTGTGGAAACAACTGCGCTGGAAATAAGGGCGGCTGCCCTTGAACCGGAAGCAGGTATATGGGGAATCTACAGCCTAATAACCGGTCGGGCGGAATGATAAAATGGAAACTATAGAGTTCTTAGAGCCTTTATATAAAGTTTTAGAATCCTTGATTTACAGGTATGGTTCCCTGGGTATCGGGGTGGCTATGTTTGCCGAGAGCGCAGGCGTGCCCTTTGGTTCGGCGATCGTATTTTTAACCGCGGGGACCATGATTTTACGCGGTTCATATTCCTTCTGGTCAATTTTTATTTCCTCTACGATCGGTATTACCCTGGGCAGCATATTCAGCTATACTGTCGGGCTGCTCGGCAGCATGCTCGGTAACGTCGTTAAGGGCAAATTTAATCGCGGCCATAACTTCTTCAACCGCCGCAGCCCAGACGCCGGAGCTGGCAGGTACCGCTCAAGAATTTTATGCTTGTTGGAAAGATACGGCAATTTTTCGATCTTCATGGGCCAGTTGTGGGGGTTCAGCCGCACGTTTATTTCTTTTCCCGCCGGAGCCATGCACATGAACTTCTTACTGTTTATCGTTTATACATTTCTCGGCGGGGCATTGTTCAGCCTGATGACCATCGGGGCCAGTCTAGTCTTAACCGGAACCATGAGCATTATGCTCAGAACCCTTAAGACCATGTTTGATTTTTCGCCCTGGCTGCTTTTAATCCCAGCCGCCCTGCTGTTAATATTCATTTACTATTACCGCCGCCGGGGCTGGAAAATGAATTTTTCATTGATCACTGACTATTTAAGGATTTATTGGGGCAGGTTAAAAAGAGCAATTAAGTACATTACCAGGAGGAGCTTTTAACTGCTGCTGGTTTGACCGCACAGCACACAAGGTATATTATTAAAAGGGGTATTAATAATGAGCAAAGCAAAATTCAACTTAAAAGTTTACAGTGAACGATGCAAAGATTGTGGTATATGTTTCGAATTTTGTCCCAAAAACAACCTGAAGCCCGGGAAAGACGGGGCCCCGGAAATGATTGATCCAGAGGCCTGCACCGGCTGCAAGCTGTGCGAATACCTGTGCCCCGATTTTGCCATCCAGGTCTGGAAAGACGAACCGGAAGAAAAAGAAAAACAGAAGGAAAAGGGGAAAAGCAGCAGAAAAACATCCCAACATGGAGGTTGAATTTTGGTCGAAACAATAATCAGAAGCGCTGAAAATATTACCTCCGTTCCTTTTAGCGCTGCCCAACAGTACAGCGAAAATAAGGAAAAATTGGTTGCTGAAGTTAATCAAACTTTGACTTCCAACCCGGAGATATATGACTTAATCGGTCACAACCCATTATCTGTCCTTTACGATAATCACACCAACCATGCCAGCTTTATGAGCAATGTTTTTAAGTTTAACGATTTTCACCTCATGGCCAGGGTAATTCTATGGGTTTACAGGGTTTACAGCAACCATAATTTTTCTTACCACTATTTTCCTGTCGCCATGGAAGCCTGGATCAAAGCAATCCGCAATAATCTTGATTCCAATAAAGCGGAACCGATCATCAATGTTTACCATTGGATTATAAATAATCACGAACAAATCATTGAGGCATCAAAGGAAATAACTGAACCGCCACAACTCTCCGATGAAAAGTGGCAAAGGATTTGTGAGTTTTTCCTCTCATCTTTGCTTGAAGGAGACCATAAACAATCACTTAAATTGGCCGATCAATCAATACACTCCACGGCCGATCTGAGCAATTTTTACTTGCAGGTAATTCAACCGGCCATGTACAAGATCGGGGCTCTTTGGGAAAAAGGAGAAATATCTGTCGCCAAGGAACATCTGGCCTCAGCCATAGTATCCAGGGTAATGGCCTCACTTTATTCTCGCTTTATGATGGTTGAACAAGACAAAGGTACGGGAGTAGTTACAGCTGCCCCCAATGAATTCCATGAAATAGGCCCCAGGATGGTGGCTGATCTGCTTGAAATCAACGGCTGGGATATTGATTACCTCGGAGCCAACACTCCTACTCATGAGTTGGTTGATCTTTTAAAAGGCAAACCTCCTTTTTTCCTGGCGATCTCCGTGGGGATGCCTTTTAATATTGATCGCGCCCGAGAAATTATAACCGCAGTAAAAGGAAATCCTTCCCTGAAAGAAACCAGGATTATGTTAGGCGGCCACTTCCTCTCGTTGAATCCTCAAATAAAACAGAAGGTGGGAGCCGAAGGCGTAGGTAGCTCAGCCAGGGAAGCGGTCCTGTTGGCCGAAGAGTGGTGGAGCAATGCTTGATATGAATTTTTTTCAAAAGAACTGTTCCGTTTTTCTTGACTACCTGAATTATTCCCGCAGTATCTGCATTGTAACCTTCGACAGCGATTTGAACATACTGGATTGCAACTTATTTTTCATGAGCCTCATAGGCCTTGACCAAAAGCCGATTAATAGAAACTTGAAGGAATTCTTATCTCTTCAAGACCAGGATTTGTCCTTCGATCCGAAGGAAAACAATGGCCAAACCCTTCGTTTTAACCTTATAAACTCCCGCCGGGAGTTAAGCGCTATAACCGGGTATGTTTATAATACCAATGGAGTCTATGTTTTGTTTGGTGAAAGAGCATGGATTGCCGATCACGAAATAATCCATGAAATCTCCAAGTTGAATAACGAGCTTGCCAATATGGCCAGGGAACTGAACAAAAAAAATATCGCCCTTGAAAAGGCCAATGCCACTATCAACGACCTGCTTAAAGTAGATGCCCTGACCGGTCTTGCCAGTAGGCGTTATTTCCTGGAATATTATCAAAAGATGCATGCCCAGGCTCTCCGACATAACCTGCCCCTGACCCTGGTTATGTCCGACCTGGATTTATTTAAAACTGTCAATGATAATTACGGACACCAGCTTGGGGATCAGGTCCTGATTGAATTTGGCGGGCTTTTAAAAGAAAACTGCCGGAAAGAGGATCTGGCTGCCCGTTTTGGTGGCGAAGAGTTTATTACTTTGCTGGTCCATACTGACCTTGATACGGGGACTAAATATGCTGAGAGGATACGCAGCATGCTGGAAACGATAGAGGTAGGGGCGGAGAAGTTAAAAATCACAGCGAGCTTTGGGGTAGCTGCCCTGAAAAAGGGAGAAGAAATGGATTCATTAATCAAACGGGCTGACGATGCTTTGTATGAAGCCAAAGAAAAAGGGCGAAACATGGTTAGGCGGTCCCGGTAAAGATAGAGTTGTAGTTATGAAAAAACCAACCTGGTCTAAATGTGCAATAAAAAACAGGGAAGGACAGAATTTGTCAGCCATACTTTGCCGCGGCAGCGAAGCAGGATCCCATTGCTTGGAGACCGAAGGTAACCCGGTAATCATAGTCTGTCACGGTTTTACCGGTTCAAAAGAAGGCAGTGGGAGAGCCGTGGCCATGGCCGAAAAACTGGCCCTTTCCGGATTCAGGACCCTGTTGTTTGACTTTGCCGGCTGTGGGGAAAGCGAAGGTCGATGGGAAAACATTTCCCTGTCCGGGCAGATTGCCGATCTCGGCGCGGTTGTCAGCTGGTGCCGCCGGAAGGGATTTGACAAAATAATATTAAACGGTAGAAGTTTTGGCGGAACCACGGTTTTATGTTATGCCGCCAGCGACAAAGAAGTTGATGCCGTATGCACCTGGGCCGCGGTAGCCAGGCTGCACAACCTGTTCAATAGAAGGGCTGCCGCCAACGAAGCGCTAGAAGGCAGCCCGGAGGAATTGTTAACCCTGGAAGGCGAAGAAGGTACGGTCACTTTAAAACGAAATTTTTTTTACGATCTAAACAAGCACGACCCCGTCGAAGCAGCAGCCAAGCTGGCGCCGCGCAACCTTCTATTAATTCACGGTTCAAATGATCAATCAGTGCCCGTTGAAGATGCTGAACTCCTTTATAAGAGAGCCGGGGAGCCCAAAAAGCTGGTTATTATTGACGGGGCCGACCACCGGTTTTCAGAACACCTTGAAGAGGTTTGGGAAACTTGTTTTGACTGGCTGCGCAGCCTTTAGCCCCGGCCGGAAACCCGGGGCCAGTTGTTTTTCGGATTGCCTTTTAATTACACCTCTTTAAACAGGTGTTTTTTTGATATAATGAGGGGAGATAGGAGTGATTAGGAATTGCAGTACCGGCAAGCTGAAACTTTAAACCAGCCCCCTCGCTTTGGCGAAGGTAGGCAGTATTGGATCAATACTTTTGGTTGCCAGATGAATGAACACGATTCTGAAATCATAGCCGCCCTGGTGGAAAACCTCGGGTATCGTCCCGCTGCAGCACCGGAAGAGGCGGACCTGGTGATAATAAATACCTGCGCCGTGCGCAAAAAACCTGAAGACAAGGTTGCCTCGATGCTGGGAAAATTGTACACCCTGAAAGAAAAACGGGATGATTTGATAATTGCCGTGGGGGGCTGTATGACCCAGCAGGAAGATCTGGCCAGTTATATTAAAAACCGTTTCAGGCAGGTGGACCTCGTATTTGGCACTCACGCTTTACCCCGCCTGCCCGATTTACTTGACCGGGCCCGCCGGGAAAAAGAAACCGTGGTCGATATCGAAGAAGATTATTCAGGGCGGGAAAGCCTGCCGGCCACCCGGGCCAGCGCTTTCCACGCCTGGCTCCCTGTTATTTACGGCTGCAACAACTTTTGCGCCTACTGTGTGGTACCCTTTGTGCGCGGCCGCGAACGCAGCCGCCACTTTGAAGATATAATTTCCGAAGCTTCTGTTCTGGCGGAAAAAGGGTACCGGGAAATAACCCTGCTCGGCCAGAATGTGAACTCTTACGGTCACGACCTTCCGGAAAAACCATCGTTTGCTTCCCTGCTGGCAGAGCTGGACCAAATTGAAGACCTGTCCAGGATCCGGTTCATGACCTCTCATCCTAAAGATTTATCGCCGGAGCTGATTGATACCGTGGCCCGGGGCAAAAAGATATGCGAACACTTTCATCTGCCGGCCCAGTCCGGAAGCAACCGGATTCTAAAAAAAATGAACCGCCGCTATACCCGCGAGCAGTACCTGGAATTAGCGCTAACAATTAAAGAAACCATCCCGGATGTATCCATCACATCCGATATTATCGTCGGTTTTCCCGGAGAAAAGGAAGAGGATTTTGCCGATACCCTGGACCTGCTGGAACAGGTCCGGTTTGACAGCGCTTTTGCTTTTATCTATTCGCCCCGCCGGGGTACAAAAGCCGAGCAATTTGGTGATGAAGCTATCTACGAGGAAAAGGAAAAAAGGCTGCAGGCTTTAAATAAAATCCAGCAGCGAATCAGCCTGGAAGAAAACGAGCGCCTGGTCGGCACTTCCCGGGAAGTGCTGGTTGAAGGGCCGAGCAAAAACAATCCGGAACTGCAAACCGGCCGGGCCCGGACCAACAAGCTGATCCACTTCCCAGGACCGGAACATTTGACCGGGAAGCTGATCCGGATCCGGATTACCGAAGCACGAACCTGGAACCTGTTTGGAGAAGCGGAAGGAGAGCCCTATTGAACCGCACCAGCCCGATGATGGAACAATACAAAGTCGTCAAAGAGCAGCATCCGGACAAACTGCTAATGTTCCAGGTGGGCGATTTTTATGAGCTGTTTTTTGAAGACGCCGAGGTGGCAGCCAGAGAGATGGAAATTGCCCTTACTTCCAGGGATGCAGGCAGTGAAGATCCGATTCCCCTGGCCGGCGTGCCCATCCATTCCGCCGAAACCTACCTGAACCGGCTGCTTGGCAAAGGCTATAAAGTAGTTCTGTGCGAACAGGTTGAAGATGCAGGCCAGGCCAAGGGGCTTGTGAAGCGGGAGATAACCCGCATCCTCACACCCGGCACCATCACGGACCCGGAGATGCTTGAAGAAAGCCGCAATAACTACCTGGTCACCGTGATAGACCGCGGCGGAGACTATTACGGCCTGGCCGCGGTGGACATCTCCACCGGTGATTTCCAGGTCACTGAGCAAAAAGGAGAAGGGGCCTGGGATAATATTGCCGACGAGCTGTACCGGCTGCAACCTTCCGAACTGCTCTGCGGGTCCCAGGAAACTGAACAGCTCTGCCGCAGGCTGTTTGCTCTAAAAAACAGCAGCCTCATTGAACAGCTTTCACATACTCCAGGCCTTGAAGAAGCCGAAAAACTGATCCGGGAGCAATGGGAGGATCATACCTGGCAGGATCTGGATCTTAACCAGTATCCGCTTGCCGCATCAGCCGGGGCGGCAGCACTGGCTTACCTGCAGATACTGCAGCAGCTTCCCGTCGGCGAAAAGCATTTCCGGCGCCTTAATCTATACTTTAACAACCGCAATATGATTATCGATAACGTTACCAGCCGCAACCTGGAGCTAACCCAATCTTTGCGCGAAGGCGGCAGACAGGGCAGCCTGCTGGGCCTGCTCGACCGCTGTATGACAGCCATGGGCAGACGCCTCTTAAGACGATGGATCGAACTGCCCCTGATTCAAAGGAAAATGATTGAAAAAAGACTTGATGCTGTCGAAGAATTGATCCAAAAACCGCTGCAGAGAAAAGACCTGCGCAAATTACTGCAGGATGTATTTGACCTGGAGCGATTCTGCAGCCGGCTTTCCTACCAGCGTATAAATGCCAGGGACCTGGTTTCACTCAAGGAAACCCTGGCCCAGATTGAAGCTCTGAAAAAGAAATGCACTGACCTGGAAGCCCCGCTGCTAAAAGAAATCAACACCGGTATCCCGGACTTCAGCGAACCGGCGGCCTTAATCGACAGGGCCCTGGTAGAAGACCCGCCTCTCTCCCTGAAAGAAGGGGGCCTGTTTAAAAGCGGATATAACGAAGAAGTGGACCGTTTGAAATCATTTTCTGAAGAAAGTAACACCCTGCTCCTTGACTTTGAAAAGAAAGAACGGGAGCACACAGGCATAAAGTCCCTGCGAATAGGATACAACCGCAATTTTGGCTATTATATCGAAGTTACCAAAACGAACCTCAACCTGGTTCCGCCCGAATACCACCGCAAGCAAACCCTGGTCAATGCAGAACGGTTTACGACCGAAGAGCTGCAGCGGATGGAAGAACAAATAACCGGGGCCCGTGACAAGCTGGCCCACCTTGAATACACCCTGTTCGAAGAATTGCGGGAAAAAATTGGCACCTATACCGATCAACTGCTTTCCGCTTCTCACAATTTGGCCCGGCTGGACTGCCTCCAGGGCCTGGCCGAAGCATCCGAAAGGCACAGTTACTGCAGGCCTGTATTTTCAAACGGTAAAAAGATGAATGTCCGGCAGGCCCGCCACCCGGTGGTGGAGCAAACGGTTTTTGAGCGATTTGTGCCCAATGATATCCACATGGACAGAAAACATTACCTGCTGGTAATTACAGGCCCGAACATGGCCGGCAAAAGCACCTATATCCGCAGTGCCGGCCTGCTGTCGATCATGGCCCAGATGGGCAGTTTTGTGCCGGCAGATGAGGCCGAACTGCCGGTTTTAGACCGCATTTTTGCCCGGGTCGGGGCCAGTGACGACCTCAGCCGCGGCCAGAGCACTTTCATGGTCGAAATGCAGGAAACGGCAGCTATCCTGAAAGAAGCGACCCCGGACAGCCTGATCATCCTTGATGAAATCGGCAGGGGAACCAGCACCTACGATGGAATGAGCATAGCGCGCAGTGTCCTGGAGTACATCAGCCGGGAAATCAAGGCCAAAACTCTCTTCTCAACCCATTACCATGAACTGACCAACCTGGAAGGAGAACTGCCCGGGGTTAAAAACTATACCATTGCCGTCAAAGAAAAAGGTAAGGAGGTAATTTTTCTGCGCCGCCTCTTGCCCGGAAAAGCGGATAAAAGCTACGGTATTAATGTGGCCCGCCTGGCCGGAGTGCCGCTGGAGGTGCTGATCAGGGCGGAAAAAATACTTTACGAACTGGAAAATGCGGCTTCCACGGCCGGGGACCGGCAGCTGAGCCTGCTGCCGATGGTTTCAGAGCCGGTGTCCGCTTACAGCCGGGAACTGGATGTAGTGGAGCAGGTTAAAGAACTTGATTTAAACCGGACTACACCCCTGGAAGCGCTGCAAAAGCTTTTTGAGATGCAAAAACAGCTCCTGGATTACGAACAGGAGGATTCGGAAAAGGAGCCTGATCAATAATGTGTATCAAACTGCTCGACAAAAGTACGGCCGAGCAAATAGCCGCCGGCGAGGTAATTGAAAATCCGGCTTCTGTAGTTAAAGAACTGGTGGAAAATGCCCTGGATGCAGGAGCCGACAGGATAGATATAGCTATTGAAAACGGCGGCAAGGGTTTGATCAGTGTTACCGACAACGGATCCGGTATCGAAAGAGACGATCTGCCGCTTGCCTTTAAACGCTTTGCTACAAGCAAAATAGCCAACCTGGAAGATCTGGAAAACCTGGCCAGCCTTGGTTTCCGGGGCGAAGCACTGCCCAGTATTGCTGCGGTTTCCCGGGTGAAACTAACTTCCAGGACTGAAAAATCCCTCTCTGGAATCCAAATAATGGTAAATGGTGGAGAGGTGGAAGAAGCAGAAGAGGTGGGCGCTCCATCCGGGACCAGGGTGGAGGTCCGCGATCTCTTTTATAACACTCCGGGCCGCCTCAAGTTTCTTCGGGCCAGTAACGTGGAGACAACCCGGATCAGCACTCTGGTCTCTGAAATGGCCCTGACCAACCCGGGAGTGGCTTTTAACCTGAAGAGCGGAGGAAGAACCCTGTTTAGCTCTTCCGGGGACGGGATCCTGCTCCACGTGATCGGCTCACTCTACGGCAGTGAAACCGCAGAGGCAATGATTGAGCTGGATCGGAAGGATATTAGTACCGGTTGTAGTATAAGCGGATTTATATCTGCCCCTCATTTAACCAGGTCTTCCAGGCGCTGGATAACCCTGGTAGTCAACGGGCGTCTGGTCAGGGATCCGATGATTGTCAATGCCCTGGAGCGGGGATATGAAGATCTCCTGCCCAGGCAGCGCCACCCGGTGGCTATTTTAAAATTGACCGTTTCGCCCGATGCCATCGATGTCAACGTCCACCCGGCCAAAATTGAAATTCGCTTTCAAAAACCGGAAGTTATAAAGGGGTTGACCTTTAAAGCGGTTAAAATGGCCCTCCAGGGGGCCAGGAAAACTCCCGGCTGGCCAGAGGAAAAAACTTTTCCCGGTTACAGGCCCCAGGATAGATCTTCACCGCCACCAACAGGCAGGCAGGCTGTATGGAAAACCGAACAACTTTTCAGGCAGCCCGGCAGCGCTAAGCAAAGCGATTTCAGGCCTTCCACCCCGGGACAGGACGAACAGGCTGAAAAAGCGCCGGCCCGGGAAATCCCCCCGGCCAGATCCGGGCAAGTGGAGGAGAAAGCTGCAGGCCCTGCCGGTGGGCTTCGCTTAATCGGCCAGTTCATGCAGAGCTACCTGGTGGCCCAGAAAGACGATCAGCTCCTGCTTATAGATCAGCACGCCGCCCATGAGAGGATCAACTACCATCAGCTAAAAAACCAGGATTATCATTCTTCGGGTACAAACAAATCCCAGCTGACCATTCCACTGACCATCGATCTGCCCCCGGCCTGGTGCGAAAGGCTTCCGCTTTTGCTGCCCCTGCTGGAGCAATCGGGCTTTAAACTGGAACCGGCTAATGGTAACAACTACCAGGTTAGGGCAGTTCCTTTTGCTTTCCGGGAAAATGTTAACCGGGCCGATATATATGACCTGCTGGAAGATTTAATTACAGCCGACAACGAACCGGAACAAGACCCCCGGGATGCCATTTTGATTACCATAGCCTGCCACAAATCTATTAAAGCCGGTCAGGCCCTGAGCAGAGAGGAAATGGAGCAGCTGCTGAGACAGTGGGAAAAAACCCCGCAGGCCGGTTACTGTCCCCACGGTCGTCCCACGGTAATCAGTTTTGAACGCAGCGAACTCGACAAAAGTTTCCACCGCAGCGGCTGGGGAGGAGGGGATTGATCCATGCCGCGTAAAAAGGCCGGTGAGCAGTTAAACAAAGACCGTAACATTCCCCTGCTGGTCATGGTCGGCCCAACCGCCGTCGGTAAAACCGCCCTGGCGGTGAAAGTGGCCCAAAAGCTGCAAACCGAAATCATCAGTGCCGATTCGGCCCAGGTCTACCGCTTTTTGGATATAGGGACCGCAAAACCTGCTGAAGAAGAAAAAAAAGCCGCACCCCATCACCTGATTGACCTGGTTGAACCCGACCGGGATTTCAGCGTGGCCGATTACCAAAAAGAAGCGGTCAAAATTATTGAAAAGCTATGGGGGGAAGGCAAGCTGCCTGTCCTGGTTGGGGGAACCGGCCTTTATATCAACTCCGTAATTGAGGGCTATGCCTTCGGCCAAAAAGGGGCAAACCGCAAAATCCGGGATCATTATGAGCAGCTTGCTTTAAAAGAAGGCCTGGAAAATGTTTACGGTAAGCTTAAAGAGATCGACCCGGAAGCAGCCTCAAGGATTCATCCCAACGACCGGCGGCGCATTATCAGGGCCCTGGAAGTCTATGAGCTGGAGGGCCGTCCAATATCAGAACAGGTAGCCAGGACGGCAGGAAAAGAATCACCATACCGGATTTTAATTTTCGGGCTTTACATGGATCGGGATACATTATATGAAAGAATCGAAAAAAGGGTTGATTTAATGCTCGCCGCAGGATGGCTTGAGGAAACCCGCCGCCTTCTTGAACAGGGTTACCGGGACACCGACCCGGGGATGCAGGTCCTGGGTTACCGCCAGCTGCTTGATTACCTGCAGGGCCGGATCGGATGGGAGTATATGGTAAAAGAAATAAAAAAACAAACCCGTAACCTGGCCAAGCGCCAGTTAACCTGGTTTCGCCGCAATAAGGACATAGAATGGTTGAAAATAACCGATCAAACTGCAATTGATCATTTAACAGAAAATATTTGCTTCAAAGTGCAGGATTTGGCACCGAACCGGGCGAATATCTACTGAAGAGTTTGATAAATAGAGAAAGAATAGAAGGGAGCCCGATCTATGAAAGGCGCAATCAACTTGCAGGACACTTTTTTGAACCAAATTCGTAAGGAAAACATGCTGAGCACGGTCTTTTTAATCAACGGCTACCAGATCAAGGGGGTTGTTCGCAGCTTCGACAGCTTTACTCTGCTCCTTGAAGTAGACGGTAAGCAGCAGTTGGTCTATAAGCATGCCGTCTCCACCATCATTCCCATGCGTAATATTAACCTGAGGCAGGAAGAAACCGAGGCGGAGGAGAAGGAAAAAGAAAAAGGTACGCCTGTAGTGGATCCAGGCGCTTCTGAATAATTATTTATTAGAGGTGTGAAAATCTGAAGCAAAGAGAAAAAGCAATCCTCGTCGGACTGGATCTTAACCAGCCCGGTGAAGATATCGATCGTTCCATGGAAGAACTGGCCCTGCTGGCTGAAACAGCAGGGGCGAAAGTAGTGGAAAGGCTGATCCAAAAAAGGGAAGCCCTTGATCCGGCTAACTATATTGGAAAAGGAAAGATAGAGGAGCTGTCCGCTCTTGTAGACAGGCACAGCTCCGAGATGGTTATTTTTAACGACGAGCTTTCACCATCACAGATCAGGAACCTTGATCAACTTATTGAGGCCAAGGTAATTGACAGGACCAATCTGATTCTTGATATATTCGCCCGCCGGGCCCTCTCAAAAGAAGGCAAACTCCAGGTTGAGCTGGCCCAGATGCAGTACCTGCTACCCCGCTTGATTGGCCTGGGCAACCAGCTTTCACGGCTCGGCGGTGGGATCGGAACCAGGGGCCCCGGAGAAACCCAGCTCGAAGTAGACAGGCGCGTGATCCGAAAGCGGATCAATGACTTGAAAAAAGAAATCAGCTCCCTGCGCAAGCACCGGGCCCTGCACCGGCAGCGCAGGAAGCGCAACCGGCAAAATATTGTCAGCCTGGTCGGCTACACCAATGCCGGAAAGTCAACCCTGCTCAATGCCCTGACCGGAGCCGATCTTTATACCGAAGACAAGCTGTTTGCCACCCTTGATCCCACTGTGCGGCGTGGAAACCTTAATGGTGGTAAAGAAGTGCTTTTTACCGACACGGTCGGCTTCATAGAAAAATTGCCCAAGCAGCTGATTACCGCTTTTCAGGCCACGCTGGAGGAACTGGTTGCCGCCGACGTGCTCCTGCATCTAGTGGATTTAAGCCACCCGGAATACCTCCGGCAGATTGAAATTGTCCGCAGCCACCTGGCTGCCATTGATCCGGAATATTACGGGCATGAAATACTGGTTTTCAATAAGATCGACCTGGTTGACGCCATTTCTGAAAAAGCATTTTTAAGGAGGGAATTCCCCTCGGCCGCTTTTATTTCTGCCCTGACTGGAGAGGGAATCGGCAGTTTAAAAGAAAACATCACTGATTATCTTAATAATCAGCGATGTAACCTGAAACTTTATCTGCCTTATAGTGAAGGGAAGCTTTATTCTGAGCTTCAGCAGTACGGAGATGTGCAGAGTGTAATTTCCAGGCCGGATCACCTGGAGATAATAGCGGCAGTTGATCCCGAACTGGCCAAAAAATTAGATCCCTATATCGCTTCATAAATGCTTTTTTCAAAAACCCTAAATCCGGCGGAATAAACCGACTACCCTGCCCAGGATTTCGACCTCCCGGCTTATGATGGGCTCATAAGCATCGTTTTCAGGCTGAAGCCGGTAACCGTCTTTCTCTATATAAAAGCGTTTGACCGTTGCTTCATCTCCAAGCAGAACGGCCACTATTTCCCCGTTTTCGGCACTGTTTTGCTGCCTTATAACCACATAATCGCCGTCGTTGATCCCGGCCCCAAGCATACTTTCTCCCGCCACCCGGAGGACAAAACAGTTCTCATCATTCGATATAGTTGAAGGGATAGGAAAAAAGCCTTCCTTGTTCTCTTCGGCAAGGATCGGCTGGCCGGCTGTGATTCTTCCAACAAGAGGAGCAAAAATACAATTTTCTTCCGGGTCCGCTATAACTTCACCAGCAGCGCTTTTAATCAATTTAATCGCTCTCGGTTTGGTTGCCATCCTGGAAATATAACCCTTGCTTTCAAGGGTGTCCAGGTGCCCGTGTACAGTTGCAGTTGAGCTTATATTGAGGGCTTTGCATATTTCGCGCACAGAGGGAGGATAGTTCCAACGCCTGACTTCCTGTTCAATAAACTCCATCACCCGCTTTTGCTTCTCCGTTAACGATTCCAAAGAATCACCCTTTCAAGAAGAAGTATTTTTTAGATTATAGCATCATTTGTCTGATAAAACAAACGATTGTTTGTCTGTTTTTCAGTTTAAACCCCGTATTTTTAACCGGCCCCGTTAATTTTCAGCAGTTTATTAAGCCCGTTTAAATAGGCCTTGACGCTGGCTTCGATAATATCCGTGCTTGTCCCCCGGCCGGTAATGCTCCGGTCCTGGTAAGAGAGGTTGACCTGGACTTCGCCGAGCGCATCGCGGCCCTGGGTTACGGCATTAATCCTGTACTTTTCCAGTCCGACATTCAGGCCTGTGATCTTGTTAATGGCGTTGTAGGCGGCATCGATAGGGCCGGCCCCGACGGCGACTTCTTCGATGGTGTTCCCGTCTTCTTTCATGAGGCGGATGACAGCCGCCGGGATGCTCTTACTGCCGCTGACTGTCTGCAGGTAATCAAGCCTGTAGCGCGGCTCGGTAGCGGAAATATGATCAAGGACCAGGGCTTCCAGGTCTTCCGGATAGACTTCTTTCTTTTTATCGGCAAGATCGACAAAATGTTTATAGATCACATCCAGCTGTTCTTTAGTTAAAGTAAACCCAATTTTGTTCAGCTGGTCGAGCACGGCGTGCCTGCCGGAGCGGGCGGTCAGCAGCATCCTGGCGGCGCTGCCCCCGATTAATTCAGCATCGATTATTTCATATGTTTCCTTGTTTTTTAAGACTCCGTCCTGGTGGATACCGGACGAATGGGAAAAGGCGTTCAGGCCGACCACGGCCTTGTTGACCGGGATGGAAATACTGGTCAGCTTGCTTACCAGGCGGCTGGTCCGGTAGATTTCGGAAAAATTAAGATCGGTATAATAGGGAAAATGATTTTGCCGGATCCGCAAAGCTACTGCTATCTCTTCCAGGGCGGCGTTACCGGCCCTTTCCCCGATACCGTTTATATTACATTCCACCTGGCGGGCCCCGTTTTTAACCGCTTCCAGGGAATTGGCCACGGCAAGCCCCAGGTCATTGTGACAGTGCACGCTGATCATGGCCCGGTCCATGTTACTCACGTTTTCCCTGATCCGGCGGATCAGCCCTCCAAACTCTTCCGGTACGGCATACCCAACCGTATCGGGAATATTGATTACCGTGGCTCCGGCGTCGATAACGGCTTCGATCATCCGGTAGAGATATTCCTCGTCGGCCCGGCTGGCATCTTCCGGGGAATACTCGAGGTCATCGGTAAACCTGCGGGCATATTTCACGGCATCAACGGCCTGCTCCAAAATCTGAGCCGGCTCCTTTTTAAATTTGTGCTGCATGTGGATGGCGGAAGCACCCAAAAAAACATGGAGGCGGGATTGCTCTGCTTCTTTGATCGCCTCCCAGGCTGCGTCAATATCTTCTTTGACCGCCCTGGCCAGGCCGCAAATAGTCGGGCCCTTGACCTGCCTGGAGATTTCCTTTACCGCTTTCATTTCACCAGGTGAGGAAACCGGGAAACCCGCTTCAATTATGTCCACATTAAGGCGGGCCAGCTGGCGGGCTACTTCAACTTTTTCATCATAGTTTAGGCGGGCGCCGGGAGTTTGTTCCCCGTCACGCAGGGTGCTGTCGAACAGGTATATCTTTTCAGCCCCTCCAGAATTGTTTACATCCACTTGATTATTCATTGCCATCTCCTCCAGTGTGTTAAAGTTATCAGGTTAATAATAAAAAAACCTTCGCCACAGAGACGAAAGTTATTTTCGCGGTACCACTCTTCTTGGCGGCACAACATCTACCGCCCACTCTTTAAGATAACGGAAGTCTCCGGCCAATCCTACTTTTAGCTGTCATGCCAATTTCGGTTGGCGGCTCACGGATGAGTTCACAGGATCCGTCATACCGCCTTGCACCAGCCGGCGGCTCTCTGCAGATGGCTTAACCTGTTACTGCTTCCGATCACAGCCTTTTGCCTGATCAATTAGTGTAAGATTACCTAAAAAAAAGGTTACTGTCAAGTAAATTTTTGCTAGTTTTTTTCTTGAGCATCAATAACACGTTTTTTTTTACTGTTATGATTAAGTAGTGTTATGGTCGCTGCCTGGGTCCGGGGAAAAGGGGGAAGGAGCATAGATGAAGGACTGATTGGGTTTTATTTAGATAAAGTACCGTTTTTGCTTGACAACCAGGCCATAATAGGTCAGAATATACATATAATTCCGTAATTAATCAGATCGTCTGTAATACCATATAATATTTTATGGGTACTGAATAAGCGGTGAATACTATGAACTCACCCCGGGAAAAAACAGCAGTCTTGAGCAGCAGTGAGCAGGCGGCCTTGTTGAGGATTCCCAATCCAAAAGCGCCAACCGGCCTGCGTAATCTCTGTATGATGATGCTTATGCTCAGGGCGGGACTGCGCGCCGGGGAAATCCTGGATCTCAAAGCTGAAGATATCAACTGGAATGAAGGCAAAATCCATGTCGCAGAAAGCGGGGCCGCCAAAGAACGCACCTTATGGCTTGATGATGAGCTCCTTGCCCTGCTAGAAAATTGGCACCGGATCCAACCGCCCGGAAGCAGCTATTATTTTAGCACCCTTAAAGGGGGACGCCTTAAAGATCGCTACCTGCGGGAAATGGTCAAGCGGACGGCCCGTAAGGCTGGCATAAACAAAGATGTCCATCCACACCTTCTGCGCAGCACCTTTGCCGTCAACATCATTAAAGAAATGAATGATATCCGCCTTGCTCAAAACGCCCTGGGCCACAGGGACGCAACGACAACCCAGGCCTATCTCAAGCACCTGTTCGAAGAGCACAGCATGACTTATTACGACATCCTTGGCTACAGGAGAAGCGGTATTCCGGCCGCTGCCCCAGCCGGAGCTGCTAAACAAGATTTTGGAGAGGAAAACCATGATCAAAATCAGGGGGATCGCTCCGCCGAAATAAGCCCCCGGGAAAGTGGAAGAGAGGAGGAAAGAAGGGATGAGGCCGAACTGTCAAACTATTTAGGAAATGAGAATGACAGGAATAATATAGAAGAAGAGAGGCAGAATCCGGTTAATAAACCTGAAAAGGCGGTTAATAATGGACCCGGTTCAAGCAGATCCACCGGCCCAGATGCTTTAAAAGGCAGGGAGGGAACTGCAGGTAAAGGCGAAGGAGCAGGCGGCAGGGGGCCGGAAAAAGGAGATCCGGACAGCGGCCCTTTCCCGGAACAGCCTCATATGCCGGGTAGAGGCGCTGAAGACGCCGACCGCGGGAAACCGATCCCGGCTTTGAAGTGCAGTCGCTGCACTTATATTCTCAGGCACCATGAAGACTGCCCGCAGTGCGGCGCTACGTTTGCTTCTATTCTTGAACACTGGAGAAGAAATGTGTAAGGGCCAGGTCTCTGGTCAGGGAAGAGGGGGGGCAGGTGCTTCTTTTTGGTCCTTATGATAATATGAATTAACTTCCGATAATGTATCTTATGTAAACAAAGAGGGGGGAGCCTTTACATTATAACGCCGCCTTTACCTTATAACACCCTTGTATATTAGGTCTGCTACTAAACCAGCATGACAGCGCTGCAAAGAATTCTTTCTACAACAATTTCGCTTACTTGCTTGATTTCGCTTACTTGATTGATATAATTACATTTAACAGCTATAATATCATTTAATAAATATTTTTGCTTGTTACTGCTTTTACCGCGGAGGTTATTTATTGATAGGCTTACATATTAAACAAAACAGCTCTGCCTGCCGCTCACACTGCGGAGCTTATAGAATAATCTTCCTGGTTGCGGCCCTTTTTATTTTCATCACCTCCTCCCTGCTTTTTACTTCCTGTACAGGCGAAAATCCAGATGAAAACCCTCAAGCGGGCACGGTGGCAGATAACAGTGAAGAACCAGCTGCTCAGGATGATGACGAGCTGCCGGCAAACAGTGGTTCAACGCCGCTTCCGGACGAATTTGAACCGGGACCTGATCAAAACAGCTCAAAAACTGAATGTAATATTATGGAAATTCCGGAGGATCCCGAACTTCCTCGTGTTGGGCTTTATGCCGGCAAGGGAAGCTGGGGCGAAAATGTTGAAGTTATCGGCCACTTTCTTGATCACCACGGCTTTAAGTGGTCGGTATTCGATGAAAATGAAGCTGTAAAACCCGGGCTTGAAGAACAATATGACCTGCTGTGGTTTCCGGGCGGCTTTGCCGCGGAGTATAAAAATTTTATCAGCGATCATAGCATCATCCGTGACTTTGTTAATGACGGCGGCCTCTTTATTGGCAGCTGTGCTGGAGCATATTATGCTTCCCGTATCCTCCGCTGGGAGGGTGCTGACCATGAATATCCCCTGGAACTGTTTAAAGGAAAAGGAGTCGGGCCTCTGTCCGGGCTGATTGGATGGGGTAAAACCGGATCCATCGAGCTTATGGAAGGCCATCCCGTCAACCACGGTTTCAACCCGGAAAAAGAGATGTACTATTTTGACGGCCCTTATTTCGAACCGGACGAAGAAGAATCGGTAACGATCCTGGCCCGGTACCAGGCAAACAATGAACCTGCCGTTATTGCCGGAACAAGCGGGGGCGGTAAATACTTACTGCTGGGGCCCCATCCTGAAATCGGCGGGTACAGCGAACAGTCACCTCAATTCAGCCCGGAAGGAGAAGACGGTGCCCAGTGGCCCTGGTTGTACCGGGCCATATTGTGGTTGGGGCAGCGCTGATCTGCTGATCTTTCCGGGAGTACAGTCTTAATGACCCTGCAAAATAGACTCTATGTTATAATTAAAACAATAATACCATGGGACGGTGAGTAAAACTTTGCGCCGAATCTATTTCATTATATTGGCCCTGATCCTGCTGACCCTGTCATTTAATATCGGTACCCGGGCCGGAGGCATTTATCCACCGGGAGAGCTGTTTGACCTGGTTGTAGAAAATATCGGCCCCGGCGAGCCGGACGAAGAAGAAGCAACCGAACTCGCAGAGGAAGAAATAGATCAACAAGAAATTGAAGAGGCTCCAGATGAAGATGAACCTGATGAGCCTGATCTGCGTACGGTAAACCTGATAGTAGCCGGTGACATTACCGCCCATGTACCTCAGATTGAACAGGCTCACCTGGGCGAAGATAACTATGATTTTACCCCCAGCTTTGAAATTATCGAACCGTACCTGCGAGAAGGCGACATAACAGTGGGAGACCTGGAAACATCCCAGGCCGGCCCGGAAGTTCGTTCAGTGGCCTGGGGAGTGACCGGTTATACCGGTTTTCCGGAATTTAACGCACCCCAGGAGTTTTCTGAAGCCCTTAAAAAGGCCGGGTTTAACGCCCTGACTATGGCCAATAACCATACTTTGGACCGGGGCTATGAAGGGCTGATGAACAGCCTTTCTCATGTCAGAGGCCTGGGCATCGAAACTTTCGGCGCTTACAAGGGCCCGGAAGAACAGGATACACCTACCATCATCGAACATGACGGGATTGAAATCGCTTTTATCGGCTATACTTACGGCCTGAACGGAATCCCCGTCCCCCAGGGACATGAGTACTGCGTCAATTATGCCCCGGACTTTGAAGATATTACTCCTGTAATTGAGGACATCCAAATGGCCAGGGAACACGGCGCTGACCTGGTGGCTGTATTTCCACACTGGGGCAATATGTACGTCAGTGAACCGCAGCCTCAGCGCCTGCGCGATGTGGCCGCCCGGATGGCGGCAGCGGGGGCCGACCTGATCATGGGTGGGCATCCCCATTATATCCAGCCCCTGGAATGGTTTTTTAATGAAAACGAGGACGGCGAAGAACGGGCCACCCTGGCCATATACTCACTGGGGAATTTTTTGTCCAACCAGCATTATCCCCATAACCCTTCATCTTTCGTGGAATACGGCGCCCTGCTTGACATTGATTTGACTAAAAACAAGGACTCCGGGGAAGCCTGGATCAGCGGGGCGGATTATGAAATAACCTGGGTTCACCGTGACTGGCGCCACCGCATCCTCCCTCTTTCCGAAGTATTTACCGGTTCTCTCGAGGAGTACAACTTAAGCCAGTCCAGGGTGGATGAACTGAAAAAATGGAACCAAAAAAATATTGAAGTCCTTGAAATGTATGGGCACGCTGAAGACAAGGCCCGGGCCATGGAAATATCCAACCGGCTTTACGAACGGGCCCATGAAAACCAGCAGTAATAATACCAGGGAGGGTTTAATAACTTGAAAATAGGCATATTCACGGACAGCTTCCGCCCCTATACCAGCGGCGTAGTCAGGTCGATTGAACTGTTTTCGCGCGAATTCTGCAACCACGGTCATGAAGTTTACATATTCGGCCCCGATTACCCCCTTCTTCAGCCGCCAAAAGAAGAAGGTGTTTTTCGTTTTATTTCTGTACCGGCCCCGACCATGCCTGATTTTGCCCTGCCCATCCCCATATCAGCCCAGCTGGGAAAAACTATAAAGCACATCGGGTTGGACATAATTCATAGCCATTCCCCTTTCCTGCTGGGCAGAATGGGTGCTCGAGCTGCCCGGCGTTACAAGCTGCCCCTGATTTTCACTTTCCATACCCTTTATGATCAATACGTCCATTACTTTCCTTTTCCCCGGCAGGCTTCAAAGCAATTTGTCCAGAGAGTCAGCCGCAATTTCTGCAACCGCTGTAATCAAGTAATTGCGCCTTCCCAGATGATTGTTAGCTACCTTCAAAGGATCGGGGTCAAAACCTCGATTGTCAATATTCCCACCGGGGTCGATTTAGAGGAATTTACCGATTTAAACCCTAACTGGCTGGAAGAAAATTACGGCGTAAGCCCTGATGAAAAAGTTCTCCTGTTTGTAGGGCGCCTGGGTCAGGAAAAGAATGTTAACTTCCTGATCAAAGCCTTTCATACCGTGCAATCCAGTTATCCTAACTGCCGCCTGGTCATGGTCGGCAAAGGCCCCCAGGAAAATGCACTGCGCAAGATGACCCGGGAGTTGGGGATCCAGGATAAGGTTACTTTTACCGGAGTCCTGCCCCGCCAAAAAATAGTCCACTGCTATGCCAGCTCAGACCTGTTTGTTTTCCCGTCGGTTACAGAAACCCAGGGGCTGGTGATCGGGGAAGCCAAGGCCGCCGGCCTGCCGGTAGTTGCCATTCGCGCTTTCGGGCCGGCAGAAATAGTTCATCATGGCGAAGACGGCTTTTTAACCGACCCCTCCCCCTCCTCTTTTACCACTGCCATCCTGGATCTGCTGGAAAACAGGGAATTATACGATCAGATGAGCAAAAAGGCCTACAATAATGTGTCCTTTATTTCTTCATCACATTGTGCCGAAAAAATGCTGGAAGTTTACCAGGAACTGATCGATCAAAAAGCTTATGCTCCCCGGTACCGTTTTTTTACCGGTTGATCACGCCTGCTTAAATAGTTATAATAAATAATGCGGTGCGGGATGGTGTAGCGGCAGCACGGGTGACTCTGGATCACCAGGCCCAGGTTCGATCCCTGGTCCCGCAGCCACGCGAAAACCCCCGGCCAGATGGCTTACGGGGGTTATTTTAATACCTGCTCCGCGGGTGGGGGGTTGTTTTATTTTAAGCTGGTTTTTGGCCCTGTTTTTCCTGATAGTTATCCTTATGCTGTCCCGGACGTATCCGGGGGTAAGCATCTGGATTTGGGTTAGCATGTACCTGGCCCTGTGGAGCGTCAGCTTCATTGAGGTTAAAACGTATTTTTCCCGCTTCCATGATCAGTAAGAACTGCGGCGAAACTGCTTATATAAAGCCCCGGGCCATAGTTTTTTAGCTATTGCCGTGGTGGAAGATTTTTTTGCCGCTGTTATGGTTGCTGCAAACGCCCAGAATTAACCGTGTCCCAGGGACAGAATGGGGTGAAAGGTGTTCCAGTTTGCTTGACATTAACCTGGCTTTGAAACCATAACCACTAAAATGTTTTACATACAGCCCGCCGTACAGATCCCTGCAGGCTTCCCTGCCGTTTTCGGCAGCATATACAGCCAGCGCTTTTATAAATGGATGCCGGTTATAAGCTGCTATAATGTTTCCTTTTACTTCTTCCCACTTTTCTCCGGTGTCAATAACCATCCTTCTTACCCGCTTTCTTGGTAAGGTTAATTAAGGTTAATATTAATAACCATTATTAGTATTGATAATTTTATAATACTTATTTAAGATTAATCTGTCAAGGGTTATTTACCGGTTGTTTACAATACTGCACAGCGGTTATCAGGCCTGATATATGCCGCTTTAACGGCCCTTGACAACCGGCAGGTTCTAAAATATGATCCTGTTATGATTGTAAGACTTTGAATCAAATATAATCGAGTGGATTTAAAAACCCGCCGTTGGCGATGCTAACAGCGGGCTTTATTAATAACTATTTCGGGGGGGCATAAATTTATGTGGCAGTTAATATCCGGAATTGTCCTGATCGGTATTTTTTTTATTCTCGTAATTATGCTTAAAAGAGGCTACCAAATTAAAGAGGATCAAGAAAGAGAAAAACAGGACCAGAATCCGGGGAAAAAAAATAAATAGCCTTCAATCCTGTTATTCTTGAATCTTTGGTACATTTACTTCTGCGGCAGGTTTTTTTCGATATAGTCGGCCGCCTTCTTCAGCCTTTCAACAGTCCTTTCCCGGCCCAGCAGGGCCATGATCTCAAAAATGCCAGGCCCGGCTGTACGGCCGGTAATTGCCAGGCGGGTCGGATGTATGAGGCGGCCGGTGGATATGCCGAGTTCTTCACTCAAAGTCCGGTACAGGTTCTCAATTGATTCCTTTTCGTAAGGTTCAAGCTTTTGTAATTCCTCTGCCGCCTTCAGGATATGTTGGGCCGCATTTTCTTTATAGAAATGCTTCTGGACCCCCTTCTGATCATATTCAAAGCGGTCATGATAGAAATAGGTGGAGATATCGGCCATTTCTACCAGTGTCTTGGCCCTTTCCCTGACCGCTGCGATAACCTGCTTTAAGTAATTGTATTCTTCATTGTTTAATGGCGCCTCAACCAAACTTTTTTGTTCAAAAAATGGTACTGCCGCCTCGGTCAGCCTGTTTAGGTCATATTCCCGCATATAGTGGCTGTTCATCCAGCTCAGCTTGGTAACATCATAAACAGCCGCTGTTTTGGTCACCTTGTATAAATCAAACCGGTTTACCATTTGATCCAGGGAAAAAATTTCTTCTTCTCCTCCGGCATCCGGAGACCAGCCCAGCAAGGCCATATAATTGACCAGCGCTTCCGGGAGGTAACCTTCAGAATAGAATTCTTCCACCGATGTGGCACCATGCCTCTTGCTGAGTTTGCTGCGATCGGGGGCCAGGATCATGGGCACGTGGGCAAACTTAGGCAATTCATAACCTAAGGCAAGGGCACAGAGCTGTTGGCGGGGAGTGTTGGAAAGGTGCTCTTCGGCCCGGATTACGTGGGTAATATCCATTTGCAAATCGTCTACCACGCTGGCAAAGTTATAGGTGGGCAGCCCGTTGGATTTAATAATAATGAAATCGTCTAGATTGGCGTTTTCAAAACTTACTTCTCCCCTAATTTCATCCCGGACCACCGTATTACCCTGATCGGGGGTCAAAAGCCTGATTACCGGCACCCTGCCTTCTTTCTGAAAAGCTTCTTCCTGCTCCGCGGTCAGCTCCCGGCAGGTGCCGGGGTAGAGGTAAGCCTTGCTTTCCTTACGGGCTTCGGAACGTCCCTCCGCCAGCATTTCAGCGCTGCAGTAACAGCGGTATGCTTTATTTTCTGCAAGCAGCCGTTCAGCTTCCCCGGTATATTTATCCAGCCTCCTGGACTGGTAATAAGGTCCTTCATCCCATTCCAGGTCCAGCCAGTGCATGGAAGCGATCAATTTATCAATGTAATCGGAACGCGACCTTTCAAGATCTGTATCGTCGATGCGGAGCACAACCTTACCGCCCTCACTGTAGGCAAACAGGTAATTAAACAAGGCCGTCCTGGCTCCGCCGATATGCAGTTCTCCAGTCGGGCTTGGAGCAAACCTAACTCTTACCCCTGGCAAATTTACACCTCATTTCAAATCCGGTTTCATAAGGAAAAGCTAAGCCTGTTGTTATCCGAGAATTGAAAGCAAGATTCCTGCTGCTACAGCAGAACCGATTACACCGGCCACATTCGGGCCCATGGCATGCATCAGCAGGTAATTGTTCGGGTTTTCTTCCTTGCCTACAAACTGAGAAACCCTGGCCGCCATGGGAACGGCGGAAACCCCGGCTGAACCGATCAGGGGGTTAATTTTACCACCGGTTATATAATAAAGCAGCTTACCCATCAGGACGCCGGTGGCGGTCCCGAAAGCAAACGCGCCCAGGCCCAGCAGTACAATTTTTATCGTATCCGGGGTTAAAAAGTAAACGGCGTGGGCCTTGGCCCCGACAGTGAGACCCAGGAATATAACCACGATGTTGTTCAGTTCGTTTTGAGCTCCCTTGCTCAGCCGCTCGGTCACGCCGGTTTCCCTGATCAGGTTGCCGAACATCAGCATGCCCAAAAGCGGCAGGGCGGCGGGAAGCAGCAAACCGGTTAAAAGGATCACAATAATCGGGAATAATATCTTTTCCTTTTGGGACACCGGCCGCAGCTGCTCCATCATCACCTGGCGTTCTTTCTTATTGGTAAACAACTTCATGATTGGCGGCTGGATAATCGGCACCAGGGCCATGTAAGAATAAGCGGCAATAGCAATCGAGCCTAACAGTTCGGGGGCCAGGCGGCTGGCAATAAAAATCGCCGTCGGGCCGTCCGCTCCGCCGATTATCCCGATGGCACCCGCTTCAGGGGCTGTAAAACCCAGGAACATTGCTCCCATAAAGGTCAGAAAGATCCCAAACTGGGCTGCTGCACCGAGCAGCAGGGTGATCGGGTTGGCAATAAGGGGCCCGAAATCGGTCATTGCTCCAACACCCAGGAAAATTAAAGGCGGATAAATACCCAGATCCAAACCGAGCGACAAATAATAAAACAGCCCGCCTACATCACCGGCGGAACCCGGATCCATCAGGTCGCCCAGCGGCAAATTTACCAGCAGGACACCGAAGGCAATCGGGACCAGCAGCAGGGGCTCGTACTTCTTCGCTATCCCCAGGTAAAGCAGGATACAGGCTATTACAATCATTATTATTTCGTTTATTTGCAGGTTATAATAGCCGGTGCTCTGTAAAAACTCAATCAATAATTCCGTCATCTTGGCTTAACCCCTTTCAAGTTCATCGGATAGTCTCTTATAAATAGTTTCTTTAAGATAGCACAACCAAGGGGTCTCCACTATTAACCGAATCGCCTTTTTTGACCAGGAGCTGAGATACGGTACCCGGCTGTGAAGCGGTAAGTTCATTTTCCATTTTCATGGCTTCCAGAACCAGTAGCACGTCCCCTTCTTTTACTGAATCTCCTTCACTTACTTTTACCTCCAGAACCGAACCAGGCATCGGCGCTTTTAAGCTATAGCCTTCGCCCGCCGACGGTGCCGGTTTGGGAGCTTCTTCCTGTTTTTGCTCAGCTGGCGGTGTTTCTTTCTGTGGGGATGGTGAAGGGCTTTCAGCAACAGCCTGTGACTCCGGATTACTGCCGGTATTTTTGGGTTCCTGGTTCGAGTTCTCCGACACTTCTTCCACTTTTACGGTATAGGTTTGATTGTCTACAGTTACCTTAAATGTTTTCACGTTTTTTCTTCCTCCTAATATTTTCTAACTCCAAACTGCTTTCAAGCAGTTCTTTACGGCCTATATATTTCCAGCCGCCGCCCCTGACGCCGCCAGAAGGTTGAACGGCAATACTTAAAGGGCCGCTAAAAGGTTTGGCATGCTCAATTTGCATATACTGGTATACGGCAGCCTGGATGGCTGCAACTACGCGCCCGTTATCTTCAGATTCACTTACAGCCTGGGATGGCTGTGGTTCTGCGGCGGGTTTAGACTCAGCAGGCGCAGTGGCAGGCTGGTATAAAAGCCGGTTAAATAAGATTAGAATTCCATAAAGACCGAAGAGGGTTACCAGAACAACTAAAAAGCCGAGAACGAGGACCTGTAGTGCAAAGTCTAGGTTTTCCATTCAGTACGTTTACCTCCATTTCTCCATCTGAGCATATTCTATATTGTAGCACTTTATAATAGGGATGTAAACGCAAGAAACCTGCAATAAGAGGGAATATTAGTCTTAAAAGCACCTGGGTTTTGCAAAAACATCAAAGGTCGGCTGTAATTATTGGGCAGGATTTTACAATTTGCATTAATAAAAAATCTGATCCATAATTATGCTAGTTTCATATTAATATTTGTAAGGAGGCAAATCCGCATCAAGCGGGAATAAAATGGCAAAAATTTTGGTAATCTATTACAGCAGAAGCGGAAACACCAGGAAAATGGCCGAAGCAGTTGCTAAAGGCGCCAAAGACGGTGGAGGAGAAGTTACCCTGAAAGATGTAAAAGAATGTGAGCCCAAAGAACTGCTGGAATACGATGGCATCATTGCCGGTTCACCAACTTATTACGGCATAGTTGCCGGTGAAATGAAGAACTTTTTTGATCGCAGCGTCAAGCACCACGGCAAGCTGGAAGGAAAAGTAGGCGGAGCTTTTGCCAGCGCCATGGCCCTGGGCGGAGGCAATGAAACGACGGTTATGAGTATTCTTCAAATGATGCTTGTCCACGGCATGATCATCCAGGGCAAAACCAAGAAAAATCATTACGGGGCCGTTTCGATCAACGCCCCCGATGAGGAAGCCTGGGAGGAATGCCGGCAGGTAGGAATCAGGGTCGCCACCTTATCCGGCAAACTTTTTGAATAACCTGGATAAAAAGATGCTTTAAGTTTTTGAAACAGCCTCTTTTAGCCTGTCCAGGTAATGGCCTTCTATAGCCAGGCGGGTTGGATACCCGGATGTACGCTCCCGGTCGCCGTGATAATCTGAGCCACCGGTTATCAGGAGCCTTTTTTCAATGGCCATTTCATGATAGAACTTTGTTTGGGCTGTGCTGTGGTCGGGATGGAAAACTTCTATTCCCTGCAACCCCGGGGGCATGAGCCGTTCAATAAGGTCTTTTCCCAGTGCACCGGGGTGGGCAATAACCCTGATTGATCCCACCCCGGCCAGCAGCTCCATGGCTCTTTTTAAAGTCATAAGCCGCCTTGGCACATGAGCTCCCCGATCGGGGTTAAGGTAAAGCGAGAAAGCTTCGTTTAAGGAATGGACATATTTTTTTCGCAGTAAGATCCTGGCTAAATGAAGCCTGCCCGGAGCAGAATCACCGGCTTCGGCCAACACTTCTTCAAGCTTAACCTTAAACCCCAGCTGCTTTAATTTATCAACAATTTTATCCATGCGGCTATACCGTTCTGCCCGGATATCCTCGAGCTCCGCATTCAATCTTTTCCTGTCGCGGGGATAATAGCCCAGGATGTGAATTTCCTTATTATCCTCCCAAACACTGATCTCTACGCCGGGGACAAGTTCCAGGTTGCATCGTTCCGCCGCCCTGAATGCCTCCGGCAGGCCTTTCACCGTATCATGATCGGTCAACCCGACTGCGGACAGCCCGGCTCTACCAGCCATTTTTAACAGCTCCGTAGGACTGTGAATGCCGTCTGAAGCGTTGCTGTGCATATGGAGATCAACTAGTTTACCGGTGTACATATTGCCTGCTTTCATTTTTCTTTAAGATTTGCTTTTACTTTCTATATTATACCAGCTACAGCTACAATAAGCACAAAAAAACACCCTTGAGAATGTTTATAGCAAAAGGGTGTTTGGTGCAATAGAGCAGGCTGATTTGGTTGCCCCACACTTCAGCGAGGTTCGATGATCAATTTAATTGCAGTGCGCTCCTCCCCGTCAATCTCGATATCCGTAAAGGCCGGAATGCAAATCAGGTCGATTCCGCCCGGTGCGACAAAACCCCGGGCAATTGCTACTGCTTTTACAGCCTGGTTGAGAGCTCCAGCTCCAATAGTCTGGACTTCTGCTGCTCCTCTTTCTCTAAGTACTCCTGCCAGCGCTCCTGCTACTGAATTGGGATTAGATTTTGCTGAGACTTTTAATACTTCCATTTGTTGTGATCCTCCTTTGCGGATTTGTTTATATTATTCGACTTTAGATAAAAAATTCCTGCCAGAATTATATGAATAATTTGATATAATCTTTATGTTAATTTGCATAACCGCCTTATGGATAAAGCTTCTCCGCTGTTTTCGTCAATTTCAAGGTCTACAGCATTAAAAACTTCTCTTCCCTTAGATATTTCCAGCTTGTGAGGAAGCTGGGTCAAAAACCGTTTCAATGGCCCCGCCCTGTCTACTCCAAGTATGGAATCATAAAGGCCTACCATGCCCACGTCTGTAATATAGGCTGTTTTATCCGGCAGGATTCTTTCATCGGCCGTCTGAACATGGCTGTGAGTTCCGATTACTGCACTGGCTTTGCCGTTTAAAAACCAGCCCATGGCCTGTTTTTCCGAAGTAGCTTCGGCATGCATATCCACAATTACGATCGAGGCCTGTTCTTTCAATTCGGGCATTATCGCTTCGACGGTTCTGAAAGGGCAGTCGACAGCATCCATGAAAATTCTGCCTATCAAATTAATTACCGCCGCTTTTTTCCCGTTTCGTTCAATTACAACGTAACCTTCACCGGGGGTGGTGGCGGGCGGGTAATTTAAAGGTCTGATCAACCCCGGTTCATGATCGATAAAATTAAATACGTCTTTTTTATCCCAGATGTGGTTACCGCCTGTTAAAACATCAACTCCTGTCTCTCTTAACTCATAAAAAACTTTCTCTGTTATTCCGGTTCCGCCGGCGGCATTTTCACCATTGGCGATAATCAGGTCATACTGGTTTTCGTTAATCATTTTTGGCAGTATCTTTTGCAGGCAATTCCTCCCCGGTTTCCCGACAACGTCGCCAATAAATAATATGCGCATGACATCTCCCCATGACTGTTAACTTGCCGCTCATAATGCATAATGCTTAGAATTTAAAACTAGACAAACTTTTCTCTATATACATATTCTTTTATCTACCGGATGATTCCTGCAAAAAAAAGTACCCATCATAATAAATGAATATTATTTGGGTACTTTAAGCTATTAATAAGGTTTGCAGGGCCTGTTTTACTTAAACAGGTTGTTTCAGGCACGCCTTATGGTTGGATAACCGTTGTCTCGCCTGTTATTTGGCGTAATCAACCGCCCTTGTTTCCCGGATTACAGTGACCTTAATCTGTCCGGGATAATCAAGCTCATTCTCTACTTTTTTAACTATATCCCGGGCTACTTTAATCGATGAGTAGTCATCAACCCGGTCTGGTTTTACCATGATCCTGATCTCCCGTCCGGCGTGGATGGCATAAGCTTTTTCCACGCCTTCGAAAGAGTCGGCAATGTTCTCCAGTTTTTCAAGCCTCTTGATATAAGCTTCAAGAGTTTCTCGCCTGGCTCCGGGCCGGACAGCGGAAATAGCATCCGCAGACTGAATTAAGACTGCTTCCAGGGTATTGAAGTCCGTATCGCCGTGATGGGCTTCAACGGCGTTGGCAACTACCGACGATTCTTTGTATTTCTTAGCCAGGTCCCCGCCTATCTGAACATGGGAACCTTCTGTTTCATGGTCAATGGCTTTACCGATGTCATGCAATAGGCCTGCCCGCTTGGAAAATGTGATGTCAAGTCCCAGCTCGGCGGCCATGATTCCGGCCAGGTGGGATACTTCAATCGAGTGCTGCAGAACGTTTTGCCCGTAGCTGGTCCGGTAGCGCAGTTTACCCAGCAGGGTAACCAGTTCCGGGTGCAGGCCATGAACCTTGGTTTCGAAGGCAGCCCGTTCTCCTTCTTCTTTGATCTGGGCATCGATTTCTTTCCTGGCTTTTTCTACAATTTCTTCAATCCTGGCCGGGTGGATCCGTCCGTCGCTGACCAGTTTTTCGAGGGCGATGCGGGCGACTTCCCGCCTGATGGGATCAAATCCGGAGATTATAACCGCTTCAGGGGTATCATCAATAATTAAATCAATCCCAGTTAGTGTTTCCAGGGCCCTGATATTCCTTCCTTCCCGGCCGATTATCCTGCCTTTCATCTCATCATTGGGCAGTGAAACGACAGAGACAGTAGACTCGGAAACGTGGTCTGCGGCACATCTCTGGATGGCCAGGGTAACAATTTCCCTCGCCTTCTTCTCTCCTTCTTCCCGGGCCTGGTTTTCCATGTCCTTGACCATCATTGTTATTTCGTGGTCTATATCTTCCCGCACCCTTTGCATTAATACATCTTTTGCTTCGTCTGAAGTCATGCCGGATATCTTTTCAAGTTCGGAAAGTTGTTCCTGGTGAAGCTGTTCCAATCTCTCTTCAGTTTTCCGGTTTTCTTCTTCCTTCTTGCGAAGTTCTTCTTCCTTTTTTTCAACATTGCTTATTTTGCGGTCAAGACCCTCTTCTTTCTGAAGCAACCGGCGCTCCATTCTCTGCAGTTCTGAACGTCTTTCTTTGCTCTCTTTTTCAATTTCGTTCCTAAGCCGGTGAGTTTCTTCTTTTGCCTCCAGTTCCTTTTCTCTTTTCAAAGCATTGGCTTCTTGAGTGGCTTCCTCAACTATTCGTTTTGCCGCGGCTTCGGCAGAAGAAATCTTGGCTTCAGCAATTACTTTGCGAATAATATAGCCAAGCCCTACTCCTGCCAGTGCGAAAGCTGCAATTATCAAAATCGTATTGGGCACATTAGTCACCTCCGTTTCATTGATTGGGCTGAAACTGTTTTGCTCTGTACACTGCTCTTAAAAATAAGATAAGCTGCGTCCAGGACACAGCTTAAAGAGAAAGGCCAGAAAAGGGTACAGTTTTCCCCCTTCTGAAAATTTGCATTATACTTTTTTATCTATCCGCAGTGCTTATAAGCACCAAGGGCTTTCTCTTAACAGTTATGTACTGAACTGAGTCAGTCCATACATATTTTCTATTTTTCAATTTAATTTTAGCTTTTATAAAATATTATGTCAAGATAACGTCATAAAATATATATCATTCCGCCGGATCAAAGCCTTTCAGGGCTTTCATGATCAGGTTGTCTTGAAATCCGCGGCGCTTTAAAAAAGCGACCTCACGCCTCAAGCGGCGTTCTTTTTCTTCACCAGGTTCCTCCAGTCTTGCTGCCCTGGTCCTACGCTGCTCCAGGATTTCCTTTATCCTGGCCAGATCCTCATCCGGATCAAAACTAGCGGCGACTTTCTGATCGATAAGCCCTTCGTCAATCCCCTTCATATACAGTTCATACCGGACCTTCTTGATTCCGTGACCGCGTGCTTTTCTGCCGGCGATAAAATCTTCTGCAAACTGCTCGTCATTAATGTAGCCGTAATCTTCCATCTCCTTGACGATGGAGCTGCATATTTTCTCAGAAAAACCTTTCCTCTTCAGGTAATCAAAAGCTTCTCTACGGCTGCGGGCCCGGAAAGTGAGCAGCCGCAGGATCATATTGCGTGCTTTTTTTAGGGCTTCCTCTTCTTCCAACCGGTTTCAGCTCCGTTAAGACTGTTTTTTCTGGTTTTGGCCGGTCTTGTTGTCTGCTTCTGCCTTCGCCGATCCTTCCATCTTTGCATTTCCGTCCTCGCCGGAACCTTCTTCTCCCCTGGCTGGTACTGCCTGGGGCAGTCCGGCCAGTTCACGGACTTTCTTCTCAATTTCCTGCTGGATATGGGGATTTTCAATCAGGTATTCCCTGACATTTTCGCGGCCCTGGCCCAGCCTTTCATCACCGTATGAATACCAGGCCCCGCTTTTATTGATTACTTTATGCTCAAGTCCGAGATCAATCAATGACCCTTCTGCCGATATGCCTTTGCCGTAAAGAATGTCAAATTCGGCCACTTTGAAAGGAGGTGCCACCTTGTTCTTGACTACTTTTACCTTGGTCCGGTTGCCGATAATTTGATCGGATCCAACCTTTAATGATTCAATCCTTCTTACTTCCATCCTGACCGATGAATAAAACTTCAAAGCCCGTCCGCCGGGGGTCACTTCGGGGTTGCCAAACATCACGCCTACCTTCTCCCTGATCTGGTTGATGAATACGGCGCTGGTTTTAGATTTGCTGATTACACCGGAAAGTTTGCGCAGGGCCTGGGACATCAACCTGGCCTGTAAACCAACATGGGAATCGCCCATTTCCCCTTCAATTTCGGCTCTGGGGACCAGGGCGGCCACGGAATCGACTACCAGGACGTCAATGGCACCGCTCCTGACCAGCGCCTCGGCAATTTCCAGGGCCTGCTCGCCGGTATCCGGCTGGGAAACCAGGAGCTCATCAAGATTAACACCCAGGTTGGTAGCATACTGAGGGTCGAGAGCATGTTCGGCGTCTATAAAAGCAGCAAAACCGCCCCGCTTCTGTGCTTCAGCAATAATATGCAGCGCTACGGTGGTTTTTCCTGAAGATTCCGGGCCGTATATTTCCACCACCCTGCCCCGGGGTACTCCCCCTACCCCGAGGGCCGCATCTATGGCCAGGCAGCCGGTAGGAATAACCGCTACTTCCGCTATAGCATCCTGGCCCAGTCTCATAATTGAGCCCTTGCCGAATTGCTTTTCAATTTGCAGCAGGGCTGATTCTAAAGCTTTTTCTTTTTCCAATTTATGTTAGCCTCCTTAACAGGTCCATCCTATTTCCTCATTAATTCTGTTTAAAAAGCTGTTTTCCTGCCGGTTATATAGTTAAAATATATAATAACTTCAATTAATCGGAGCCATCTCTATTATCTTTAAAAATGTTTTTATGCGCTTCGGCAGGCAAAAAAGCCCTGTGACGGACTATATACGTGGCGCCCTGCGGAGATAATTTGCTTTCATATAAAGTAATTCCATCGTTAGTGGATGAGGACGTGCTAAAAGAAGCCTCCTGCTCCAGGTAAAGATGAATCACTTTTCCAGGTATTGAACCGCGAACCCTGCCGATAGTTAAGTGGGGTGTATAGCTGCGTTTTTCCGGCTCGAAACCGATCGCTGTTAGGGAACGGTCCACCCTGGCAGCAAGATTGCACACTTCTTCATTCCCCTCCCGGAGACCAATCCAGATCACCCGCGCTTTTCGGGGTGAAGGGAAAACACCGCTTTTACCACAGGTAATATCAAACCGCTTTACAGCTGAAACAGCTTCATCCAAACCTTTTTTTATCTGCTCGATTCGGGTTTCTTCTGTTTCCCCTAAAAACTTCAGTGTAAGGTGCAGGCCTTCCGGTTTAACCCAGCGGATCCCGTCCATGTATCCTTTTATTTTTTCCTGGAACGCGGCAACCTCGTTTTTTTGCTGATCGGAAAGATCAATTGCTATAAATAACCTGGCCAAAACAAATGAACCCTCCCATTTCGCCTTATTCTTACATGCTTTTTTACTGCTGTCTTTTTACACCCAGCGCTTCTCTCCTGATCATATCCAGGGCCACCTGGGCCGTCCTCTCCTTGACCGCCAGCCGTCCGCCGCCCAGGTTTAACTTTTTGCAATAGCATTCCCGTCCGTTGTCCAGGGCGATATAAACCAGGCCGACCGGTTTCTGGGGTGTGCCGCCGTCCGGCCCGGCAATCCCGGTAATGCCCACCGCCAGATCGCTACTGAATTTTGCCCTGGCGCCAGTGGCCAGGGCCATGGCCACCGGTTCGCTGACCTGACCTTCCTTAACCATGAGGCTCTTATCCACTCCCAGACCGCCCCGTTTTGCTTCCCCGCTGTAGGCTACCATTCCGCCAACGTAAAACATTGAACTGCCTGGGATATCTGTGATCAGGCTGGATAGCAGCCCGCCGCTGCAAGACTCTGCCAGGGACAGGGTTATATTTTGACCGGTCAACAGTTCAGCCACTTTTCCGGACAGGGTATCGTCGTCGCTGCCATAAATATGATCTCCGAGCAGCTCTCTGAGCCTGTTTTCCGCTTTTTCAATAGCAGCCGCTGCTTCTTCTTCGCTGCCCCGTCCCTTGATCTGCAGGTGGACTTCATACCCCCTGGCCACATATGAGATTGGGGGGAGACCCCACTCCCCGAAGTTTTTAATTTTATCTTCCAGGCTCGATTCGCCTATGCCGCAGCATTTAAGAGTTTTTAACCTGCTCAAACTGCCCCGGTTGAAATCTTTCAAAACCGGCAGGACCGAATGATCGAACATGGGAATTAATTCATTCGGCGGGCCGGGCAGCATGACAATTAGCCTGCCCTCTTTTTTTATTATTGAACCCGGCGCTGTTCCGCCATGATTTTTCAGTAAGGTGGCTCCTTCCGGAATCATGGCCTGCTTGCGGTTATTGTCGGTCATTTTGAGGCCCCGGCCGCTGAAAAATTTCTCGATCCTTTCCAGCCAGTTCCGGTCCAGAGCAAGCCTGAGGCCGAGGGCAGAAGCAACTGCTTCGCTGGTCATATCATCATCGGTCGGGCCGAGCCCCCCGGTGATGATCACGATTTCGCTGTTTTCAAGGGCCCTTTCCAGAACCGTGTTAATTGCCTCCGTGCTGTCAGCCACCACCGCCGCTTCACGGACTTCGATTCCCGCCGACCAGAGCCTCCTGGCCAGAAAACCGGAATTGATGTTTTCTATTAATCCGGTCAGCAGTTCATTTCCTACACAAATCAGGTCAGCCTGCAATGTTTTTCACCCTTCGCAAAATCTATTTATCGGGGCAGTCGATCAATTAACAGCGGTTTTGCCGCCAACAGGTTGTAAGGCCCGGCAGCTTTTATTTCAGCCGAAACCCAGGACCCCGGCTTCAGCTCTTCCACTGAACGAAAATAAACCAGGCCATCCACTTCCGGGGCCTGGTATTCAGTCCGGCCGTAATGCCAGCTGACGCCCGTTTTCACTTTCCCTTCGACAAGGATTGGCAGCCTCAGACCCAGGTATTTTTGGTTGATTTGGCGGACCACCCGTTTTTGTTTCAGCATTAACTCTTTGAAGCGTTTCCTGCCAACCCGGGCGGGAACCTGCTGCTCCAGGCTGCCGGCAGGGGTTTCTTCCTGGCGGGAATACGTGAAGGCACCGAGGCTTTCAAAGGGATGCTCTTTAATAAAGTTGAGCAAATCCAGGAAATGCCGTTCGGTCTCCCCGGGATAGCCGACCATCACGGTGGTCCTCAGGGCCAGGTCCGGAATCCTGCGGCGCAGTTTTGCAAAAAGTGACCGCAAATTTTCCTGCCTGTAATGCCTGCCCATCTGCTTAAGAATATAGTCACTGCCGTGCTGGATGGGAATATCCAGGTAATTGCAAATCCTGTTTTCTTCCCGGATCAACTCTATTAAACTATCATCGATCCTGGAAGGATAAGTATACATAATACGGAGCCGGAAATTGCGATCAAGCTGCAGTATTTGTTTGAGCAGACCGGCCAGGTTGGGCCGCTCTTCCAGGTCTGTGCCGTAGGCGGTGGTATCCTGGGCAATCAGGTTTATTTCAAAAGCTCCACGATCAAGCAGATCCTCTACTTCAGCCACGATCTCTTCGGGAGCCCTGCTCCGGTACGGGCCCCTGATTGAAGGAATCATGCAGTAATGGCAGCGGTTATCGCAGCCATCGGCGATCTTTACGAAAGCAGTGTGAACGGGAGTAGTTAGAACCCGGGTAGAAAGTGAGCTATACTCGCTTGAGGGGGCACTTTTAAGCACCGGGCGCTTGCCGGAAAAAAGTGCTTCCATAAACTGATCCAGTTCCCGGTAACTGTGCACCCCGATTGCCCCGTCAAGCTCCGGAATACTGTCCATAATCCCTGCGCCGTAAACTTCAACCAGGCAGCCGGCGGCAATCAGTTTAGGACGTTCTGAGCCTCCGGTATCGACCATTTCCAGGATCGTATTGATCGATTCCTGCTGGGCATCCTCTATAAACCCGCAGGTATTGATAAAAATAACATCAGCCGAATCATAGTGGTCGGTTAATATATATCCGTTTTTGGCCAGGTAGCCAAGTACTTCTTCTGTATCGATCCTGTTTTTGGAGCAGCCAAGCGATATCGCGGCCACTTTAATTCCTGCCGGATCTCGTTCCGGGTTGTCAGTGCTGTTAGAATAACGGATAATATCATTCCCCTGCTTTCTGGCAAAATACGGGTCGTTGTCAAAAATAATCTAAAATTGCTCTCAGGGTTAAGCGAGCTGCCGTGTGCCAAAACTGCTAATCATTTTCCTGTTTGCTTTCTTCGCAAATTTTAGCCGCCTGCTCCGGGGTGACCAGGATTTCCCTGGGTTTGCTTCCTTCAAACTGCCCCACAACGCCCTTTCTTTCCAAGTCGTCAATCAGCCGCGCCGCCCTGGTATACCCAATCCTGAACCTTCTTTGGAGCAGCGATATTGAAGCCTGGCCAGTCCTTACCACCAGGTCAACGGCTTCGGCAAAAAGGGCATCCGTTTCTTCTTCTTCAACTTCTTCCGGAGTTTCAAGGAAATTGCTCCCGTTTTCTTGCTCCACCAGTCCCTGTTCTTTTATGAAATCGGTAATATTTTTGACTTCCTCTTCGCTGATGAAGGCGCCCTGGACCCGGAAAGGCTTAACCGCCCCGACGGGGTAAAAAAGCATATCGCCGCGGCCGAGCAATTTTTCCGCCCCGGCCATGTCCAGAATCGTCCGGGAATCGAACTGGGAAGAAACTGTAAAGGCAACCCGGGAAGTGATGTTGGCTTTTATAATACCGGTTAGGACATCTACGGAAGGCCTTTGAGTGGCAACAATAAGATGTATTCCGGCTGCCCGTGACATCTGGGCCAGCCTGGCAATGGCATCTTCCACTTCACCGGGTGATACATGCATCAGGTCGGCCAGTTCGTCGATAATGATCACGATAAAGGGAAGGTTTTCCAGCTCATCATCCCTGGACGCCATCTCGTTGTATGTGCTGATATCGCGAACCCCAAGGCGGGCAAAAAGATCATAACGGCGTCCCATTTCCCGGACCATGTTTCTTAAAGCCAGCGAAGCTTTGCGCGGGTCGGTCAGGACCGGCATTAAAAGGTGAGGGATACCGTTATAAGCACTGAGTTCGACCACTTTCGGGTCGATCATCATAAACCGCAGCTGCTCCGGGTGCGCTTTATATAAAATACCGGTGACAAGGGTGTTAAGGCAGACGCTTTTACCGGATCCTGTCGCTCCGGCAATTAAAAGGTGGGGCATTTTAGCCAGGTCGGCGATTACGGGCCCCCCGGTTATATCCTTACCCAGGCCGATGGTCAACGGGGAAGCACTCTTCTTAAAGTTATTTTCTTCAATCACTTCCCTTAAATGAACGAGTGAGATAATACTGTTCGGGACTTCGATGCCAAGGGCCGCTTTGCCGGGAATAGGAGCTTCGATCCTGACCAGCGGGGCGGCCAGGTTTAGGGCCAGGTCGTCAGAAAGGCCAATAATTTTACTTACTTTAACCCCGGCTTCCGGCTGGACTTCGAAGCGGGTAACCGTCGGTCCGGCCTGAACATGGGTTACCCTGGCCTGCACTCCGAAATTTCGGAGGGTATTTTCCAGTTTCCTGGCTCTATCCCTGCTGTTCTTTAACTGGTGATCGCCGTTAGAGCGGGGCAGAGATAGCAGTTCCAGCGGGGGATAAATATAGTCGGAAAAAGATTTACCTTTTTTACCCACCACGGCCGGCAGATCACCCGCGCCATTTTCCCTTTGCGGCTCGTTTATGTTAAGCTGCCTTTCTTGCTGGTAACTCCCGGTTTCCGCTGCCGCCGTTTGTCCGGCAGGATCATTCCAAACCTGGACCGGCGGCGCAGGCGGTTGATCGGGTGCCGGCTGTTCCGGCAGGGCCTCGGCCGAGTTTATTTCAGCGGCGGCCTTCCTTTTCTCGGCGGCATCTCTAATTTTCTCCTTAGAACCGGCCACTCCTTTTCCGGCCACTCCGGACAGCCCCCGAAACAGCTTTTTCAAGAACTCGTAAACTCGCTCCAACATCCGCAGGAAAATATTGAGAAGCCGGTTAACCGAAATATCAACTACCATGAGAACAGAAATCAGGGCCAGGGCAAAAAGCAAGATCCGGGTCCCGGTAATTCCGATCGAAAAATACAGGGCCACCGCAAAGGCTGCTCCAATTGCCCCTCCTCCTTCGCCCTGCAGCCCCGGCAAAAAACTGCCCATGATTAAGTCGTTTGCCGGCAGGTAAGCCAACCTGCCGATAATATACTGCAGGTGGATCCAGATCATGGCCAGGACCGAAAGGATTAACAATCCGGTCATTCTAGACTTGACATTAAAATTTTCACCGGGAATTATTAAACGCAAACCCAGAATCCCGATAAATAAAGGCACTACTACTGCCGCTTCGCCGGCCATAGTTCTTAATACGGTGCTGACAACCAGGCCCACTCCTCCGGTTTGGTCGGTTTGGACCAGGCCGACATAACAAAATACGGCCAGGGCCACCAGTAAAATGCCCTTAACCTGACCCTGCATCTCCTGACTGGAGCGCTTTTTACGTTTTTTGGCCAAAAAAAACAACCACCTTGATAAATTTTACCAATTTTTCCTGCTACAGAGCATTATAAAACACTTGTTCAAGAAAGTAAAGGTTTAAAACAACCCTTGTAACTACACATCAGCCCTTTTATTGCCTGTTAATACGGTCATACCTCGCGGTTCGATCGTAAAATGCATGCTGTCGCCGTAAAATATTTCTCCTTCCATGTGCATGGGCCGCCGCTCACTAAAGTGGATTGTTACTTCCCCTGTCCGGTACATCGAAGCCTGCTTCAAATATTTTAACTTGCCGGAAAATACTTTGGGGAAATGATAAACCAGCTCCAGGCGGTTCATGCTGTCATCGAACACGCAGACATCAAAAAGGCCGTCGTCCTGGACGGCATCGGGAACTATTTTCATTCCACCGCCGTAAGCCTGACCGATGCCAACCGCTACCAGGAGGGGTTTTAATTTTAAAGGGCCGTTGCCCGTATCAATCATCGCTTCAACCGAACTATAAGAAAGAAGCTCTTGCAAAAAGGCGTAAATGTAAGCGCTCGCGCCTCTAAACATCTTGATCCTATTGTTGGCTCTCTCGGCTACGGAGGCATCAAATCCAATCCCGACGGAATTGATAAAATAACGATCCAGCACCCGGCCCAGATCGATAGCCCGGGTATTGCCCTCGATCAGGGACCGGCAGGCTGATTCAATATCGCGCGGCATTCCCACAGCCGTGGCAAAATCATTGCCTTTACCGCCGTGCACCGCCGCCAGGACAGCTCCCGTGCCCACTATTCCGTTCAGGACCTCGTTAACCGTTCCGTCCCCTCCCACAGCAACGATAACTCTAAATCCCTGCTCGGCCGTTTTGCGGGCGGCCTCAATACCATCGCCCCGGCCCGTGGTAAAGTAAATATCAAATTCCACTCCGTGATCTTTAAATACCCGTTCAATGACCGGCACCAGTTTTTTGGCTTTTCCGCCCCCGGCAACCGGATTTACTATGAACTTGTAATTGTCCACCTTTTCCTCTTCCCTTCATTGGCCGTGGTATATTTTACTCAACAGGGCTGCCCGGTGAGGCAGCCCTGCATACCAGTTCTATGTATGCTGATTATAGCATTTAACAGGAAAATTTACTGTCCAGCTTTTTCATGGTTTCGACTATACCCCCGTACTCCAGTTCCGAGTAATGCAGCATTGCCGGGCCGGAAAAGCCCTGTTCTCTCATATCAAAGGCTTTACGGGACACTTTATCCCTGACATAGTCCCAGTAGGGATGATCAAAACAGTCCACCGGTTCCGTCAGCTTTCCGTTATGGACACAGAATCCTGCCGCGCTAACAACCGGCGGCCCGTCGAAATAAGAAATACTGCAACCCATCTGGGCCGGCATTAGCGGGCCGGTATGGCTGCCCCGCATGAAACCGGCCACGTAATGCCCGATACTGTAGGGCGAAAGGATTTCCCCGGTGGCCGGAAAATCACCCTGACAGCGGGCCAGCATAACCGGATCGTCTTTGCCGGTATAGGTTCCCGCTATATTGTGCAGGCGGGTGGTGCTGGCTGCTATGGCCCGTTCGCCGGTGGCCCGGGAATAAATAGCCGAAACCACAAAGCGTTCGTTGTCACGAAGCAGCGCCGCAATATCATATGTTTCTTCGGGAGTGCAAAGTTCTATAATCCGATCCTGTTCTGTATGCCCCACATCCAGGATCACAAACTTAAATCCCTGGCTGATTTTGGGTGAAAGGATTAGCCCGGAACAGTGCATCGGATCGGCAAAACTTAAATATAATGGCAAATTGTAAGCACCCGGATCGGTTTTATCTGCAGTAAACAACAAAAATGGTTCCGCTTTTCGCTCTTCTATTTCCATTTCCGCCACGGCAGGTCCCAAGCCTTTGACGTTGCCTGAAAAAGCGTCTGCCAGCAGATCCTGGCCCGCTCCGTACAAGCCCTGTTCCTTGGCCTTCTCGGTCCCGCAGATAAATGCATCCCAGGCCAGCTTGTGCAATTCCGTGCACCCTTCTCCATGAGTATGGCAGAACAGGATCGCCACATCGTCACCGGTGCTGCCGACATAGTAATCAGTTATCAGTTTGCCCAGTTCCCGTTCAATGCAATCTTTAACCGCCTCGATTAAAGCTCCGCTAGGCCTGATATGACCGGCTATGCTGCCGACGTCGGCCTTAATAACACTCAAGGTGGTTTTCACTTTTTTCCCTCCTCGTTAGTTAAATGCCCTTGCCCCTTCGATTCGGTTCGATTCAATACGAGATCTCCGCTATAGCTATATTTCCTGATTGTTTTCCTGGTTATTTATTTTCTACTACTTCAATAAAAATCCTTCATAGTCAAAAAAATAAAGGGAGCGCTGCAGCGCTCCCAAAAATTGAATCCTGCGGCCGGTGCTTACTTTTTAGGATCCCCATTGGAAGGAACATCAATGATTATGGGCAGGATCATCGGCTTGCGGCCGGTACGGTTGTAAAAATAAGTTCCGGCAGAATCCCTGATCCTGGATTTAATCTTGTTCCACTCCTGGATCTTTTGGCGGCTGATCCGGTCTATAGTTTTGTTCAGTTCTCCTTTTGCCCCTTCCAGCATATCTTCCGATTCGCGGACATAAACAAAACCGCGGGTGATAATCTCGGGGCCGGATAAAATTTTATTTTTATCGGGATCAATGGCCAGGATGATGATCACGATCCCGTCTTCCGACAGCATCTGGCGATCACGGATCACCACTTCACCGACATCTCCAACGCCAAAACCGTCAACCAAAACCCTGCCCGCTGAGACTGAGCCGGACATCTTGCCCCAGCCGTTCGAAAACTCCATTACATTACCCGGTTTTACCAGGAATACATTTTCCTCAGGGATGCCCACTTTGCTGGCGATCTTGGAACATTTAGCCTGCTGGCGGTACTCTCCGTGAACGGGAATAATATATTCCGGGCGGAGCATGTTGAGCATCAGCTTAATTTCTTCTTCGCTGCCATGGCCGGAGACATGGACACCGGAAACAGGTTTATAGATGACATCCGCTTTTAGCTGGAACAGGTTATTCACGGTCCGGGCTACCAGTTTTTCGTTTCCGGGAATCGGGTTGGCGGCAATGATTACCGTATCGCCCGGCTGGATTTGGACCTGGCGATGTTCGGATTGCGATATCCTGGTCAGGGCCGACATCGGTTCGCCCTGGCTGCCCGTGGTAATCAGGGCCACTTTTTCAGCAGGAAAATCAGAAACCTTATCGGTGTCAATGAGAAGGCCTTTCGGTATTTTCAGGTAGCCCAGCTCGCTCGAAATATCCACCGAATTGACAATACTCCTGCCGACCACGCATACCTTGCGGTCGTAACAGACCGCCGCGTCAATTACCTGCTGGATGCGGTGGATATTGGAAGCAAAAGTGGCCAGGATAATCCTGCTCCGGGAAAGGCGAAAGATCTCGTTTATGCTTTCGCCGACTTCTTTTTCCGAAAAGGTATAGCCGGGGCGGTCAGCGTTGGTCGAATCGATCAAGGCTGCCACGACTCCTTTTCGGCCCAGTTCAGCCAGCTTGTGATAATCGGTAATTTTGCTGTCAACCGGGGTCTGGTCAAATTTGAAGTCGCTGGTATAGACCACTGTGCCAACCGGTGTTTCAACTGATACGCCCACCGAATCGGGGATACTGTGGTTGGTCCTGAAAAAGTCAAGTTTAAAATTATCGGACAGGATCAACTTCTGATCGGGATTGATTTCATTCATTTCGATGTCGCCGACCGGGTTTTCCATAAACTTGGCTTCAAGCAGGCCCAGGGTCAGGCGGGTTCCGTAAATCGGAGCCTTGAGCTCTTCGATAATATATGGAATTGCCCCGATATGGTCTTCGTGCCCGTGGGTGAGGATAACCCCCAGAATATCAAGATCCTGCTCCAGCAGGTACGAAATATCGGGAATTACTATGTCTACCCCCAGCATTGCTTCATCCGGAAATTTTAAACCGGCATCCATGATAATGCACTCTTTGCCGTATTGCAGAACAAACATATTTTTACCGATCTCGCCAACCCCTCCGAGAGGGATTAGCTGTATGTTTTTACTTTTTTTACTTTTTTTCGCCAAAATTAACCTCCATTATTAACTGGTTCAATTATTTAACAGCTTCAATGTATACACCGGGTTGGGCTTACCCCCTCAAGAACTGCCGGTGTGGCCAAAGCCCCCGTCGCTGCGATCGCTGTCCGGCAGCTTTGAAACTTCTGTTATTTCCGCCCGTACCACGGGGCATAAGACCATCTGGGCGATCCGGTCCTTCCTTTTAACCGTAAAAGGTTCCGGGCCCAGGTTGATCATGATCACCTTGATCTCACCACGGTAATCGGAGTCAATTGTGCCGGGTGAATTTAAGATGCCGATCCCGTTTTTGGCAGCCAGTCCGCTGCGGGGCCTGATTTGCAGTTCATATCCGGGAGGAACAGCGGCCCTCAGGCCGGAGGGAATCAAGGCCAGTTCGCCGGGGTTGATGGTCTCCTCGCTCTCAACCGCAGCATAAAGATCCATGCCCGAGGCACCTGCCGTCATATAGCGGGGCATAGGTATATCCGCTGTATGTTCAGCCCGCTTCAGGGGGAGAACTACCGGTTCCTTGTTCAATTATTTCTCCCTTCATTATACCTTTGCAGTAAAAAAGCGCATCTTTCAGCATCTGTTCACGATGGATCACCTAAAAAACCCTAGCAGCTAGGGTTTTTTAATCCTTGTTGCTATCAGTTTTAAGAACCGGGCTTACCTCGGCCCCGCGGAGGCCTTCCACCGCCGCCATCGCCGCTTCCGGCCGGCTTTTTCAGCAGGGCCTTCCTGGACAGGTCAATTCTTCCCCTGTCGTCAATATCCAGCACTTTGACTTCGACTTCATCGCCGAGGCTGAGCACATCCTCTGTTTTATCCACCCGGTGGTGGTCAAGGTTTGATATATGCAGCAGTCCTTCCTGTCCGGGGAGCAGTTCGACGAAGGCCCCGTACCGTTCGATCCGGGTAACTTTCCCCATGTAGATCTCACCTGGCTCGATTTCTTTAACCAGGTTTTCAATAGTTTCCTTCGCCTTTTGGCCGCCTTCAGGGTCAACCGAAGCGATAAATACCCTTCCATCCGGCTCTATATCGATATCAACACCGGTATCGGCAATGATTTTGTTAATCATCTTGCCGCCCGGGCCGATAACATCCCTGATTTTATCAACCGGGATTTGGAGCCTGATCATGCGCGGTGCATTCGGCGACAGTTCGGGCCGCGGTTCGCTGATCACTTCATTCATTTCATTTAAGATATATTTATATCCAATATCGGCCTGCTCCAGGGCTTCCTGCAGTATTTCCCGTGAGATACCCTTGATTTTTATATCCATCTGCAGGGCGGTAATGCCCTGCTCGGTTCCGGCCACTTTAAAGTCCATATCTCCCAGGAAGTCTTCAACGCCCTGGATATCGGATAGGATCACCACATCATCCTCTTCCTTGATCAGGCCCATGGCGATACCGCCTACTGCCCTTTTAACCGGGACCCCGGTATCCATCATTGCCATTGAAGACGAACATACACTGCCCATGGAAGTAGAACCGTTTGATTCAAGCACTTCTGAAACCAGGCGCACGGTGTAGGGGAATTCGTCTTCTGAAGGAACAACCGGCTCCAGAGCCCTTTCAGCAAGGGCGCCGTGTCCGATTTCCCTCCGCCCGGGACCACGCATAAAACCGGCTTCCCCGACACTGTAGGGCGGGAAATTATAGTGGTGCATAAAACGCTTTGATTCTTCCAGGCCCAGCCCGTCAATGATCTGTACGTCCCGCAGAGCGGAGAGGGTGCAGATGCTGAGGACCTGGGTCTGGCCGCGGGTAAAAATGGCCGAACCGTGGGTCCGGGGCAGCACCGATGCTTCGCAGGTTATCGGCCTGATCTCTTTAGGTTTTCGTCCGTCGGCCCGCAGCTCCTGGTTAATAACCATCTCGCGCAGGGTTTCCTTGAGGACTTTTTCAAAAACCTTGGCCAGTTCCGCTTCGTTTTCCGGGTATTTTTCCAGGTAGTTTTCCACAATTTCATTTTTAAAAGCAGCCAGCCTGTCTTCACGTTCCTGCTTATCGGCAATCTGAAGGGCTTCGCTGATCCCTTCCTTGATAGCCGGTTCTACTTCTTCAGCCATTTGTGCTGGCAGCTCTGCTTCGGGGACTTCCATTTTTTCAGTTCCCCAGTCATTAACCATCTGTTCTTCAAGGGCTACAATTTCTTTGATCCCCTCATGGCCGGCCTCGATGCATTTCAACACATCTTCCCTGCTGATCTCCTGGGCACCGGCTTCTACCATCATTACAGCATCTTTGGTCCCGGCCAGCATCAGGTGCAGGTCGCTCTGCTGCAGCTGCGCCTGGTCGGGGTAGACCACCGGCTCACCGTCGATCAAACCGACTATAACGGCGGCCACCGGGCCGTCAAAAGGTATTTTCGATATGGACAGGGCTGCCGAAGCCCCAATAATGGAAAGTGATTCCGGGGGGCAGTCCTGGTCCATGGACAGGACAGTACTCACTATATGGACTGAATTGCGGAAACCTTTGGGGAAAAGCGGCCGCAGGGCCCGGTCGGTAAGGCGGCATCCTAAAATTGCCCTTTCTGTCGGGCGTCCTTCTCTCTTGATGAAACCACCGGGGATCCGGCCCACGGCGTAATGCCTTTCCTCGTAATCAACAGTCATCGGGAAAAAATCCACACCTTCACGCGGCTCATCGGAAGCAGTGGCCGTAACCAGGACCACCGTGTCTCCGTACCGAACCAGGACGGCTCCGTTGGCCTGCTTGGCCAGCCTGCCAGTTTCAAGAGTCAGGGTTTTCCCCTGCAGTTCCATGGTATAAGATTGCATATACTAATACTCCTCTCAACTGCTCAAGTTTTACAACTGAAACACGGGGGCAAGCCCCCGTGTTAAATACTCCACTATTTCCGCAAGCCCAGTTTACTTAAAATTTCCTGGTAGCGTTCGGGAGATCGTTCGCGCAGGTAATTAAGCAGACCTCTTCTCCGGCCTACCATTTTCAAAAGCCCGCGCTGGGAATGATAATCTTTCTTATGGGTTTTCAGGTGTTCGGTAAGGTAATTAATTCGCGCTGTCAGCAGCGCAATCTGAACTTCCGGAGAACCTGTGTCCCCTTCATGCCTTTTGTACTGATCAATGATCCCCTGCTTCTGTTCATGCTCAAACATTCCATAATCCTCCCTTTTTATTAATCGCCGCTTGCCAAGTACAGCGCCGGGAATTCGCCATACCTAGCCAGCGGTTCTGACTAAAGCGATCTTAGCACATTACATCCGGCTTGTAAAGAATTGCTCCTGCCGCTTATTTCCTGGTTTAGTTTTTCGATTATTTCCCGCCCTTTTTCTATATCTCTGCCGATCTGCTCTTTAAGCTGGCGGGGCGATGTAAATGTTTTTGTATCCCTTAATTTATAGAGGAAGCAGATCCGAATTTCATAGTTATATATAGTGCCGTTAAAATCCAGGATATGAGTTTCCACGGAAGTGCCGTGATCGGAAAAGGTGGGCCTGGAACCGATGTTGGTCACCCCATAATAGATCCCTTCATTAAGGTTGTCAACGGAGGTTAAATAAACTCCTCTGCCGGGCCACAGCAGGCGGGAAGAAGAGGCAATATTGGCCGTCGGGTAGACCATTTCCCTGCCGATACCGTATCCCCTTACCACTTTGCCCTGCCGAAAAAAATAATAGTTGAGGAGGTCGGCCGCCTCCCCAACAGCGCCCGAAAGGAGCAGGGATCTGATTTTTGAACTGCTTACCTCTTTACCCATATAGCGCAGCATGGGAATGACATGCACTTCAAAACCCAGCTCCCGGCCCCAGTAGACTAATGTCTCGGCACTGCCGGTACCCTGCTTGCCAAAAGAATAGTTTTCTCCGACAAACACACCGCTGGCCCCAAGTCTGTTAATCAGAATCTTACGGATAAACTGTTCCGGGGTCAGGGCCGCCAGCTCGGCAGTAAACTGTTCAACAATAAAATAATCCAGGCCCAGCTCGGACATTATTTCAGCCCGGTCTGCTATATCGGTCAGTAAGGTCAGCGGATGCTCCGGCCTGAGGGCAATCAGGGGATGAGGATCAAAAACCAGGGCGGCGCTTGAACCTCCGGCTTCCCTGGCCTTTTCAACGGCCGCTTTCAATATTGCCTGGTGCCCCCGGTGAACACCATCGAAATTACCAAGTGCTATGTAATGGGGACGCCCTTCTTCGGGAAGGCGGCCTGCGCCGTTAATCAACTCCATATCCGATCACCTTTCTGCGATACCTAACCAATAATATAACACAATTTACGATGACAGGTATTTTAATGTCTTCAGCCTGGCTTCAGCCCCGGATTGCTCCAGGCGGGCAATGGCTTTAAAATTACCCTGCTGATCATAAACCCTGACTTTATCCCTGTCCTTATCTTTTCTTTCGCCCAGGTCCGTCTGCTTCTGGATTTCATTGCTGTCAAACCTGATAACCCGCCCGTTTTTCAAAGCGCCGACAAGGGCATCATTCAGGGATAATGCCGGCAGCATGGCCAGGGCGGAATCCATGGGCCTGATCAAGTCCCTGTACTGCTCATGCCTGCCCAAAGTTTCTATCTCAGGCAGGGAATGAGAATGTTCAAGGACGAAAGGCCCCACTGCCAGCCTGGCCAGGGAATCAAGATGCCCACCACAACCGAGCGCGTTCCCTATATCTACTGCCAGGGTCCGGATATAGGTCCCCTTAGAACATTCCACATCGAAAATCAGCTGTGGTTCGCGATCCGGGTTAAACTGCAAAAGTTCAATCCTATATATCTCAGCCCTGCGGGTTTTCCTCGGCACATCTTTACCTTTTCTGGCCCAGCTGTACAGGGGTTTCCCCCGGTACTTAACCGCTGAATATCGAGGCGGCAGCTGTTCTATGCTCCCTTGAAACCCGGCTAACAAAGATTCGACCCGGGACTTTTCCAACCCGGGAACCGACCTGGTTGCGGTTACCTTTCCCGCGGAGTCATCAGTGTCGGTAGTTTTACCCAGGGTTACCGCAGCCCGGTATACTTTGGGATGTTCAATAATATATTCAACAATCCTGGTTGCCCGACCCAGGCAGACTGGCAGGACCCCAGTTGCAATTGGATCCAGGGTTCCGGAGTGGCCTGCTTTCACTCCGGGGAAAAGCCGCCGCACCGCCTGGACCGCCTGGTGTGAAGTAGCACCGTATGATTTGTTGATTACAATTATTCCATCCACTGCGCCGCTCCTTTATTCCGGTTGCTGTCCCAGCATTTTAAAAGCTTCGGCAAGCACTTTTCTTTTTACGGTCTGGTAATCCTCATAAAGGCGGCATCCCGCCGCCCTGGCATGCCCGCCTCCGTTTAATCTGCCGGCCAAAGCACTAACATCGACCGTTTTTGAGCGAAATCCAACCTTAACTTCGCTCCCATTTTCCACGTAAAACAGGATCCCCAGTTCTACGCCCTCGATATTGCGGGTATAGTTGACGATCCCTTCCAGTTCGTCCGAAGAAGCTCCGCTGCGCTGCCTGATATCACGGCTCAGGGTCATCACGGCTATTTTCCTGTTTTCATAGATTTCAAGGCTGGAAATAGCTTCTTTCAACAACATATAAAAAGACATAGGCCGCTCATCAAAGACCCGCTGGGAAAGAGTCCCCGGGCTTAAACCCTGTTTTAGCAGTTCAGCAGTTACCCGGTGAGTTGCTGGAGTAGTGTTGTCATATTTAAAAGAACCTGTATCGGTAGAAATGGCCACATAAAGAGATTCGGCAATACTGTAATCCAGCTGGACCCCGATTTCATTCAAGAGGTGGTAAATTATCTCACCGGTAGCGGAGGCGTCCGGATCGATCAGGTTCAGTGTCCCATACCCCTGGTTGGTAACATGGTGGTCGATATTGACTATCGTGCGGCACTCCATGAACGATTCTTTAAGAATACCCATCCTTTCCGCATCACTGCTGTCAAGGATCACTGCCGTTACTTCCGGATCGCAGTCGGCGATATCATTTTCCACCTGATCGGCTCCGTTTAAAAAGCTGTATTTGCGGGGGATGAAGCCGGGAGTAAACATCCTGACCTCTTTCCCGATGCTTTTCAGGCCTTCACCCATGGCCAGCAGGGAGCCAATACTGTCGCCGTCCGGCTGCATGTGAGAGATCAGGTAAAAACGATCTTCTCCTTTTAATACTTCAATAATCTTGTCCCGATCCGCTGTCATTGCTATCATTCTCTTCTTCTTTTAGTGATCTTATTACGCTTTCAATGTAGGCCCCGTATTCAATGGAATTATCAAGCCGGAATTTGATTTCAGGGGTGTGCCTTAACCTGATCCTTTTGCCTATTTCAGTGCGTATAAACCCGGCCGCCCTGTTCAGGGCCTGCAGGGTTTCTTCTTTCTCTGAATCGCTGCCATAAATACTGACATAAACTGAGGCATGTCTTAAATCCTTGGACAGGCTGACGTCGGTTACGCTTGTAATCCGCGCCACACCCGGATCTTTTATTTCATAGTTGATAATCCCGCCAATATCTTTCTTTATTTGCTCGGCAACCCGCCGTACTCTGTTTTCTGTCATGACTTAAACCTCCCGGTAGCACAATAGACGGCGAATAAATTAAAGCCTAGCGAGCAACCTGCTCCATTACATAAGCTTCAATAATATCTCCTTCTTGCAGATCATTAAAGTTTTCCAGCAAAATACCGCATTCATAGCCGGAAGAAACCTCACGAACATCATCTTTATATCGTTTAAGCGAGGCAATACTGCCCGAATCATGGACAACAGTACCGTCGCGGATAACCCTGACCATTGAATTGCGGGTAACTTTTCCTTCAAGCACATGCGATCCGGCAATGTTGCCCAGCTTTGAGGCCTTGAAGACCTGCCTCACTTCAACCTGGCCCTGGATAACTTCTTTCATTTCCGGTTTGAGCATCCCTTTAACCGCGTTCTGGATATCTTCAATCGCTTCGTAAATAATTCTATAGAGGCGGATATCAACCTGGTTCTTTTCAGAAAGTTTGCGGGCATTGCTGTCGGGCCGGACATTGAAACCGATTACGATGGCGTTGGAAGCGGAGGCCAGCATAATATCCGACTCGTTAATGGCACCGACACCGGTATGGATAATTTTAATCTGCACTTCATCCAGGCTGAGTTTGGCCAGGGCGTCTTTTAACGCTTCCACCGAACCCTGGACATCGGCCTTCAGGATCAGGTTGAGTTCTCTAACCTCGCCCTCCTGGATTTGCTTAAACAGGTCTTCAAGAGTAACCCGCTGTACCTTCCGGCTGGCTTCCTTGATCTTTTCAGCCCGTTTGTCCGCAACATCCCGGGCCACCCGTTCGCTGTTCACCGCCTGGAAACCATCCCCGGCCATGGGCACATCATTTAGCCCCAGGATCTCGACCGGTGTTGCCGGGCCTGCCGATTTAACCTTTTCGCCGTGTTCATTAAACATGGCCCTGATCTTGCCGGCGATGGATCCGCAGATAATCGGTTCCCCCACGTGCAGGGTCCCGTCCTGGACCAGAATAGTGGCTACCGGGCCGCGCCCTTTATCGAGGTTGGCTTCGATAACAGTTCCCCGGGCAACACGGTCAGGCGATGCTTTAAGTTCGCAGACTTCGGCCAGCAGAGTCACCATCTCTAACAGCTCTTCCAGGCCCTCTCCCTTGATAGCGCTAACCGGGACCATGATCGTGTCCCCGCCCCATTCTTCCGGAACCAGCTCATGTTCAGCCAGCTGCTGCTTGACCCGATCGGGGCTGGCTTCCGGTTTATCCATTTTGTTGATGGCCACCATGATCGGCACTCCGGCCGCTTTGGCGTGGTTAATTGCTTCCACGGTTTGGGGCATCACCCCGTCATCGGCAGCAACGACCAGGATCGCTATATCGGTGACCTGTGCCCCGCGGGCCCGCATAGCGGTGAACGCTTCATGGCCCGGAGTATCTAAAAAAACAATCTTTTTATCATTGACATTAACCTGGTAGGCCCCAATATGCTGGGTTATTCCCCCCACTTCACCGGAGATCACATTGGCGCTCCTGATGGCGTCAAGCAGCATGGTTTTGCCGTGATCGACGTGTCCAAGGACGGTAACCACCGGCTTACGCGAACTCTCTTCCAGATGGGCATCTTCTTCGCCTTCACGTACGGCCAGCAGTTCTTCTTCCAGTTCATCTTCCATATAATCGACCTCATAGCCATGCTCTTCGGCCACCAGTTCGACTGTTTCAGGGGTCAAGGGCTGGTTGATATTAGCCATAACGCCCATTTCCATCAATTCGGTTATTAACTGTGAAGGAGCTATATCCAGGTGGGAAGCCAGCTCTGCTACTGTAACCTGGCCTTCAAGTTTAAGTTTCGGCTTCTGGGCTTTTAGCATTGCCGCTCTCTTTTCTTCCTGGATCATTTTCCGGGCTTTCCGCCCCATGCTTTTCTGTTCCTGATCACCGGCTTTAGCTTTGTCTTTAACACCGGCCTTTTCCTTCTTTTTGCCGGTATCGGTTTCAGGAGCCCTGGATTCCGGTTTTTGTTTCTCTGAACCTTTCTTTCCGGAAGCCTTTTTATCATCTACCGGTTTTTCCCCTTCGCTTTTGCCGGTCAGGATGGACATAACCTTTTTTGCCTCTTCGTCGGTCAAGGTGCTCATATGATTGTTAACTGCTATGTCCATATTTTCCATAACTTCAATCAGCTTCTTGCTGGTTGTTCCCAACTCTTTGGCCAGCTGATACACTCTAACTTTGCTCACCTATAACACCTCCATAAAGTAAGCCCTCCCTGTTACAATTCGCTTTCTTTTTGTTTTAATGTTGCTGCTATTTCAGAAATCAGCTCCGAAGTGATCGGCTGCTGCAGGTTTCTTTCCAGGCGCTTGCCTTTTACCGCCTTTTTAAAACATTCTTCCCGCAGGCAGATATATGCCCCCCTACCGGGCTTTTTCCCGGTCGTATCGAGCATTATTTCGTTTTCCGGGGTTCGGACAATGCGCACCAGTTCTTTTTTGGGCATTTTTTCCCGGCACCCGATGCAAATCCGCAGAGGGACTTTTTTCTTTTTACTCATCTTGCCGCGGCTCCTCTTCCGACGGTACTTCTTCGGGCTCTTCCGGCGACTCTTCTATTTCAACTCCATCTCCGGATTCAGTTTCCTGATCGGCACGAGTTTCATCGTCACCTTCGCCATCGCCCTCAGCCACTGCTTCACCATCCGCGGCGGCAGGTTCGTCATCCCAGTTCAGGGCTTCCATAAGCCCGGCTCCCTCTTTGCTTTCTTCTTCATCGTCCGGCTCTTCAGCCAGGCCCATGGCGGAAAAGCTTTTTTCCGCATACTGGGTTTCACTGGAAATATCAACTTTCCACCCGGTTATTTTGGCCGCCAGGCGGGCATTCTGACCTTCTTTGCCGATAGCCAGCGACAGCTGGTTATCCGGTACAACCACCGTCGCTGCTTTGTTTTCCGAGTCGATATTTACTGATGAAACTTTAGCCGGGCTGAGCGAATTGGCAATATATTCTTCCGACTCTTCGTTCCACTTAATAATATCAATTTTTTCGCCCTTCAGCTCGTTGCTGATCGCCTGGACCCGGCTGCCCTTAGGGCCAACACAGGCTCCGACTGGATCAATATCGCTGTTGGCTGAATTTACGGCCAGTTTGGAACGATAGCCCGCTTCGCGAGCGGCTGCCTTAATCTCTACGATACCCTCGTAGATTTCGGGAACTTCCATTTCAAAAAGCCTTTTTAAAAAACCGGTATGAGTGCGGGATACAATAATCTGGGGGCCCTTGGTTGTTTTCTTGACCTCCATAATAAAAGTCTTTACCCGTTCGCCCTGGCGGTAACGTTCATGGGGAATTTGCTCTTCAACCGGCAGAATCGCTTCAGTCCTGCCCAGATCGATAATTACATTTTTATGCTCAAAACGGCGCACCAGGCCGGTAATTATTTCTTCGGTCCGATCGGTGAAATCCTCGTAGATCAGTTCCCTTTCCGCTTCCCTGATCCTCTGGATCACAACCTGCTTGGCTGTCTGGGCCGCAATTCTGCCAAACTCCTTAGGAGTCACTTCCATTTCAATCATATCGCCTAGCTGACAGCGCGGTTCATAGACCCTGGCTTCATACAGGCTGACTTCCTGATCCTCTGATTCCACCTCTTCAACCACTTTAAGCTGCGAAAAAACTTTAATTTCGCCGGTTTCCCGGTCAATGCTGACTCTCACCGCGGGTGATGACTGGAAGTTTCTTTTATATGCTGAAACAAGCGCAACTTCAAGGGCTTCAAAAAGCACTTCCTTGCTGATCCCTTTTTCCTTTTCTAGCGATGAAATCGCTGCAAACAGATCTTCATTCACCTTTGACAAAACCTCCTTTCCTGTTTAATTAGACCTACTTATCTTTTAGCAAATCATCTTTATCCGGTTTGGGATACCAGAGATTTGCCCTGGCAATCAAGGCCAGAGGTATTTCCACGTCTCTGCCTTCTTCAAGGGCGATGATAATTGACTCTTCCCTGGTGCCGGCCAGGGTGCCGCTGAAATTTTTACGTCCTTCGATTTCTTCGGAAGTTTTTACTTTTGCTTTTTCACCCTCAAAACGTTCAAAATGTATTTTTTTGGTAAGCGGTCGCTCCAGGCCCGGCGAGGAAACTTCCAGGGTATAGGCATGAGCAATGGGATCGTGGTAATCAAGGAGATCCGAGACAGCATTGCTGATTAATTCACAGTGATCAATCGTCACGCCACCTTCCCGGTCTATATACAGGTCAAGTTTGCCTTGCTTACCGGGCCGGTAATTCAACTTGACCAGTTCGAACCCCTTGCTTTCTACCAAAGGTTCAATCAGCTCAATTAACTTAGCCCTTGTGTCTTCCCTGCTCATAAAAACCCTGAACCTCCACAGGGCTAATTAGTGGGTATCGTTACATCGGCAGCCCTTTTAAGCCCTTATTAATATGAAAGAGTGGGAACCACCCACCCTTGACAAGAAAAACCCTATCATCTTAATTAATTTATCACAAATATCACCGCTACGCAACACTGTGAAACGCCGCGCGATCGAAAAGCTGTGGGCTTACAATCTTTACTTGGGATTGGTATCGATTCGGGTTACATACTTGAAAATCTCCCAGTACATTTTAGCCCTGGCCGATACTCCTTTCCAGAAGCCCAGTTTTTCCTCTTTCATAACATGCGAAAGATCGGGCAGCTGGACCACAGCCGCTTCTATTTCGTTGTCTTCCACGTATTTATGAAGGGCCATTTCAATCCCGAAACGGGAAAGATCAAGGTCGGATATATTTTCCAGGAGCTCTCGCCTCAAGGCTCTCTGGCCGGATAAAAAAGGGGCCATCCTCTGGGCGAAATCGGTTGCCATCCGCCCTTTTTCGAAGATGCCTACCGACATGAGAGCTTCTTTTTCCCGGACCGGTTTTAACAAAGCTTCGACATGTTTGACGCTCAAACCGATCAGGTCGGCATCCAGGATTAAAATGATTTCTGAGTTGCAGCGATCCAGGCCCGCTTTTATTGCTCCTCCTTTGCCCCTGTTGTCAAGCAGATCAATAACTTCCACATTGTCATAATTGAGGGCCGATTTGACCGTCCCGTCCTCTGAACCGTCGCTGACCACGATAATCCGGTCCACGTCCGGTGTCTGCTGCAGGGCGGAGATTACATCGCCGATCGTTTTTTCCTCATTATATGCCGGTACTATAGCCGCTACTTCCACTTTACTTTCCCTCCTCCCGCCTTTCTCCACGGTCTGCCGCTGCTTCCAGCTCTTCTTTCAGGGCATCCAGTAAAGAGTCAAGGCCCACGGTCCGGATTACCTGGCCGTGGCTGAATACAATACCGTGTTTCTTTCCAGCGGAAATGCCCAGGTCGGCTTCCCTGGCTTCCCCGGGTCCGTTAACCGCACAACCCATTACCGCTACTTTAAGCGGCAGGCGGTAACCCTCCAGCATTTCTTCCGCTTCTTTGACCAGCGCAACCAGGTCTACCGAACAGCGCCCGCAGGTGGGACAGGAAATCAGCTCAGGGCCATACCTGTTCATTCCCAGCGATTGCAGGATCTGCTTCGCCGCCCGGACTTCTTCTACCGGGTGGGCGGTTAGCGATACCCTGATCGTATCGCCAATTCCTTCCGCCAGCAGGGTTCCGATGCCAATTGCTCCCTTGATCAGGCCGGACCGCAGGGGGCCCGCCCCGGTAATTCCGAGGTGCAGGGGATATGGTTTTTTTTCGGAAAAGCTCCGGTAAGCTTTTATAGTCGTTACTACATCGGAAGCCTTTAGGGATACCACGATCCTGGAAAAACCAGTCTCTTCAAGAACATCCAGGTAGCCCAGGGCTGACTCGACCAGGGCGGCGGCGCTTGCGCCTCCGTGTTTTTCCAAAATCTTTTTCTCCAATGATCCGGCATTGACCCCGATCCTGATCGGCACCGTGAGCTGTTCCGCCCTCCTGGCCAGCTCAATCAGTTTGCTCTTCCCCCCGATGTTTCCCGGGTTTATCCTTATTTTTGAAGCCCCGTTTTCCATTGCTTCAAGGGCCAGCCGGGCGTCAAAATGAATATCGGCAACCAGCGGCACCGGGCTCTCACGGGCCAGGTCTTTAAATGTTTCGGCCGCTTTCCGGTCCGGAACGGCCAGGCGGACCAGTTCACAGCCGGCTTCAGCCAGCTGATTAATCTGTTCCATGGTTGCCCCTGAGTCGGTTGTTTTTGTATTGGTCATCGACTGGATAACTACCGGCGCACCGCCGCCGATGGTCACCCCGCCGATCTGGACCGGATCGGTTTCTTTTCTTTCTATTATTTCCATCTATTCAGCACCATATCAAGTATTTAATTCCACTCTGCAGATCAAACAAGTTCCGACCGGGCTAATTGCTCGGCGCAAAGAACAGGCGCAAAACATCCTGGTAGGTAATAAACAAAATCAGGGTGATCAGCAGAGCAAACCCCAGGAAATGGATAAAACCTTCTTTCTCCGGTTCAATGGGGCGGCCGCGAACTGCTTCGATAACCAGGAACATGATCCGCCCCCCGTCTAAAGCCGGGACCGGGAGCAGGTTGATAATGCCCAGGTTAATGCTGATCAGTGCTGTCAGCATCAGCAGGTTGACAAACCCGGTTTGGGCCACTTCACCGATCACGTGGACGATGCCCACCGGCCCGGCTACATCAAGAGGCGCCTGGCCTGACAGGACGTGATAAAAAGAAGCCAGGATCATTCCAAACTGCCGGAAACTGTTTTGAACGGAAGGAACAAAATTGTACCTGTCCAGCATCTGGCCAATACCGATAATTCCCCTTCCGGTACCGGGCTCCTGCTCGGCAGTCACCAGGTAGCTAAATTCTTCGCCGTTTCTTTCTACGGTAATCGGAAATTCTTGCTCTTCCCGAACCGATACAACAGCAATAACATCATCAAAAGTTTCTACCGGCTCGTTGTCGATGTTGATGATCCTGTCGCCAACCTCCAGGCCGGTTTCTTGGGCAGGAGAATCTTCCACGATATAACCAATTTGCGCTGTATCAGTCGGTGTGCCTATGATAAAGAAGAAAATCAAAAAGAAAACCAGGAGGGCCAGGACCAGGTTCATTCCCGAGCCGGCCAGCAGGACCGCCATCCTGCTCGTAATCGGCTTTTGGGGGAAGCTGTCGGGGTCGTCGGCTTCTTCCGGATCTTCGCCCATCAGGCGGCAAAAACCGCCCAGGGGCACCGCCCGCAGGGAATAATCAATTCCCGATTTACTCCAACCTACCAGCTTCGGGCCAAATCCGACGGCCAGTTCCAAAACCCGGATCCCGGTCAGGCGTGCAACAAAATAATGGCCTAACTCGTGAGCCAGGATCAATAAACCAAACACTAATATGGCAGCAATTAAAGTTTGCATTTAACTCATCCTTCCCGTCTGCGCGTCTATTATCTGCGCCGCTTTTCGGCGAGACCACTGATCGGCACTGACCACGTCGTCAATGCCGGGATTTTCAACATTTGTATGGCTGCTCATTACGCTATTAATAACCTCCGGGATGGCGTTAAACCCAATCCTGCCGCCAATGAATTCCGCCACGGCGATCTCATTGGCCCCGTTAAGGACAGCCGGCATGGTGCCTCCCAGTTCTGCCGCCCGGTAAGCCAGCTCCAGGCAGGGAAAATTATCCCGGTCGGGCGGGTAAAAGTCAAGCTTTTTTCCAAAAGGATCAAATCGATCTACCCGGCTTTCTGTGCGTTCCGGGTAAGTCAGGGCGTGCTGGATAGGCAGCCGCATATCCGGCACACCGAGCTGGGCAATTATTGATCCGTCTATATATTCTACCATAGAATGAATAATACTTTGCCTATGGATGATTACTTCTATCTGATCAAGATCGAGACCGAACAACCATTTAGCTTCGATCACCTCAAGGCCCTTATTCATCATCGTGGCCGAATCAATCGTAATCTTGCGGCCCATCTGCCAGTTGGGGTGTTTCAGGGCCCGGGCGGGCGTAACAGACGCAAGCTCCTTTTTTGTGCACCCGAAGAAGGGGCCTCCTGAAGCAGTCAGGAATATGCGGGAGACTTCTTCAGAACCGCTGCCTCCCAGGCACTGCCAGATAGCTGAGTGCTCGCTGTCAACCGGCAAGATTTTTTTTCGGTCAAGAAGCCCCATCTGCTCCAGGATTGTCCCACCGATGACCAGTGATTCCTTGTTGGCCAGGGCAACCATTTTCCCCTGCTTCAGGGCGGCCACCAGGGGGCTAAAACCGCTGAACCCAACCTGGGCCATTACCACCAGATCGGCCTGCGGCCAGGTGGCGGCGAGAACCTGCCCCTCTTCACCGGATTTGACCGTGCATCCAGTGGTGCCGATTTTGCCGGCAAGCCTCTCGGCGGCTTCAATATTGCTCAAAACGGCCAGCTCAGGCTTAAACTCCCTGACCTGTTCTTCCAGCAGGATGTCGTTTCCGCCGGCAGTAAGGGCAACTACCCGGTAACCCTCGCCCAGGGCTGCAATTACTTCCAGGGTTTGTTTTCCGATTGAGCCTGTCGATCCCAGTATAGCAATTTTCTTTTCCATTTTACTACCTGTCCAAAGGCCTTAAAAATTATTTCTGTTCCCGGCCGGGCCTTTTTCTGTATTATTGTGGCTCTCCCCGCTTTCGATTAACCGGCATGTAACATGCCGATCAGCAGGAAGAAGTAATAAACAAACGGGGCGGAAAGCATAACACTGTCAAAGCGGTCCAGGACCCCCCCGTGGCCTGGAACAATAGCCCCGGAGTCTTTAACCTGCATTTGCCTTTTCAAAGCTGATTCCATCAGGTCACCCAGCTGGGCAAATACTGATATCCCGAGGGCCAGTATAACCGCACCCAGGGGTGAAAGTGTAAACAGCTCCGGGAAGAGGATCGAAACCGAAAAAAAGATCACGATCGTCCCTCCCAGCCCGGCCAGGGAACCTTCCACAGATTTTTTCTGGCTAATCTGGGGCGCAAACTTGCGCATTCCCCATTTGGAGCCGATTGCGTAAGCCGCAGTGTCGTGGATCCAGATCCCGGCAAAAAGGGTATAAGTAAATAAGGCCCCGTCGGGCTGCAGCCGCAGCATCAACAGGTATCCGCAAAGGACGCCGATATAGACAACTCCCCACAGGGCCATCGCCGATTCGGTAATGCTTAACTTCTCCTCAATCTCCATGTTAAACAGGGCCGAAACAAACATTATAAAAAACAGGATCAAAAACAGGGGAATGATCAGCAAATACTGTTCTAGTAAAATAATAATGATATAAAAACTAACCCCCAGGTGGCCGATCACAGCCAGGAAACTGGAATTGCCAATTTTTATGATCTGGTTATACTCAAATATGCCCACATTAACAATTACCAGTAGAAATATCGCAAACCAGGGGCCACCGTAGTAGACGGCCGCAATCACGATTGGTACGCCAACGAGGGCCGATAATATTCGAAGTAACAGCATCAATAACCACCTTTGAATGCTACAATTTACCGAACCGCCTCTTACGCATCTGGTAATCATGCACCGCTTCCATTAAATGCAGTTTTGAAAAGTCGGGCCAGTAAACGTTGGTAAACCAGAGCTCACTGTAGGCCAGCTGCCACAGCAAAAAATTGCTGATCCTTTTTTCTCCACTGGTTCTGATCAACAGGTCGGGATCGGGCAACCCGGCGGTATAAAGGTAGCTGGAAAAAGTCTTTTCATCGACCTGCCCTTTTACCTTCCCGGCCGCTGCCTCTTTGATCAGGTTGTTTACCGCTCTTAAGATCTCGGACCTGGAACCGTAATTTAAAGCGAAATTCAAGATCATCCCGGTGTTGTCCCTGGTTGCTTCCGAGCCGTCTTCAACTGCTTTCCTTACCTTGCGGGGCAGCCGGGCCGCGTCTCCGATCAACCTGACCTGGACATTTTTGCGGATTAATTCCGGCAGTTCGGATTGAAAATATTTTTCGGGCAAGCTCATCAGATAATTAACTTCCCAGGCCGGGCGCTGCCAGTTTTCCGTGGAAAAAGCAAACAGGGTCAGAATACTTATACCCAGCTTCTCGGCGCACCTGACGATGTCCCGGACTGTTTCCACGCCTTGCCGGTGACCTTCCTGCCTGGGCAGCCCTCTTTCTACAGCCCAGCGTCCGTTGCCGTCCATAATAATGGCTATATGACGGGGGACCTTTTCCGGGTCAATTTTCCTTGTAAGCTCTTTTTCTCTAATGGTAGAATCCAAAACCAAACCCCACATTTCAAAAACAACGGCTCCCCCTTACCGTGTCAAGAGAGAGCCGCCTCTGGTTTGTAACAATAGTTATCACATTCAAGGAACGAAGCGGTTCTTGTTCAGACGCAGCTCAATGTTTACCGGGTTACGAACCGCCGCCTGTTAAACTTCCATTATTTCTGATTCTTTGGCTTCCAGGATCTTGTCTATCTCTTCTATCTTCTGATCGGTAAGTTCCTGGATGCTGTCCTGGGACCGCCTGCTTTCATCTTCAGAAATATCGCTGTTTTTTTCTAATTTTTTAATCTCATCGTTGGCGTCACGGCGAATATTGCGCACAGACACCCTTCCTTCTTCCGCTTTTTTGCGGACATACTTAACCAGCTCTTTGCGACGTTCCTCAGTTAACTCCGGAATATTCAGCCTGATCACGTTGCCGTCATTGCTCGGCATCAACCCGAGATCAGACTTCATGATCGCCTTCTCAATTTCAGGCATAGCCTGTTTGTCCCAGGGCTGAACCACCAGCAGCCGCGGCTCAGGAGCGCTAATCCCGGCCAGCTGGTTTAACGGTGTCTGCACACCGTAATAATCAACCTCAATCCGGTCCAGCAGCGAAGGTGTTGCCCTTCCCGCCCTCAGTGTCGACAGTTCACGCTGAAAAGCGGCAATTGCTTTTTCCATTTTTGCTTCGGCATCAGCATAAATATCATCTGTCATCAATTAACCACCCCTAATTAAGGTTCCTATTTTTTCTCCCATAATCGCCTTTTTGATATTGCCGAAATTCAAACCGAATACGATCAGCTTAATTTTGTTGTCCATACAGAGAGAAGCGGCCGTGGAATCCATTACGCCCAGGTGTTGATTTATAACCTCGATATAATTTAGTTCAGTAAACCGGTGGGCGTCCGGGTTGAGCAGGGGATCGGCATCATAAACGGCATCCACCTTGCCTTTGGCCAGCAGGATTACTTCCGCTTCGATTTCAGCGGCCCGTAAAGCAGCCGTGGTATCCGTGGAAAAGTAAGGATTTCCCGTTCCACCGGCGAAAATAACTATCCGGCCTTTCTCCAGGTGCCGCAGGGCCCGCCGCCTGATATATGGTTCGGCTACCTGCTGCATTTCTACCGCTGTCTGGACCCTGGTATCGACTTCATGCCTTTCCAGAGCGTCCTGGAGGGCAAGAGCGTTAATTACTGTGGCCAGCATCCCCATATAATCGGCCGTAGCCCGGTCCATCCCTTCCTTGCCGGCCCGGGCGCCGCGCCAGATATTGCCTCCACCGACCACTACGGCGACTTCAACCTTGTATTGATTAACTTCTTTAAGCTGAACGGCAATACTTTCTAAAACTTGTTGATCTATACCAAATTCGCGATCCCCGGCCAGCGCTTCACCACTTAATTTTAGGACTACCCGGTTGTATGCAGGTTTTGGCACCAATGCACCTCCCGTTTTTTAAAGGTTCGACAAATCACCATGTAACCCTTCAACCTCCACAATTTTTTTGGAACTGACAATGCGTAAAAAAAAGAACACTTTGCAGTGTTCTTTTTCCCTGTTTAATTTTCGCAGCCGTCTGAGCTGTCCGTCTCCAACCCCTCGCCGACTTCGAAGCGGCTGAAACGCTTGATCACTATATTTTCGCCGATCCTGGCGATTAAATCAGTTAAGAGCTCGCTGATCGTAATATCTTCATTCTTGACATAGGCCTGCTCCAGCAAACAGTTTTCCTTGTAATACTTGTCAATCCGGCCATCGACAATTTTATCAATCACTTTTTCGGGTTTGCCTTCATGCAGGGCCTGGGCTTTGATGACCTGGCGTTCACTCTCCAGCACGCTTTCCGGAACGTCTTCCCTGCTCAGGTAAGACGGATTTGTTGCCGCTACCTGGAGGCAGATGTTCCGGGTGAACTCGCGGAAATCATCGTTGCGGGCCACAAAATCTGTTTCACAGTTCACTTCCACCAAAACCCCAATTTTGCCGCCTAAATGTATGTATGAGTCAACAATCCCCTGGTTGGCAGCCTTGCCGGCTCGCTTGGCAGCCTTGGCCAAACCTTTTTCTCTCAGGGCGTTTACTGCTTTTTCTTCGTCTCCACCGGCTTCCTGCAAAGCTTTCTTGCAGTCCATCATTCCGGCGCCGGTTTTTTCACGCAAAGCTTTGACTACCTGGGCATCGATATGCATCAAGTCACACTCCTCTATATAATTACTTTTCTTCTTTTTCGCCGGGTCCCTCTGTTTCAGCGCTTTCGTCGGTTGTTTCTTCCTGTTCGGGTTCTTCAACTACCTGGGCAACAGGAATGGCTGAAATGTCTTCATCATCCACCGATAATTCCACTGCTTCTCTGTCCGGTTCCGGCTCCGGACCTTCGGCTGATTGATCTGAACCACCAGTAGCCGTTATTTCTTCTTGTTCACCTGGGTCCTCTTGATCTTCCGCTTCCGGCTGTTCGCTGATCTGTTTACCTTCCAGTACGGCATCGGCCATTACCGAGGTAATCAGCTTGACCGCCCTGATGGCGTCGTCGTTACCGGGGATGATGTAATCAATTTCATCGGGATCGCAGTTCGTATCTACAATAGCTATAACCGGAATATCAAGTTTCCGGGCTTCAGCCACGGCAATTTTCTCTTTCCGCGGATCGGCAACATAAATGGCATCGGGAAGCTGCCTCATATTGCGGATGCCGTTTAAAAACTTGTGGAGCCTCTCTTTTTCATTCTGCAGGGTGAGTACTTCTTTTTTGGTCAGGCGTTCGAAAGTACCGTCCGTTTCCATTTCTTCAAGCCTGAGCATGCGATTAATCCTTTTGCTGATCGTGTTGAAGTTGGTCAGCATCCCGCCCAGCCAGCGGTGATTCACATAGTGGGCTCCGCATCTTTCAGACTCAAAGCGGATCGATTCCTGGGCCTGTTTCTTGGTGCCGACAAATACGATGTTTCCTCCTTCGGCAACCAGGTCGCGCACAAAGTTGTAGGCCGTATCCAGAAGCCTGACTGTTTTTTGAAGGTCGATAATGTAGATTCCGTTTCGTTCGGTGAAGATATAATTCTTCATCTTCGGGTTCCACCGGCGGGTCTGGTGCCCGAAATGGACCCCCGCTTCCAATAACTGTTTCATACTTACTCTCGCCACAATAAGTTCCTCCTTTTGTTTTTACCGCCGCCCGCGTCATAACCGTCATCCAAGCATGAAGCCAACCGGATCCGGCCTCGGCGAACGTGAGTATTTAAAATTACCAGAGGTAGTATAGCACAGTTCCTACAACATGGCAATGCAAAAGTCAATCTTTCAGTTCTGACGCATGAAACTCTTTTAAGCAAGCGCAATCCTTGCGATCACCCTTCATGATAGCAGTAATTTCCAATTATTTCACTTTATCCTTTCTCAACACTCTTTCGTGAAATCACTC